>NZ_JACRWC010000011.1 GCF_014306095.1 Lentihominibacter faecis
ACAGTCTCTGTACCTGAAAGCCGGTGAGAAAATCTCTATAGAGGACTTGCTATACGGTATGATGCTGGTGTCTGGAAACGATTCGGCTGTTGCGCTTTCCTGCGTTATTGGCGGAACACAGCAGCACTTTATAGAAATGATGAACAGGAGAGCGGATGCTATTGGCTGCACCGGCACGCATTTCACCAATCCCAACGGGTTGTTTGATGAAGATCATTATACCACGGCGCGGGATCTGGCGAATATCACGCGTACTGCCATGAAAAACAAGACCTTTAGAAGGATGGTAGCTGCAAAGGAGTGGAATGCAGATCGCCCCGGGAGCACGTACCGGCATTTTGTCAACAAGAACAAGACTGTTCGTCAGTTTGATGGGGGTAACGGGGTCAAGATCGGCTATACCAAGGCTTCCGGGCGAACCCTTGCGGCTTCTGCTACCCGAGATGGAAAGAACGTCATCTGTGTTGTCATGAGTGCGCCCAACTGGTTCCAGGATGCTTACCGGCTGATGGAATACGGTTTTGATGTGCTGTGATCGCATCTTTCTCATCTTGCTTATCTTGCTCGTCTTGCGATGTGTTTTCGCTTGTCGAGTTCCGCTTTGTCACAGTTTTGACCGAAACCTCCTTCGCTGCATATGCTAATGGCAAAGGAGGCAAATCATGACGTATTTTAATCCAATCTGTGCTGACGTCGGCACACGGAACTGCCCCTGCCCGCTGGCAGAAACCGGGGATTGCCTGGTATGCAGCAGATTATCAGGCGCACGGGAATGCAGCTGCAGGTGGGCAGGCGTCTGCGTTTATAATGAATATATGCAAAACGGGAGCATGGTGCGAACAAAAAGGAAGGCTCGGAGCACCGAGATCCTGCAAAGGCTCCGGCAAGGCGATGATCTGCTTATGCTGCAGCTTCGTGTTCCGCGAGGTTTTGCTCTGGAAGCATCCCGGCCGGGTTCTTTTTTATTTCTGAAACCACCTGGAGCACCGGAGATGACCAGTGTTCCCGTCTCTGTCATGGCAGCGGATGTGGAGCACGAAAGTCTCTGGGTCATCCTCAAGATCATTTCTGCAAAGACGAAAGCCCTTGCTGCCTGTGAGGATTTTCTGGAAATGAGAGGTATTTATCGCAGTGGTCTGCTGGGCAAAGGTGCTGCCGGGATGCTGGACCTGCATGATCCGGGGATTTCTGTCCGAAAGCGCTGGCTTATTTTGACCAAAGGAGTGGGATTCGCTCCGGCAGTGAATCTGATCCGGTGGGCTGCGGGCCGGGTCGACATTCATGTGATCGCTGATCCGGAAAAGGTCGGCGATGATGTGATCCGCCAGCAGTTTCGCGCCTGGCAGCCGGAGGCTTACAGGAGTGAGGGCGGGCGCTTTCGTCTGGAGTTTCAGTCGCTGGCGAAGCTGCTGGAGCAACCCGCGGCAGCTTCGCCTTTGCAGCAAACCGACTCGATTACCACTGCCCCCCCTGCCACTGCCCTGCACACGTCCGACTCGATTACCACTGCCCTGCACACGTCCGACTCGCACGACCCTGATCTGAACGCGCCTTGCCTGCAGCAAACCGACTATGACCGAATTTTCCTGCTTGCATCCGACTATTACATCAAACGCCTGTCGGCTGTGATGAAAATCCCGCCGGAGAAACTGGTCTTCTGCAATAACTTCCATCTGTGCTGCGGAGAAGGGATCTGCGGCGCCTGCGGTCATGTGGACGCTAAGGGAAATCTCCGCAAAATGTGTAAATGCCGGGAATTTTCTGCCCTGGATTTTTTACTTCCCGAGTAAAATGATATTTCGATCGCGCACCATTTTAGCTTCTACCTTAGTCTCTACATTAGCTTCTACACTAGCCGCTGCATCTCAAAAGCGTTTCAGTCAGTTTCGGGTCGATTATAAGGGGTAACTGACTGAAACAGACTGAGACTGACTGAAACAGACTGCCCGTGCATCAAACGCCCGTTTATCCGAGATAAAAAATCTCAACTTGCCCTTGACATTTTCCTTCTTGAGAAATATAATACCACCAAGAACAATTTCAAAAATACAAACCGATGATTAAGAGTAGTAACTCGGGCATAGACCTCAAAGAGAGCCGCAGATGGTGGGATTGCGGCAGGAAAATCCGGAGTGAATGGACTTATGAGGGCAGACGAACCGCTCGCCGCAGCAGGCATTATCGCCGCAGCAGGCATTATCGCCGCAGCAGGCATTACCCCTGCAGCAGGCGTTATCGCTGAAAGCCGTGCGAGCCAAGTAGAAACTGACGGGATCTCCACCTGTAACAAAGGGAGCGCGTATCGAAAGCTGTACGTAGAACGAAGGGGCATTCCCCCGGGTGGCATAGCAGAAGTATAACTTCTGTCCTGAGTTTTAAGGACAGAAGTTTTTTTTATGAGCCGATTGTATCTTAGATACAGCGCGCGGCTCAAACGAAAGGAGCACCATCATGACAATCAAAGTACCACACAGATTATATTTAACCGAAGACCAGATCCCGCAGCAATGGTATAACCTGCGCGCTGATATGAAAGAGCAGGCAGCGCCGATGATCAATCCGGCAACCGGGAAACCGGCGGTAGTGGAAGACCTTTACCCGGTATTCTGCAAAGAACTGGCCCAGCAGGAAATGGACAACGAAACGAGATACTTCGACATCCCGGAAGAAGTCCGCGATATCTATAAGATCTATCGCCCGGCACCGCTTTGCAGAGCTTACAATCTGGAAAAAGCCCTGGACACGCCAGCGAAGATCTACTATAAATTCGAAGGAAACAACACATCTGGCAGTCATAAGCTCAACTCCGCAGTGGCACAGGCTTACTACGCTAAGAAGGAAGGCCTCAAGGGTGTGACTACAGAAACCGGTGCAGGTCAGTGGGGAACAGCACTTTCCGAAGCATGTTCTTATTTTGGTCTCGACCTGCAGGTGTACATGGTCAAAGTTTCCTATAACCAAAAGCCGTTCCGTAAGGACATCATGAAGACGTTTGGCGCACAGGTCTTTGCATCTCCATCCGATCGGACGGAGGCAGGCAGAAAGATCCTGGCAGAAGACCCGGACAACAGCGGAAGCCTTGGATGCGCTATTTCGGAAGCTGTAGAAGTAGCAGTGACCAACGAAGGATACCGCTACGTGCTGGGCTCCGTGCTCAACCAGGTGCTCCTTCACCAGTCGATCATCGGCCTGGAATCCAAGATCGCCATGGAACAGCTGGACGAGTACCCGGACATCGTCATCGGATGTGCCGGCGGCGGTTCCAACCTGGGCGGCCTCATCGCGCCGTTCATGCAGGACAAACTGACCGGCAAAGCTGATCCGCGCATCATCGCTGTGGAACCGGCATCCTGTCCGTCCCTTACAAGAGGCGTTTATAAATATGACTTCTGCGACACGGGCAAGATCACGCCGATGGCTAAAATGTACACCCTGGGCTGCACCTTCAAGCCTTCTGCAAACCACGCCGGCGGCCTCCGCTACCATGGCATGTCCCCGATCCTTTCCAAGCTGTATGCAGACAAGTACATGGAAGCAGAATCCTACGAACAGACAAAAGTTTTCGAAGCGGCCGTTCAGTTCGCCAAGCTGGAAACGATCCTTCCGGCACCGGAATCTGCACACGCGATCCGCGGAGCCATTGACGAAGCACTGAAATGCAAAGAAACCGGCGAAACCAAGACGATCCTCTTCGGCCTCACAGGAACCGGCTATTTCGATATGACTGCTTATGCAGCTTACAACGAAGGCCGCATGAGCGACAGCGTTCCGACAGACGAAGAGCTGCAGCCGTCCATCGATGCGCTGCCGACTATCCCGGGGATCCAGGAGTAAGCTGATATCGACGTTGCTGATGCAGCGGACGGACTCGCAGATTCAGCATTAGCAATCGCATCACGTCGCGATCCTGCAAAATTTTCTGCTGAATTTCCTGCAAAGCTTCCTGCAAAGACTTCGCACAACAAAACGGGGCTGTCGCCCTAACGATCTTAAATCGTTAATGCGACAGCCCCTTCTTATATTGTTCATGACCTTAATGCTTCACATCTGCCAGCTTTGGATGCCCTTGCTTGGTTTGTGCAGCTCCGGCTCCTTTCAGCGTGAACACGATGACACTGGCAATGATGATGGCGCCACCGATAAACGTTCCCATGTCAGGGACTTCCCGCAGCATGATAAAACCGATGATGGCCGCGATCAGCGGATTGACGAACATGTAGTTGGTCACTTCGCTGGTGCGGTCTGCAATAGCGATCGCCTTGCTCCAGGACAGGTATGCCAGCGCGCTTGGGAATACGCTGAGATAGATCCCGCTCAGGTTAGCTGAAAGACCGGCATTCGCCATGTCGTGGATCAGATCCGGTAGGAATACCATCGTCTGGATCGCCCCGAATACGGCACTGTAGGTAACTACTTCCATAGCTGTGTAGCCCATTTCGGCGAACTTCCGGTTGAGGACGCTGTAGCCTGCAAATACGGAACCGCAAAGGAACATCCACAAGATACCAATGTTAATAGAAAGCACTCCATTCCATAGCAGGAGTACCGCCACACCGCCAAAAGCACATGCGATAGAGATCCAGCCGATCCAGTTGATCCGTTCGTGGTAAATAGTATAGAGCCCGATGGCGGTCAGGATCGGAGATGATGTGGTCACGATACTTCCGGTAGCTGATGTCAGTGTTGACATGCCGATGTTGAAAAACATGAAATAAGCCGAAAATCCCAGTACCCCGGACAGGAAAAACCACAGCAGATCTTTCTTGCAGAACGGCTTTCGGATATGACAGATCTTTCCGATGATCAGCAGCACTATGGCTGAGATGCAGCACCGCTCGAAGCACAACGCCGAGGACGAAATAGCATCGCCCAGAAAACGCGTGAATGGAAACGCCGATCCCCACAGCAGGATCGTCAGAAATGCTAAACTGTGTGTCTTGATTTTGTTGTTCATAATACTTCCCTCATGTAAACATGGAAGCTGCAAAGAATGTCGCAGCCTCGTAGGTCAGAATGACCGGTACAAGTATAGTAACACAAAATGTAACTACTTTCATCAAAAATTCTGCAAATTTCGAAAATATTTTTTGCCAAGGGTGGTCGCCTTTGAGGATTTCCGCAAAGCTTCCTTTTATCATTTCGGCTGTCAAAATTTCCTGGGACTACTCCTGCAGCAGCCAGTCTGCTATATCATAAATTTCAATCCCTTCGTGACTGTATTTCGGATGTTTTGTCCGGGCAATGATCATCTTCGGATAGGCGTCACGTATCTGCAGAAGTGGGGATACTTCCCGCTCAAAAGTTTTTTCTTCGGAAATATTATCACTCACCTGAATATAAATTTTTTCGCTGCCTCTTTGTGCGACAAAGTCGATTTCTTTCTGATACAGCTTTCCTACGTAAACATCATATCCGCGGCGAAGCAGCTCGATGCATACTATATTTTCATAGACCCTGCCATAATCCATATTTCTGCTGCCGAGAATTGCATAACGAATTCCGCTGTCACAGAGATAAAATTTTTCAGAGTTCGCAAGATACTTTTTTCCTCGAATATCGTAGCGTTTAATATCGTAAAATACAAAAGCATTGCACAGATATTTAATATATTTACTGACAGTTACATGATTTGTTGGAGTATCATTCGCCGCCAGCAGCTGACTGACCTTATTGGGAGACGTCAGATTGCTGATATTGTCCATGAGAAACTCGCTTAATCTTTGCAGAACCAAAGTGTCAGGCAGGGCATATTTTTGTACCAGATCCCTCGTTACAATGGTTTCGTAAACTTCTTTAATATAATTTGTCCGGTCTTTTTCTGTTCTGTATGCATAGGAACCAGCCAAACCGCCTTTTAGGGAATAATCGTCAAAAAGTTTGTCTTTATCCTGAACAGTATCGTTGTACTGGCAATATTCCTGGAAACTGAACGGAAACACGTGAATCTCAATATATCGGCCGGTAAAAAGAGTTGCTAAGTCAGCACTTAGCAGAAATGCATTGGAGCCTGTTACATAGATATCATATTTGTTTTTTGAGTACAGGCTGTTGATTGCCAGCTCAAAGTGCGGGCACATCTGAACTTCATCCACAAAAAGATAATTTTCTTTTCCCTCTTGATAGCGTTCTTCTACATAAGCGTGCAGGGCATGGTATTCTTTGATTTCTTCAAATGCCAGATCCATAAAGTCGATGAATATAATATTGATGTTTTCCAAATGACTTTTCAGATACTCAATATATGCCTGCATCAATTTTGATTTGCCGGAACGACGGATACCTGTAATGATTTTGATATCAGGAGTTCCGTTCAGTTGGATGATTCTATCAAGATATTTTTTCCTCGTAATAGTTTTCATATAGTTTACCACTTTCAAAAGTTAAATTTTTTTTATTTTTTGAAACTGTCTTATAACACGTATTATACTGCCTGTAAATAGTATATGCAAGCAGCCGCTTTCAAAATCGTAAAATTTTTCATTTTTTGAAAGTGGATAAAATTGGTGATGGAAAATTCCGCAGTGCGAATACGGGTAGTTTGTAACGGGTTTCTTTGCGGTACAAATGTCTGAATCTTACCAATAATTTCGGATGCTCCGATAGTTGTTTACATTTTAACAACGGTGCATTATCATAAGAATTACAAGGATAAATGACTTCTATGGAGTATTAATGGAGATGAACATATGAGGATTTTCGACACATACGTGCAGAAATTAAAGTACAAGGTCCTGACTGAGCTGGCGCGCCAGACCTGGGTGGGAAATGATGCGTTTTCGGTGTTCAACGATATCGCAAACCAGGTGGTCAAGAAGGGCGAGCCGACCATGAGCTGCTGCATTTACAAGGACAGAGCTATCGTGGCGGAGAGGATCCGTATCGCACTGGGCGGCAAGAAGGAGGATCATAATGTGATCCAGGTCATCGACATTGCATGTGATGAATGCCCGGTGGCAGGACATGTGGTGACGGATCTTTGCAGAGGGTGCGTGGCGCATGCCTGTGTGGATGCGTGCAAACTGGGTGCTATCACCGTTGATTCCCATCAAAAAGCGGAAATAGACAAATCTAAGTGCGTGGAATGCGGTAAATGCGCCAAGAGCTGTCCGTACAGTGCCATTGCTAATTTCAAGCGACCATGCGAGAGAGCCTGCAAAGTGGACGCCATTTCCATGGCGCCGGACGGTGTAGCTCAGATCGACAGTGAGAAATGCATCGAGTGCGGAGCATGCGTATACAAGTGTCCCTTCGGTGCGACTTTGGACGTGTCCAGTATCACCGACATCATCAAGACCATCGTGGACAGCGATAACAATAAACACTATCATGTGCATGCCATCGTGGCACCGGCTATCGCAGGCCAGTTCCAGTACGCTAAGGCAGGACAGCTCATCTCGGCGATCCGTGAGCTGGGATTCTACGCGGTGGAAGAGGTGGCTCTGGGAGCAGACATCGTAGCGTACAAGGAGGCACAGGAACTGCAGGAAAAAGGATTTTTGACATCCTCCTGCTGCCCGGCTTTTGTCAAATATATCAAGATGAAATTCCCGCAGCTGGCGGAGCATATTTCTCATAATCTTTCGCCGATGGCAGAGACAGGCAAGCTGATCAAGGAACAGGATCCTGATGCAAAGATCGTCTTCATCGGACCTTGCACGGCGAAAAAGGGCGAAGTCCGCAAGCCGGAGGTCCACCAGTATGTGGACTACGTCATGACTTTTGAGGAGCTGCAGGCTATGATTGACAGCAAAGATATCGCCGTGGATCAGCTGCCGGAAACAGAGCTCGATACTGCTACATATTACGGAAGAGTCTTTGCCCGCACAGGCGGTCTAAGTGAAGCGGTCACCGAGGCGGTGCGCGAGCAGAAGGCTGCGGAAGAAGCTGCAAAGGCTGATGCCCCAGACGGTGCAGGCACTAGCGGGGCTGTGGCATCCGGCGAGGCTGGAGCTTCTGGCAAACCGGCATCCGGCGATGCTGGTACAAATCCTGGAAAACCTGCATCTGGCGATGGCGCCTGTGATGGAGACAGCACCGACAGTAAGCCGTTCGTGTTCGACCCGATCGTCTGCGACGGTATCGACAACTGTAAAACTGCTCTTCTGCGTGCCAGCAAAGGCTTGCTGCCAAACAATTTCATCGAGGGCATGGTCTGCACCGACGGCTGCATTGGCGGAGCCGCCTGCCTGAGTCACGGCAACGCTGACAAACGCGCCATCGATAACTATGGGAAAAAAGCCAGCCATAAGGAGATCCGGGATGTGCTGTAGGGCACTGATCGAGCACCCTGCGTGCGCCGACACGAGTTTATGATTTTTTCAGCGAGAAATCCTAAAAAATCATAGTAATTTCGAGTGCCGGCCTCATTAATGAATAGCACAACGAAAATCATAGTAAGAAACGTTAAGATTTCATAACAGGAATAGAGAATCAGAACCCTGAGAGCTGAAATAATTAGCTTTCAGGGTTCTCTTTTTCAAAAAGTGAGCCGTCATTGCCAAAATCTCCCAAAAATCATCCTCGAAAAAAGGCAGTTATCTGACAAACTATGATTTAATCAGCCTACTTCAACTCAAAAAGTGGAATTACAAATAATGGAACAACATGCCGGCGCTCAGTTCTTGACATGTGAGCGCCCAGTTCCTGTCATGCCAGCGCCCAGTTCTCGAAATTCCGGTCTCTACCCCCAAACCGTAAACCCCAAACACACTCCCAAACCGCAGACATCAAACAGACACCAAACTACCCTCCCTCGCATATCCTAAACAGGATAGAGCGAAGGAGGGATTTTTTTGTATAAAGTGGTGATCATAGGCGGTGGCTGGTCCGGATGTGCTGCTGCGCTGGCGGCACGAAAAGCAGGGGCAGAGGTGACCTTGCTGGAAAAGACCGACATGCTGCTGGGGCTTGGGAATGTAGGCGGCATCATGAGAAACAACGGCAGATTCACAGCAGCCGAGGAAAATATCGCATTGGGAGCACGGGAACTTTTTGACATAACCGATCGGTGCTCTCGGCATGTCAATATTGATTTTCCGGGACATAAACATGCCAGTCTTTATGATGTGATGAAAGTGGAGCCAAATGTACGAAGGCTTCTGCGGGAGAAGGGCGTGGACGTGCGGCTGATGGCACGGGCAGTAGATGTGGTGCTGCAAAAATCCGGGCGCGGGGCATGCGGTAGCGGCGATCGTGATCGCCGGATCAGCGGCATCGAGCATCCTGGCGAAACACGCTGCAGCAATACAGAGCCTTTTGACAATGGAGATGTGCAGGATGCTGTCATCGAGAAACTGATCCTGGCGGGAAATCCGGCGGGTATCGGCGGTGATTCGGAACAAACCATCGAAGGAGACGTCTTCGTTGAAACCACTGGTTCTACGGGCCCGATGGGAAACTGCCTTACATACGGTAACGGGTGTTGCATGTGCGTCCTCAGATGCCCGGCATTTGGTCCTCGGGTCAGTATCAGTGCAAGAGCCGGCGGCAGCGATATCATGGGCCGCCGGCGGGACGGATCCTTCGGGGCGTTCAGCGGCAGTGGAAAACTGGAAAAAGGATCCCTTTCTGCCGAGATCCAAAAGAAGCTGAACGAAGAAGGCGTAGCGGTGATCCCGCTTCCGCACGCAGCCGTAAAAAAAGAAAAGCTGGATATGAAAGTCTGCAAGCAGTACGCTTTGCAGGAATTCGCGGAAAATATTGTTTTGCTGGACACGGGATACGCTAAGATCATGACGCCGTTTTTTGATCTGGAAACTTTGCGGCAGATCCCGGGATTTGAAAATGCTCGATATGCAGATCCGTATGCGGGTGGCAAGGGAAATTCCATCCGATATTTATCGGTTGCGGAGCGGGACAATACTATGCGTGTCATGAAGATCAGGAACTTGTTTTGCGGCGGGGAAAAATCCGGTTTGTTCGTCGGGCATACGGAGGCGATTTCTACAGGGAGTCTGGCAGGGCACAATGCTGTTCGCTACTTGAAGGGAATGCGGCCGCTGGAGTTGCCTGCAGGGATCGCCATCGGGGATCTGATCGCATATGCCAACAAGAGTCTTGAGTCGGAAGACGGGCTTATGACGCGTTACACATTCTCCGGGGCAGAGTATTTTCAAAGGATGAAAGATAAAGGGTTTTATTCCACGGATCCGGATGAGATCAGACAGAGGATCCGTCGCTTTGGGCTGGAAAATATCTACGACGACAGGCTGCTGTAGGGAATGAAATTTGCAGCATTAACACAATAGCAGTTTAGCGCAGCGCAGTCATCTGCGAGCGGCAGGACACTCCGTGCAAGGATAGTTGCTTACTTTTCTGCTTCTGTAGGTTTGTCAAACATATGTTACACCATCAAGTACGAAATCATCTAAAACAGTTTGAGGAGATTTCCATCCCAGCGGGCGCATAGGAAAACGATTGTAATCCCTGTAGTTGTATCGCTGCAGCTGCTTTGAAAAATCTTCAAAGGAATAAAACTTATGGGTGGCGTAAAATCGTTCGTTATCTTTGCGATGACTGCGTTCTACTTTCCCATTATGCCTTGGGGTAAAAGGTTTGATCAGCTTATGGCAGATGTCGTTGTTTCTGAGTGTGCGTTGAAACATCGTTAGAGTTTCTTTTCCCGGCTGA
>NZ_JACRWC010000031.1 GCF_014306095.1 Lentihominibacter faecis
TGTATAAGAGACAGCTATCGACCAGATCGTAGAACTTCTGATGCAGGAGGGCGAAGGAACGAAGCTGACGGTGCTGGCTCCGGTAGTGCGGCAGCGCAAGGGGCAGCATGAAAAGATCTTAGAACGTATCCGCAAAGAAGGATTTACGCGTGTCCGTGTTGATGGGGAGATCCACCTTCTGGAAGAAGATGAGATCAAGCTGGAAAAGACTTTCAAACATACCATAGAGATCGTTGTAGACAGGATCAAGGTGAAAGATGGTGTGCAGAGCCGTCTTTCGGAGGCGTGTGAACTGGCTATAGCCCATGGGGAAGGGCTAGTTCAGGTCATTGTGGACAAAGACGGTGTCCAGGAAGAAAAGACATTCAGCACCAGTCTGGCCTGCCCTGATCATGGCGTCAGCATTGAAGAACTGGAGCCGCGGATGTTTTCCTTCAACAACCCGATGGGAGCTTGTCCGGATTGTAATGGACTGGGGTTCATACAGAGAATAGACCCGGATCTGATTATTCCGGATCAGGACAAGAGCATCAATGACAAGTGCCTGAGCAACGTGTTTTCGACAATGGAATACACCAGTTTTTACTGGCAGGTGATTCGTGCGCTGGCGGAGAAATATGACGCTGATATGGACACACCATATAAGGATCTGCCAAAAAAATTCAAGGAAGTCCTGTTATATGGCACCGGGGACGAAAAGCTGTCTTATGTGTATACCAATCGTAATGGCGATACTCAGAATCGAAATCATACGTTCGAAGGTATCATCAATAATCTGGAACGGCGGTATCGGGAAACCCAGTCAGAGTGGATCAAGGAAAAAATGGAAAAATATATGCGTATCACCACTTGCCCGTCCTGCAAAGGCAACAAACTGAAGCCGGAGCTTCTGGCAGTGACGGTTGGCGGTAAAAATATCATGGAATTCTGTGATATGTCCGTATCGGATGCCATTGGATTTGTAGAGCATCTTGATCTGTCTGAGACGCATCGGCAGATCGCTGCTGAAATCATCAAGGAGATACGCGGCAGACTGACATTTCTGGCCAACGTGGGACTGGATTATCTGACCCTGTCCAGAGCGTCGGCAACCTTGTCCGGAGGAGAATCACAGCGGATCCGCCTTGCGACTCAGATCGGCTCAGGGCTGGTGGGCGTTCTTTACATTCTGGACGAGCCCAGTATCGGACTGCACCAGAAGGACAATGAAAAACTGCTGGAGGCACTTCGCAGGCTGACTGACATCGGCAATACGCTCATCGTGGTGGAACACGACGAGGATACCATGTATGCTGCGGATCATATCGTTGATATAGGGCCTGAGGCCGGGATCAACGGAGGAGAACTGGTCGCACAGGGTACGGTGGAGGATATCATCAATTGCCCGCGATCCATTACCGGTCAGTATCTCAGCGGGAAAAGGAAGATCGAGGTTCCTGCAAAGCGTCGCAAGGGGAACGGCAAGAAGATCGAGATCATCGGCGCAGCCGAGAACAATCTAAAAGGTATCAATGTCAGGATCCCGCTTGGAGAAATGGTCTGTGTGACGGGCGTATCAGGATCCGGTAAAAGCAGCCTCATCAACGAAATTTTATATAAGGCCGTTGCAGAAGAAATGTATGGCAGCAAGGAGAAACCGGGCAAGTACAAGAAGATCAAGGGGATCGAGCACATCGACAAGATCATCGACATCAACCAGGCTCCTATCGGCAGGACGCCGCGTTCCAATCCGGCGACGTATACCGGCGTATTCACACATATTCCGGATCTGTTCTCGCAGCTTCCGGAAGCAAAGCTTCGAGGATACGGTAAGGGTCGGTTCAGCTTTAACGTAAAAGGCGGACGGTGTGAAGCATGCAATGGGGATGGCATCATAAAGATCGAGATGCACTTCCTGCCGGATGTTTACGTGCCGTGTGAAGTCTGCAAGGGCAGACGCTATAACCGAGAGACACTGGAAGTAAAGTATAAGGACAAGAGCATTTTTGACGTGCTGGATATGAACGTGGAAGAAGCTGCTGTTTTCTTTGAAAATATCCCGAGCATATCCAGACAGCTGCAGACCTTGCTGGAAGTGGGGCTCGGGTATATCAAGCTTGGACAGCCCAGCACGCAGCTTTCAGGCGGTGAAGCACAGCGGATCAAGCTGGCGTCGGAACTTTCCAGAAAAAGCACCGGTAAAACACTGTATATTCTGGATGAGCCGACGACCGGACTGCATTTTGCAGATGTTGACAAGCTCCTTTCCGTGCTGGACAAACTCGTAGATGCAGGAAATACGGTCGTAGTGATCGAACATAATCTGGACGTGATCAAGCGAGCGGATCATATCATCGATCTGGGACCGGACGGAGGATTCCGCGGCGGAACGATCGTAGCGGAAGGTACGCCGGAAGAGGTGGCAGAATGTGGATCATCCTACACAGGACAGTTCCTCAGAAGGATCCTTCTTTAGTCTGATGTGCATAAAATACGTGCGGGAAACAGAAGTATGGGAGAATATACGGGGGAGAAATATAGCTTTCCACTGTGTGGAATAAATGGTATAATAGAACTTACATCATGCAGGAAGTGCTGAGAAAGTGAAATGGAGGAACTGTAAAATGATGGAGAAATCAAACCTGACCATGCTGACTGACTTTTATGAAATAACCATGGCTAACGGGTACTTCTGTACAGATATGGCAGACAATATCGCCTGCTTTGATATGTTTTTCAGAAGGATTCCTGATGACGGCGGTTATGCGATCATGGCAGGCCTGGAACAGGTGATCGAGTATCTGGAAAATCTGGAATTTACCGATGAGGATATCGAGTATCTCAGAAAACAGAAGATGTTCAGTGAGGATTTTTTGAAATACCTTTCAGAGTTTAAGTTCACGTGCGATGTATGGGCGATCCCGGAAGGAACTCCGATTTTTCCCGGAGAGCCGATCCTGACAGTAAGAGGTCCGGTGATGCAGGCGCAGTTTGTGGAAACGATGATCCTTTTGATCGTCAACCACCAGAGCCTGATCGCAACAAAAGCGAGCAGGATCGTTCGTGCTGCAGCAGGGCGTCCTGTAATGGAATTCGGCACGAGAAGAGCGCACGGCACAGCGGCCGCAGTATACGGTGCGCGTGCTGCATATATCGGTGGATGTGCAGGGACAGCATGTACGATTTCAGATCGTGATTTCGGGATCCCGGCACTTGGGACCATGGCTCACAGCTGGGTGCAGATGTATGATGATGAATATGAAGCATTTAAAAAGTATGCGGAAATCTATCCGACAAACTGTGTGCTTCTGGTAGACACCTATAACGTATTGAAATCCGGTGTGCCGACTGCGATCCGCGTTTTCAAGGAAATGAAACCGGAGAAGATGGGGATACGGATCGACAGTGGTGACATTACGTACTTAACAAAGCAGGCCAGAAAAATGCTGGACGAAGCGGGGCTGGAGGATTGCTCTATTGTAATTTCCAACTCGCTGGATGAGTATCTGATTCGTGATGTGATCCAGGAGGGGGCCTGCATCGATTCTTTTGGCGTTGGCGAAAGGCTGATCACAGCCAAGTCAGAACCGGTATTTGGCGGCGTGTACAAGCTGTCGGCCTTAGAAAAAGATGGAAAGCTGATCCCTAAGATCAAGATCAGTGAAAATGTTGAGAAGATCACCAATCCTGGATTCAAAACCGTATATCGTCTCTTTGACAGGGACAGCAACCGGGCTTTGGCTGATGTGATCGTGCTTGACGGTGAGACGATACCGGAGGATGGAGAATATGAGATCTTTGATCCTAACGCGGTTTGGAAGAGAAAGAAAATCACGAATTTTTATGCAAAGAATCTGCGGCAGCAGATTTTCAAAGAAGGCAAGTGCATCTACAAATCTCCATCCATCGACGAGATCAAGGACTATTGCAGGCAGCAGCTGGATGCGATGTGGGATGAGATGAAACGATTTGAAAATCCGCAAAACTATTATGTGGATCTATCCTACGACCTTTGGAAGCTGAAGCATGATATGATTGCTGCATCTGAAAAATAGCGGTTTTAATGAGCTTCGCCCGTGCGGCGGAGCTTTTTCTTTAAAAAAAGGCTCCCGGCGTAATGCCGGGAGCTTTGCAGTTTCTCGTGTGATGATTCGTTATCTCTTGTTGGAAGCGTTGAGCACGTTTCTAATCTTGTGCTGTACCATTCCCTTGATCGCATCTCTTGCAGGTCCAAGGTACTTTCTTGGATCGAAGTCAGCCGGATGTTCTACGAAGTGCTTGCGGATCTCAGCTGTCATGGCCAGACGCAGATCTGTATCGATGTTGACCTTGCAGACACCATACTTGGTCGCAGTGCGGATCATATCTTCAGGAACGCCCTGTGCACCCGGGATATCTCCCCCGAATTCATTGCATTTCTTTACGAATTCAGGCAAAACGGTGGATGCGCCGTGGAGAACCAGAGGCGTGTCAGGGATCAGGCTGTGGATCTCCTTGAGACGTTCAAAGTCGAGGTATGGCTCGCCTTTGAATTTATATGCGCCGTGGCTGGTCCCGATGGCTACAGCCAGGGAGTCAACACCGGTTTTTGCTACGAATTCCGCAGCTTCCTCAGGAACGGTGAAAGTTGCATTTCTGGCATCTACATTGATGTTATCTTCAATGCCGGCCAGCTTACCCAGTTCTGCCTCTACGGAAACGCCCTTGCTGTGAGCATATTCCACAACTTCCTTTGTCAGTTTTATATTTTCTTCAAATGGATGTTTGGATCCGTCGATCATAACGGATGTAAATCCATCGTCTACGCATTTTTTACAAATATCGAAATCTTCACCGTGATCCAGGTGGAGTGCAATGTCCAGACCGGTATCGAGGATCGCAGCCTCTACCAGTTTGATCAGATAAGCCGGCTTGGCATATTTTCTGGCACCGGCGGATACCTGAAGGATCAGCGGAGCCTTCTCTTCCTGAGCGGCCTCTACGATACCCTGGATGATTTCCATGTTGTTGACATTGAAAGCACCTACTGCGTAGTCGCTGTTCAATGCATTCTCAAACATTTTCTTTGTAGTAACTAAAGACATGACAGCCTCCTTAAAAAATAAATGTAATAGAGATATTAATTAGCAATGATGTTCAGGATCTGTTCGTCCGTGGAACCCTTGGGGATCTGGAATGTCCCGGATTTCAGAGAACTTTCCTTGCCCATATTGCTGATATAACTTTGAAATTCTGTATCGGAGCTCACCAGCCCTGCCTGATAGAGCTTTGTGGCGACCGCAACCGAGTCGTCAGAGTCCGATATGGTGATTTCAACAGTTTCTGCTGCACTGGATTCGCTGGATGCTGCAGCAGTCGTTTCCTTTGATTCCGATGCCTGTGTCGTCTGCTGTGCTTTCGCATTCTGCTGCGCCAGTGTTTCCGGATAATCCATGATCGCGCTGATGCGGGTGTAAATGATCAGTCCGGCAGCGATCAGTATGATGAGAACAATGATAATGTCATTTTTATTGTAGAAAAAATCCTTGATTTTGTTCATAAACAATACTCCTTGTGAATGCAAATATTGTGCTTGCTGTGCATACATCTATACTGTACCATATTTTCAGTACTTTCTCAAATCGAAAAGCGGTGTTTTCCATGAAATTTTCTTCACAATGAATTGTAATTATTGCAGGATGTTGTATAATCATATCTATGGTAGATTTCAAGATTACAGAAAATGAAGCGGGGCAGCGGCTGGATCGTTTCCTGCGAAAATACATGAAGAGAGCTCCTCTGAGCATGATCTACAAAACCATACGAAAAGATGTAAAGGTCAATGGGAAACGTGCGCATGAGGATACGATCCTGCAGGAAGGCGACCAGTTGTCTCTGTACATACCGGAGGAGAAACTGAACGATCTGACGAGACAGCAGACTCACAGACGTGTAAAACGCCAGTTTCGGATCGCATATGAAGATGAGAACCTTCTCATCGTTGAAAAACCGTCGGGCCTTTTGACCCATGGAGATTCCCGGGAAAAGAAAAACACTTTGGCAAATCAGGTCTGCGGATATTTGCAGGAGAAGGGAGAATTCGATCCATCAAAGGAGAAGTCTTTCGTACCTTCGCCGGTGAACCGTCTGGATCGAAACACGACAGGCCTGGTGATTTTCGGAAAGAATGCGGAAACCCTCCGGAGCTTTACGCGCTATATCCGGGAAAGACAGTATGTCAGCAAGTATTATGTGACGCTGGTCAAAGGAAATTTAAAAGAGAAACTGGTGCTCCGGGATAGGATCGCAAAAGATCACGGCATGAATATTTCCCAGGTTACGGACGATGCAAAGGAAGGAAAGAGCGCGGAGACGTTTGTCACGCCGATCGCTTCGAAAAACGGTTTTTCCGTAGTAGAAGTAGAGCTGGTGACAGGCAGGACGCATCAGATCCGCGTGCATCTTCCCCACGAAGGACATCCGCTGGTGGGAGACATCAAATATGGCGATCGAAGAGTCAATGGCATGGCAAAGAACAAGCTGGGGATCACGACGCAGCTTTTGCATGCGTATCAGCTGAAGTTCAGTGGTCTGGAAGGAAATTTCGCATATCTGAATGGAAAAACCGTTAAGGCAAAGCTGCCGGAAGAATTTCAGGAGGCTTTGCAGAAGCTGGGGTTCACCGATAAAGATTTGGAGGCGTTTGCATAAATGAAAGAGTTTATAAAAGATGTACTGATCGCATTGGTGATCGTGGTGGTGATCACGCTGATCATCAAGCCGACTATCGTCAAGGAAAGCTCTATGGAGTCTACTTTGTATGAAAATAATTATTTGTTTGTCAATAAACTGGCATATCTGACCGCGGATCATCCGGACTATGGGGATATCATCGTATTCAAATCTCATATCCAGCGAGATGACGGAAAAGGTGATAAACTGCTTATAAAAAGAGTGATCGGTGTCGAAAATGATGTTATAGATATCCATGACGGAGTAGTGTACCGGAATGGTACCGCTCTGGATGAGCCATACACCAAGGAAGGTTATACAGAAGGTGATATCAGCGATTATAAAGTCCCGGCAGATCAGGTGTTTGTCATGGGAGACAACCGCCGGGTAAGTCTGGACAGTCGTTCGGAGGAAGTTGGCACGGTCAGTGAGGACAGCATTGTCGGCAAGGCATTTATCCGGCTGTATCCGTTCAATCAGATCAAGCTGCTGTAAGCAGAACGCAAGCCGCAGGGATCGCGGAGATCCCTTTGGCGTGAAACTTTTGCATAAACTGATGCTTTGGCGTGAAACCTTTGCATAAACTGACGCCGGACGCTTTACATAAAAACCAGGGAGGATCGTTTTATGTGGAAGCGGATCGTGGCATACGGTACGGCAGCGATCATGGGGATCGTCTGTGCTGTAGGATTTTTCGGCGTGTTTATGATCACGACGGTGACGGGAAGCGGGATGGAGCCTTTTTATAAAGAGGGGCATTGCGTTCTGGTCTGCAAAGCGGCATACCGAAAGAGTATTCCGGAAGTGGGAGAAGTCGTGGCGCTTTGGAATCAGGTATACAGTGAAGACGGAGAGGGAAGTGTCCTGATCCGGCGGATCGCAGCCCGGCAGGGAGATCAGATCGAGATCCGTGACAATGTGTTTTATCGAAATGGAAAGCCGTATACGGCGTATATGAGCGGCGATGGAGAAATGGAGGATTTGACGCATCGGACTTTGGGAGAAGGAGAATTATTCCTGCTGTGCGATGATCGAGGCTCCTCTATGGATAGTCGAAATGATGCGGTAGGGATCGTAGATGTGGGGGATTGTATCGGAAAAGTTTGTTTCCCTTGAATTCCCAGGCAGAAAGAGAGTATTGATATGAAGGTAGTTGCAAATAATAAGAAGGCGCGCCATGATTATTTTATAGAAGAGACTTATGAAGCAGGAATCACACTGACGGGAACGGAAATCAAGTCGGTGAGGCAGGGGCGTGTCAGCCTGAAGGAAAGTTATGCCAGGATCGAGAAGGAAGAGGTGATCCTCTATGGCATGAATATCAGTCCGTATGAGCAGGGAAACCGGTTCAATGTGGATCCGGTACGTCCGCGCAAGCTGCTTTTGCATAAAAGAGAAATCCGAAAACTTATTGGGTATACGACGTTAAAAGGCTTGACTTTAGTGCCTCTGAGGATGTACATTAATGATAGAGGAAGGGCAAAGGTGGAACTTGCCGTTGCCCGTGGTAAAAAAGAGTACGATAAGCGTCATGATATTGCAAAGCGTGATGCAGACAGACGGATGCAGCAGGCAATGCGCAAACATTCATAAACCAGAGTGCAGTGCAAGGCACTGAAAAGGGAGGAAGACCATGCAGAATTTTTTTAATAAAATAGGCAAGACAGCATCAGAAGCTGCTTCGAAGGCAGGCAGCAAGGCAAGCGAACTGATGGAGATCGGCAAGCTGAAGGGAAAGATCACAACGAAAAAGCAGTATATCGGCAATACTAAGAAAGATATCGGAGCATATTGCTATGAACTGTTTGAAGCTGGTGATATCAAAGATCCTAGAATCGAAGAGCTTTGTGAACAGATTAAAGCTTACAGCGAGGAGATAGAGGCTCTGGAAGCTGAGATCGAAGAGGTGAAAGAAAAGTATCGCATTAAGAATGATGAAGATGATCCTGCTGCAGAAGAATAGGCTGCAGGATCCTATATGGGGGCGCACTGGTTTCGACGGGGGTGTGGAAACCGGAGAAGCGAGCCGCAGTTTGTCCAGTCTGCGTTAAAAGGGACACGTTAAATATAAACGCTAAAAAGAACAACAATTTCGCATTAGCTGCTTAGTTCAGCACCGCGCGCATGCCCGGGTTCACCTGCAGGTCCGGAACCATGCGTCAAACATGCAGGAAAACCTTATGTGAATGCCCGGCAGCATAAGGGACTAACGGGATAGCTGATGATATAGCCTGCTTTTGGGCGATGTTTGAGGCAAAACTTTAAAACAAAAGCTGCGCTCGGAGAAACTCCTGTGAAAATGCTTTCGGACATGGGTTCGATTCCCATCGCTTCCACCATCGTATCCACAATCTGGGTGGCTTTTACCGCCTGGATTGTGGTTATTTATTATTAAGTGTATTTCGATCTTCTCAGCGAATACCACTACCTTTTCTACATAAGTCTGTACGATCTGTTTCAGATCTTCTAGAGATTTTTCCATCAGATTTGCATCTTTCATAATATAATCGTAAATCTGTTTCTGTGAAAGAATCTGGCGCTTCTGAATGCTTTCGCTATACTGGATTTTTCCTTCTAGATATTTAATGCGGGCGTCGATCTCATCGCCCAGATCTCCCATCCAGTCCTTATAACTACCCTTTTTGATAGAATCAATAATATTGTTCATTTCTTTCTGCTTGGCTGCCAGCTCGGCTTTTAGAGCCGCCAGTTCCGGAGTTACTTCCATTTTGCGCTGCGCCTGCAAGTCGAAGATACGCTGCGAAAGCTGCAAGACGTTTTCCTGTGTGAAAAACTCATTTTCCAGATGGCTGATCACCAGATCCTCAATGTATTTTTTATTGATCCCTTTTGCCCGGCAGGTGCGTTCTCTGTGCCGACGATTACAGTCATATGTGATATATTCTGTTTTATTCCGGCCGGCTCTTCTGGCGTTCCCGGACATTGGACTGCCACATTCACCGCAGTATATGATCCCGGAAAGTAAATAAGTTCTTTTCGCTTTATGTCTGGCATTCATCGTCCTATCTTTCATCTGCATGTTCACCTCATTCCATAATTCATCTGATACGATCCGAGGGATCCCGCCCTCGATGCGAATAATATCCTCATCTGATTTGTTTAAATGATTGTTCCGCTTTCCGGCTGTCTTCGGAGCTGCCCGGTTATATACATAAACGCCCTTGTACTTTTCATTCTTGAAAAGATCATGGAAGCTGTTTTTGGTAAATCCCTGGCCACGTCTGGTTCTGGCGCCGATCCCATTCAAATAAGCCGCGATTTCCATGTAGCTGCAGCCGGATGCCTTCATTTCATATGCCTTGATGATCCATTTAGATTCTATGGGATCCACGTGATATTTCCCGGACCCATCGACCTGGTAGCCGATGGGAGGGACTCCGCCGTTATGCAGGCATTTATATGCAGTTTCTTTTTTTCCTTTTTGGACTTCTCTGGCCAGATTGCGTGAATAGTATTCAGACATTCCTTCCAGAACGGATTCCAGGATGATGCTCTCCGGGCTGCCGTCGATATTTTCCAGAACGGACACGAGACGGATCCCGCGTTCTTTGAGTTTTCTTTTGTAGAAGGCACTGTCATACCGATCCCGGCTGAATCGGTCAAGCTTATGAACGATTACCAGATCACAGGGATATTCCTTGATATCAGAGAACATTTGCTGAAAAGATGGGCGATCATCAGTAGTGGCGGATCTTGCTTCATCCCGATAGATTTTCTCCAGTGTGATCCTGTTGCGACCGCAGTAGTCACGGATCGCCCGGATCTGTGCATCGATGGATTCTTCTCTCTGGTGATCGCTGCTGAAGCGGCAGTATGCCCATGCGATAGTCATATGTATCATCTCCTTAAAATGGGTATAAAAATACCCTGAATATTGATTTTTCAGGGTAACGATGATACAATGAAATTGCGAGTTTCGGGTTGTATCATCGCAACCTGATAGCATAGCCCTGTCTCTTATACACATCT
>NZ_JACRWC010000007.1 GCF_014306095.1 Lentihominibacter faecis
CACGATCTGCTGTCCCGGCTTTAACTCATATTCGATTACATGACCATCAAACTCTGCGAAAAAGATGCCCTGCCCGCTGAGTCTCTGCATGATAAATCCTTCACCCCCAAAGAATCCGGATCCGATTTTTTTATTGACTGCGACAGAAAGCTGAACGCCCATTTCGCCTGCCAGGAATGCACTTTTCTGACAGATCATATCATTTCCCGGTGTAATTTGAAACGGCTTTATCGATCCCGGAAAGCTGGATGCAAATGCGATCATTCCCGGGCCGCCCTGTGCCGTATAAATATTCTGGAATAATTTCTCCCCGGCAAACATACGTCCCAGAGCTTTGCCGACGCCTCCATTGCTGGTAGTTTCCATCTGCATGTTGGGGGACATCCACGACATGCCGCCACCTTCTGTGAGCATCTGCTCTCCCGCTTCCAGCTGACAGATCACGACTGGCAGAGAATCGCCTTTGATTTCGTACTTCATTTCAACCTCCTGACTGGTGTTCATATCACACATAAAATCCACAAACTACTATCACTTATGTATTAAGTATATATCCCAGAGGATTGAAATTCAATATATGAGCTGAGATCTTTTTATTGACTAATAAAAAAGAGTGAGGTAAAATGCTAGGTAAGAAATGGGTTTGTTACCGTACAGCTATGGCTCAAGCGGGGTGCTCGTTTCTTTTTTTATCCATTATTTCCCCCTTCTAATATGACTCATCTCATCTGACATTCCGTCAGATGTTTACGGTAACGCAGCGGCATGAAGTTTCGCTGGCAGTTTGAATTTTTTCGTTCTTTGATGGCGATATGGTCGAAGTATTTCTGCCAGAGAGTCTGGTATTCTTTTTCTTCTTCTGACTCTTCTGGAACATCGTTTTCTGCAAAACTGGTGATGTACCATTTGCCCTGGTAACCTGCCATTGCTTTACCACGGCACACGTCGTGAATGAGAAAGGGGTCGTTTCTGAATCTGTCGCTGAAATGATCACCGATCAGTTCCAGCACGTCGTGATCCGGCTCGATCCTGGCATACAGGATATCACCCTGCATAACAGAGAATCGCACGAACTGGCGCATTCGCTCTGCTTCCACATTGATCTTTTTCTCGATTTCCTGTGCTGCAAACACATCCGGATTTCCGTGAAGTTTCGATATCCCCGATCCGATGTGAAACCCAAGAACGATATAGCGCAGCAGTATCATTTCCTTGTCAGGTACGGTAGAAAGAAAGCATTTATAGATCCTCCGCAGATCCATATAAGAAATCTTTCTCCGGATCGCCTGGTAAACCCGATCAGCTTTTTCAAGATCCGTGTGAACTTCCTGAAAACCGCCCAGCAAGGAAGGCTGGTATTCTTCTTTTAAACAGATCCCGGCCGCCTGTTCTGTATAGTAATGGTGGTATACACATGTGAGGAACCCTTCGAAGGTCCCATCGTATAAATAGTCCTGCATGTCCAGCCTCCTTACAGCAATTTGAATAACATGCTCAAATATTTACATTGACAAGAGGAAAAAGTTCACTTACAATACTTTATAAGGAATAGGTTTCGAAGCGGGTAAGGAGTTACTCCTGACAGCATTTGCCTGTTTCTTTTTTTATTTCTATAATATCATAAAGATATTTTCTTCCATCCGCCGCATGCCTGATAAGTAAACTTGCATGAAAGACATTGAACCTGTATACTCGGATGGCAAATCACGACCAATGTAAATCTCCTCGTTATTGTTTTCGGCAATATAATATATATCTCCAATAAATTCAACTAAGTACCGTTCTACATCAGTCCAATTTATATTCCTTTTTCCCCTGAACCTTATATCTTGTATTATTACGGTTTTCTTTCCATCAAGGTTTTCTATTACATTTACTGTTCTATCCATGTCCAGCCTCCTTACAGCAGTCCCGCAGCCGATAGCTTTTCCTGGCGGGGACCTTCTTCCAGCCGATTCCACTGGTCGTCAAAGAGGGACATCTGCAGTCCGTTTTCCATCTGGAGAATAGCGTTACGGATGACCTCTGGCTCGAAGCGTTTCTCGCCATAGTATCTGCCGCTGCAAGTAAGGAAATATTTAGCGCGTTTCAGAACGACGCCCATCTTCTTCAAGTCGTCGAATTTGACGGCGGACAGCCTGCGCTGACGAACTATCCTGCGGGCGGAGACTGCACCGATCCCAGGGATCCGCATCAGGGTATCATAAGAAGCCCGGTTGACTTCCACAGGGAACTGATCCAGGTTTCGCAGCGCCCACGTGACTTTAGGATCAAGATCGGGATCCAGGTTCTGTGATTTCTCCGTAAACAGTTCTTTTACAGAAAATCCATAGAACCGCAGGAGCCAGTCGGCCTGATAGATCCGATGTTCCCGGGCCAGTGGCGGCGCCGTCTTCCTGGTCGGGAGCATGGGAGAATCCACCACCGGCACATAAGCAGAATAATACACTCGCTTCATTTTGAATGTCCGGTAGAGACTTTCGCTGGTGTTAAGGATGCTCTGGTCAGTCTCGCCTCCCGCACCGATGATCATCTGAGTGGTCTGCCCTGCCGGAGCGAAGTCTTCACCCTGCCTGCGGCGGTTACGGGAAAGTGGCCGCGCAGAAGACACTGCGGTAATAGAGTCTTGTGTATCGCTGTCTGCCCGAGAACCACCTGCCTTGTCTTTCTCTTCGATCCCCTGCGAAAACCCCTTTAAATAATGCTCCGGCGCATTGACGGCGATGCCGCGAAACATGTTCCCGGGACCTTTGAGAGAGTTCCTCTCGATAAGAGAATTAGTGATCTGACGCATAGGCGCAAAGATCTCCTTCGGTTTCTTCTGAGGCGCAAAAGTCTGCAAACTCCTGGCCGTGGGCATCTCGATGTTGACGCTGAGGCGATCGGCAACCAGTCCGATCTCATGGAGCAGTTCCTGCGACACACCAGGGATGATCTTTGCATGAATATAACCACTGAAACCGTATTTGTACCGCAAAAGCCGCAAAGACTCTAAAATCCGCTCTGCCGTGCGATCCGGGGATACTTCTACCGCCGAACTGAGAAACAATCCTTCTATATAATTGCGCCTGTAGAACTCTATGGTCAGTCGCGCCAGTTCGTCCGGCTCGAAAGACGCCCGCGGGAAATCATTGCTGCGCCGGTTGACACAGTATTCACAGTTATAGACACACTTATTGGAAAACAGTACCTTCAGCAGGGAAATGCACCTGCCATCCGCACTCCAGGAATGGCAGATCCCCGCCGTATGAGCGTTGCCGATATTTCCTGTATTCTTCCTGTGGGATCCACTGCTGGAACAGGACACGTCGTACTTGGCACTGTCTGCCAGTATCTGAAGTTTTTCCATAAGAGTCTGCATTTTCATCCCCTCCATTCAAAAGCCGCTTCACCAGGTCTCCGGCCCCGCTTACTGTGAAACTATTATATCACTTTGCGAACGCACGTTCAAGAACAAATGTTTCGCCCTTAGTTTCTGTGGTATCTCCGAATCGATTTTCAGATATTAGTTGACGCTAACTCCCGAGCATGTTATGCTGATGTTATTTAAAGCTAACTTGGTTAGTTTTCATTAACTTTTGTAGAACCATTTCACAGAGAGGAGATTAATGTTGAAAAAAAGGAAACACAAATTTATGGCGTTCCTGCTGTCAGCCATGATGCTGATCACAGGGACCGCAATGGGGGCAGCTCCTGCTGCCGCAGCGGAAAAATCACCGCCGGCACTCAAATCATGCAGCGCAAACTTCGGTTATGA
The DNA here is from genome assembly GCF_014306095.1 of Lentihominibacter faecis. GTDB lineage: Bacteria > Bacillota > Clostridia > Peptostreptococcales > Anaerovoracaceae > Lentihominibacter > Lentihominibacter faecis. Next base: position 3,758 of record NZ_JACRWC010000007.1, read on the forward strand.
TTTCAGGCTCAGCTTTGATACCAGTACCGACGCCGAGTGGATATCAAAAATAACCAGCGTGACCGTTGCCGGAGAATCCTGGACAAAAGGAAACACGTCTTCCAGCGTCTGGAACAACAAAAGCTATTATGTAAATTCCGACAAGCAGATCCTTATCGGGGAAGGCTTCACCGATACTACAGCTACCTGTGTCATCTCCGCAGACGGCTACAAAGATCTGACGCTGACGCTGGACAAGTCAAACCATACAGCAACGGTCGTGACCGCCGAAACTGCACAGACATACAAGATCACGACGGCAGCCACAACACACGGCACCGTAACTGTCGACCAGACATCCGCCAAAAAAGGGGACATGGTCACGATCACAGCAACACCGGATACCGGCTACTCGCTGAAGTCGCTCACAGCTGCGGACAGCAGCGGAAAAAATATTTCCATCACGGATTCCAAATTTCAGATGCCGGCTTCCGACGTGACGATAAATGCTGTGTTTGAAAAGAAGGCTGCCGATGCGGAAAAAGAGATCTCGATCGATGATATCTCAGTCACGAAAGACTCTTTCAACGGTTTATGGCAGTTCCGCTTTAAGGATCCCAACTATTTAAATTCTGTCAAGCAGATCTCCGTCAACGATACTGCCTGGGAGGCTTACAGCTTCACACCGTCCACTGGCGGAAAATATCGCATCAAAGACGGATCCCTGGAATTTGCACAGAAAAGTTACAGTCAGGCTGCCGCATTAAAAAGCGGAGATGTGATCACCATCACGGCCAACGGCTACAAAACACTGACCTTTAAGGTCTCCATCAAAGATGACAAGCTCACCGTCTCCTCCGAGTCAACTCCCGGAGATGACATGCAGCTCCACGTTCGCCTTGTCGGCAGTTTCGAATCGGCACTGGTGAACCAGAAAGGCTATGACGCCATCAGCGGTGCATCCACCAATGTGACGCAGAATAAGAACAGCAATGCCAGCGTGGAAGTCGCCTTGGTAAAGAAAGGCCAGGATCCACAGAGCAGCGACTGGAAGCTTTTGAATGAAAGCGATATCCGCGTGGTTTCTAAAGGTTCCTCAGTCAATATCGCAAACCGCACAGATCCTGCAAAGGGCAATGATTCAGGGATGGCAGGCGTGTACTCCGTCCACGACGGGTCGGTCACATTAGCAGGCACTCCTGCAAAGCCCGGCATCTACGATATCAGTGTAACGATCACCGACGAGCTGGGCCGGACGGCAACGAGCAATACCCTGCCGTTCCGCATTTACAGCGGGGAGGAAACTTTGCAGGATCAGCTGACGCTTGCCAACTGTACGAAAACAGCAGACGGAAAATATATGTATGATATGGAGCCATGGGCCATCAAAAATTTCACTCTGCCTTCCGGGGATCAGACGGTAGTAGTTCCGGCGGATGTAAAAGCGTGGTACGGCTCGCACACCAGCGGAACTTACGGCAAACTGGGCTATGCTGTGCCGGAGGGCACTTTGCAGCCGCAAACACTGATCCTGCCAAAAGGATGCGATCTGACGCTGGTCAATATGGACATTTTAAGCAGCGTAAAAATCGTTGTACAGGATGGTGCAAAGCTGACCCTTCGGGATTCGGTGATCCAGGGGGCTGTTGAAGTAGAAAACGGCGGGACGTTCTCCATGAACTACAATGATTACGGCGGCGGCGAATTCCTCAACGGTGCGTCTATCAACGGCAAGCTGATTTTAAAGGATGGATCGACGCTGGAGAATGCAAAGATCTATTCCAACACCAATAATATCGCCAATGGATCGGAAGCACGTCGCAACACGGATCCGGTGGTTGTGATCAACGGCAACGTGAAGCTGAAGGGCAAAGTGTTCCTGAGAGGCGACGAGGCTCCGACAGGGACAGATCCTGCGACAGGAAAGAGCTACACCGGTCAGGCCGGTCTTCAGGTCAACGGCACTTTGACACTTGAAAAAGATGCTGTACTTGCGGTCTTTGGAGGCGGCAAGGACGCGACTACATCCAACGGCGGCACGGCGATCCGTCTTAACGGCGGCACGATCACAGGCGAAGGCAAGTTGATCGCTGTCGGCGGAGACGGTCATTTCGGAAAAGGCGGCGATGCTGTATCAGGAAACGGTACGATTTCAGTGACAGACGCTTATCTGGAAGGCGGTGCATCGGTTTCCAAATCCGGAACTGCCGGCAAGGCTCTTGGCGATCAGGTGAAACTTTCGGGCAATACTAATCGGAAACTGATCGATGGAGAAACAGGCAGCGCAATCGACTACGACCACGACACTTACTGGAGAGACATCCTGACATTGCCGGATCTTTCTTTGTATACGGTGGAGAAAAATGCGCCGGGAGAAGGATCGACGGATCAGGAGAAACCGGACGTCGATCAGGAAAAGCCGGGCGGCTCCGGGGACAACGGCTCCGGGGATAATGGCTCGGCAGACAGCGATTCCAATGGAACTGCCGGGAATGGAAACAACCCGAACGGAAGCAGCTCTGGCGGAACTGCCGGGAATGGCAGCAACTCGAACGGCAATAACTCTGCTGGAACTGCTGGGAATGGCAGCAGCCAGACCGGCGATGCTTCCACTCCGCTCCTATGGGCAGCCATCATGCTGACGGCACTAGCCCTGATGGGAACGACGGTGCTGTGGCGCAGGAAACAGAATGCGGGGAGATAAATCCAACTGGAAAATCGCAACAATTACAACGTGAAGTTAAATTTTTCAAGGTTTGATGTTGTCGGCAATGCATGTCAAAGGGATTCTGCAACATGAAAATATAATTTTCTATATTTCGTGTTGTATTTAACTAGGGATATCTAACTAGCGCAACATGAACCCCGCCATCCTCAAGGTTCATGTTGCGCCTGGCCTGAAATTCACCCGAATTACAACATCAGATGAGAATCAACTGCCATTGATGTTGTCCGCGTTGCTAAAATCCGTCTCTTGCCAGCAGTCTTCCCTTTTGCTATAATAACGGGACTTACGAAAATGTTTTGAGCGAAAGGAATCTATCATGAATCGAGAGGAAACTTTAAAAAAATTCAATACATATAGTTCGCTGTTTTTAGTGCTGGGGGTTTTGGATCTGGTATTGATCTGGCTGAGTTTTGGCAACAAGGATATGATCGCTCTGCTCCACGGCGGCGGTTCAGCTGCAGCTTCAGCCCTGAGGATTTTATTCCTGGTGACTGTAGTTCTGGGCGTCATTCTGGCAGTGCTGAAATTTTATGTTGGGATCCAGGGATTGCGACAGGTCAAGGGCAATGCAAGGGGCGACCTTCATCTGAAGGTCGCCCGGGGTACGATGATCCTGTCGATGATCTCCCTGGTGTTATCCCTGCTTATGATACTCAAGGGCGGCGGAGATGCCTCCGACGCCCTGCTGGATCTAGTTGCTGTGATTTTTCTGGCACAGTATGTAAAGTTCGGGAAGACACTGATGACAATGAAATAGCGACCGGGTTTCACAATCAAACCGATTTAAGAGACAGTTTTGAGGATCACATCACACCTCATTTCAGCTGTCTCTTTTTTGTTGCTCTTAAACAAACTTTAATGACTTCCCGTCTTTAAAGTTAAAACTATTTTTTTCATAATAGTGGTATCACATAAAGGAGATCACCCATGAAAAACATTTTAGAATATCTCGAACACACTGCAGAAAACCACCCCGACAAGATCGGTTTTACCGATGAGCAGCGGGATGTTACCTTTTTTGAACTGATGCAAAACGCGCAGCGGATCGCCGGCTCCCTCGCCAGGATCGGCTGCAGGAAACCGGTCGCCGTCCTTATCGACCGAAATGTACGCTGCATCGAAGCTATGTTTGCAGCGGTCTATGCAGGCAACTTCTATGTTGTGATCGACGTCCATTCCCCAGAGACGCGGATCCACTCCATATTAGAAACCCTGCATCCCGCTGCCATCATAACAGACAACGAGTGGCTGCCTCTGGCAAAAAAACTGGCCGGAGCATCCTTTGCAGAAATGATCATATTATACGAAGACGCTGTGCTCCGGGAGATCAACCGGGATCACCTGATGCGTATCCGCGGGCAAATGATTGACACCGATCCGCTTTACGTGCTGTTCACCAGCGGATCGTCAGGGATGCCAAAAGGCACAGTTCTCTCTCACCGGAGCGTCATCAGTTATACAACCTGGGTCAGTGAGCAGTTTGAGTTCGGCGCTGATACGGTTTTCGGATCCCAGACCCCACTTTATTTCTCCATGTCGGTGACGGATCTGTTTTCGACCATAAAGTGCGGAAGTACGTACCATATGATCCCAAAGACGTATTTTACCTTCCCGATAAAGCTGGTGGAATTTCTCAACGAGCGAAAGATCAATACCATCTACTGGGTGCCGTCGGCGCTGGCCATCGTATCCAACTGGAACGTATTCGATTTTGCCAGGCCGGAGCATTTGCAGAAAATCCTCTTTGCAGGAGAAGTGATGCCGGTGAAGCACCTCAACTACTGGCGAAGATACCTGCCGGACTGTCTGTACGCCAACCTGTTCGGGCCGACAGAGACGACGGACATCTGCAGTTTCTACGTGGTGGATCGAAACTTTGCAGACAGTGACAGTCTGCCAATCGGACGAGCATGCGATAACTGCGATACCTTCCTGCTGACGGAAGAAGGGATCCGGGCGAGCCGGGCAGGAGAAGAAGGCGAGATCGTGGTGCGGGGATCGTTCCTGGCAGACGGATACTACAACGAACCGGAAAAAACAGCAGCGGTCTTCACGCAAAATCCGCTGAACACCGCCTTCCCGGAACGGATATACCGGACAGGAGATCTGGCCAGACTCAACGAAAAAGGGGAATTTATATATATCAGCCGCAAAGATTTTCAGATCAAACGGATGGGATACCGGATCGAGCTTGGAGAGATCGAAGCTGCCGCCGGCTCCATTGAAAAAGTAAAATCTGCCGCCGCTCTATATGATGCGGATGCCGGCAGAATCCTGGTGATCTACGAGGGGAGCATCAAGGATACGGACGAAGTTTTGCAGCAAACAGCTGACAAAGTGCCGCCATACATGCGCCCCGACGAGGTGATCCGCATCAAACAAATGCCGTACAACGCCAACGGTAAGATCGATCGTCAGCGGCTGCTGAAAGAATACTGCGGTGCATAGCAGGATCCCTGCGCCGGGGGCTTTGCAGAACGCCTGGCGACCCGCACCGCTTCTATATATGCAACAAGAAAAGGAGAGTAAACAATGGAAGAATTATTACAGATTTTAAGAAAAGTAAAACCGGGAGTTGATTTTGAGGGCAAGACCGACTTGTTCGAATCGGGGGTGCTGGACTCCATGACCATCGTCATGCTGGCAGCGGAGATCAACGATGAATTCGATATCGACATCCAGGTGACCGACATCGTTCCGGAGAATTTCAACTCTGCCGAGAGCATCCTGGCGATGATTCGCCGCCACCAGGAAGAAGACGACTAAAGCGCTGGCACGAAAAAAAGGAGTGTTGTTCCATGAGTTATACGAGTATCACATTTATTTGTTTTCTGCTGGTGACGGGGATCGCGTATTTCCTCGTGCCCAGGCGAGTCCAGTGGGGTGTCCTCCTGGCTGCATCGCTGGGATTTTACGTCCTGTCATGCGGTCCCCGGACATTGCTTTTAGTTGCTGCATGCGGGATCCTATATGGCGCAGGCCTTCTGATCGGACACCTGACTGACGGCTTTGCCGCACGCAAAAAAGAACTGGCGAAGGAAGATCGAAAAGCATTGAAAAAAGCAGTGACACGGCAAAAAAAGTTCGTCGTGTTCTGTGCGGTGCTCCTGGTACTCCTCATGCTCCTGGGAACAAAATATTTCAATTTCTTCGGTGCCATCGGTAATGACATCTCCGCCTTTTTCGGGATGGGAGCACCGATCCCTGTGCTGAAGATCCTCATGCCACTGGGGATCTCCTATTACACTTTGATGGGGATCAGCTACATCGTGGACGTGTATCGCGGCACAGCAAAACCGGAAAAAAATCCACTGATGCTCCTTCTCTACCTGTGCTATTTTCCACACATCATCGAGGGGCCTTTCGACCGCTATACCAGGCTGACGAGCCAGTTTCGCACCCCTCATCCGTTCGACTACGACCGGATGGCAAACGGCGGGATCCGCCTCATCTGGGGACTGTTCAAAAAGTTCGTCATCGCAGATCGGGCGGGGCTGATCGTCAACACGATTTTCGCAGATCCCGGTTCTTACGGCGGCAGCGTCCAGTTTGTGGCAATACTCCTGTATACCTTGCAGATCTATGCAGAATTTTCCGGCTGCATGGACATGGTCTGCGGCGTGTCCCAGATGTTCGGCGTGGACATAGCAGAGAATTTCAAACGGCCGTTTTTCGCCGTTTCCATCAACGATTTCTGGCGTCGCTGGCACATCACGCTGGGTGAATGGCTGAAAGACTACATCTTTTATCCGGTCAGCCTCTCCAGTCATTTTCAAAAGCTCAATGAACGGCTGCGCAGACGCATCAAGAGCGAGCACCTGACTACCCTGCTGCCCGGCGCTTACGCCCTGTTTTTCGTCTGGTTCGCCAACGGGATGTGGCACGGAGCCAGTGGAAAATACATTTTTTACGGACTGTATTATTACGTTTTGATGATGCTGGGACAGGCTCTCCGTCCTCTTTCTGCAAAGATCCTGGCAAGGCTTTATATCCCGCGGGAGAGTCGCGGCTACCACGCGTTTGAGATCTTGCGCACCGGGCTTATTGTCTGCTTCGGCATGATGATTTTTCGGGCGGATACTTTGCAGCAGGCATGGAGCATGTTCCAAT
>NZ_JACRWC010000085.1 GCF_014306095.1 Lentihominibacter faecis
ATAAGAGACAGGCCCGGCACCTGTTTGCCATGAACGCGAGCGTCTTCACCGCACGCTTCGTAGTCCGGTGTCAGCGGGACTTCTTTGGAATAGACCACTTTTAAGTGCTTCACGCCTCTCCGTTTCAGTTCTCTGCGCATTACTTTGGCCAGCGGACAGACCGACGTCTTATAAATATCCGCCACCTCAAACTGAGAAGCATCCAGTTTATTGCCCGCACCCATGGAGCTGATGACAGGCACGTTGTCACGCTGTGCATGGAGCACCAGGGCGATCTTGCCGGTCACCGTGTCGATGGCATCCACCACGTAGTCATACCGGGTAAAGTCAAACTGATCCGCCGTCTCCGGCAGGTAAAACATGTTGTACGTCTTCACCTGCAGATCCGGATTGATGTCCAAAATCCGCTCCTTCATCACCTCAGTCTTATATTTCCCCACAGTGCTGGTCAGGGCGATGATCTGCCGGTTGATGTTCGATATACTGACCGTGTCTTTATCGATGAGATCCAGTGCTCCCACACCGCTTCTCGCCAGAGCTTCCGTCACATATCCACCTACGCCTCCGATCCCGAACACTGCCACACGTTTCTCTGAAAGTTTCCGGATGCTGTCTTGTCCCAGCAATAGCTCCGTTCTCGAAAATCTGCTCTCCGCCATTAGTTGCCTTCCTCCGCCATCGCCTCTGCGATATCCGCTTCACAGGAACGCATTGCCAGGATCGTCTTCTGGATCAAGTCGCTCAGCTCCCATCCCAGCATATCGGCTCCGCGCTCGATGACTTCGCGGGAGCATCCTGCCGCAAAATTGGCACTCTTGTACTTTTTCTTTACGGATTTTACTTCCATATCCTGCACGCTTTTTGACGGACGCATCAAAGCTGCGGCTCCGATCAGACCCGTCAATTCATCTGTAGCATACAGCACTTTTTCCATCAGATGCTCCGGTTCCACATCAACTGTGATCCCGTATCCATGACTGCAAACACCGTGTATGATATCTTCATCAACACCTGCTTCACGGAGGATCTCCGGAGCCTTGATGCAGTGTTCCTCCGGATATTCTTCAAAATCGATATCGTGAAGCAGTCCCACGACGCCCCAGAAATCCGCGTCATCGCCGAATCCCAGTTCCTGTGCAAACCATTTCATTACACCTTCCACAGTCAGCGCATGCTGGATATGAAATGGCTCTTTGTTATGCGCCTTGACCAGTGACAGCGCATCTTCTCTTGAAATATGATCACTCATGTCTATTACCTTCTTCCTTCTGCAAAGCGGCCGCAGGCCGCATTTTACTCTCTACATTTTCTATTTTAAGGCATCATTCATGCTCCCGGTCCGGTATCCGTCCAGGTCCAGAGCTGTATAGGTGAATCCCAGTTCCTTCATATGTCCGGTAAAGACCTGCCTCAGCTTCGGATCCAGGAATCGTTCCAGATCTTCCGGCAGCACTTCTACCCTCGCCATGCTCCCGTGCATGCGTACACGATACTGTGAAAACCCATGCTCCCGCAGAAATTTTTCCGCCAATTCCACCATTCGCAGCTTCTCAGCCGTGATCGGTTCTTCATAGGCGAACCTGGACGCCAGACACGCAAAGGATGGTTTGTCCCACGTGGCAAGTCCCATTTCCTTAGAAAGCTGCCGGATCTCAGCCTTGGTCAGCCCCGCCTCTTTCAGCGGACTGATGACCCCGGCTTCCTGTACAGCTCGTTTTCCCGGTCTGTAATCGCCATCATCATCCACATTGGAACCTTCTGCGATGTACACCGTATCCACCTGCTCTGCAGCCTCTCTTACTTTTTGTAGAATAGCAGTCTTGCAGTGATAGCACCGATCAGGGGGATTATCTGCAAATCCGTCTACCTCCAGCTCATCAAAAGAAAATACGATATGGCGTATGCCTCTTTCCCGGCAAAACACCCTCGCCTCTTCGATCTCCCATTCCGGTACTGATCTTCCCGCTGCTGTTACCGCCGTCACCTGATCCCCGATAACCTCACGTGCCACAGCCAGCAGAAATGTGGAATCCACTCCGCCGGAAAAGGATACCACCAGGCGACCCATTTCTTTGAGACGCTTCTGCAGTTTTTCATATTTTAATGCTGAATCTTTCTCCATTTCCCTCTCTCCCTACTTTTCCTACTGTTTTTCTAGTATTATACAGGAGGAAGCTATCCGCTGTCAATGCTGAGAATAGATCGCACTAGCTGATGGATACTACGTTGTAATCCTTGTCTTCTACTGCCTTCTTCAATACATCATCTGCCACATCCTCTTTCAGGGTCACAACTGCCTGATCCTGTTCGTGACTTACATCTGCGTGATCCACACCGTCCAGTGCTTCCAGCGCCTTCTTTACTGTCGCCTCACAGTGTCCGCACATCATACCTTCGATTTTCATAGTCTTTTCCATTGTTTTTTCCTCCTGTTTTCTCTTGATTTGTTTATCTTTTGCAGCATTGCGCATATCAAAGAGATTCAGACGCAATGCATTGGTTACAACACAAAAGCTGGAAAGGCTCATAGCCGCAGCTCCGAACATGGGATTCAGCTGCCAGCCAAACAGCGGGATCCATACCCCTGCCGCCAGCGGAATACCGATAATATTATAGATAAAGGCCCAGAACAAATTCTCGTGAATATTCTTAAGCGTCGCTCTGCTTAATCGTATCGCTGCCGGTACATCGCTGAGTTTGCTGTTCATCAGCACCACGTCAGCCGCATCGATAGCAACGTCTGTACCAGCTCCAATAGCGATCCCGATATCTGCTCTCGTCAGTGCCGGTGCATCGTTGATACCATCTCCTACCATGGCAACTTTCCCTTTGCGCCGCAGTCTGCGGATCTCCGCTTCCTTGCCATCCGGAAGTACGCCTGCGATCACCTGATCCACACCGGCCTGCTTGCCTACAGCAGCTGCCGTCCTCTCGTTGTCACCTGTGAGCATGACCACTTCGATCCCCATATTCTGCAGCTGACGGATCGCCTCCGGGCTGTCTTCCTTGATGACGTCAGCCACGGCGATAACACCCAGGATCTTCTTGCTCCGCGCAAACAGCAGAGGCGTCTTCCCTTCTTCCGCCAGACGCTGCGCCACCGTCTTTACATCATCTGGCACACCGATCCGGTCATTGAGGAATGTCAGGCTTCCGCCGATCAGCTGATCGCCGTTGTCGACTGCCGTCAGACCATTGCCCGGCAGGATCATGAAGTCCTGCACGTCGCATACCTTCAGCTTTTTTCCCTCTGCCATCGCTACTACGGCACCGGCCAGAGGATGCTCGCTCCTGGCTTCCAGCGCATAGGCTGTTTCCAGAAGCTCTGCTTCTGAAACGCCTTCCGCCATGATGAGATCCGTCACCTTCGGCTCACCCCTGGTGATCGTCCCTGTCTTATCCAGCACCACAGTATTGACTTTGCCGGCTTCCTCTAAAGAGACTGCCGTCTTGAATAAGATCCCGTTCTTGGCACCCATGCCGTTGCCGACCATGATGGCTACCGGCGTCGCCAGTCCCAGTGCACACGGGCAGCTGATGACCAGCACGGAAATACCTCTCGCCAGCGCATAGCCGATGGACTGACCGCAAAGCAGCCAGATCACGATAGTCACTGCTGCGATCCCGATGACCGCCGGAACGAATACGCCGGAAACCTTATCGGCGATCTTTGCAATAGGTGCTTTAGTAGCTGCCGCATCGCTGACCATCCTGATGATCTGTGACAACGTCGTATCCTCGCCGACTCGGCTGGCCTCGCACTTGAGGAACCCAGACTGGTTCACTGTCGCAGCAGAGACCTGATCGCCCGGATTCTTGTCCGCAGGGATGCTCTCACCCGTCAGTGCCGCTTCATTGACCGCGCTGATGCCCTCCAGTACGATACCATCCACCGGTATATTTTCTCCCGGTCTCACTACGAACACATCGCCTTTCACCACCTGCTCCACCGGTACTTCTGTCTCAGTGCCATCCCGAAGGACGACCGCTGTTTTCGGAGCCAGCTTCATCAGGTTTTTCAATGCATCGGTAGTCTTGCCTTTTGACCTCGCCTCCAGCATCTTGCCAACCGTGATCAGCGCCAGGATCATAGCAGCCGTCTCAAAATAAAACTCGTGCATATACTGCATCACGCCGTCCATATCGCCTCGCACCTGTGCTCCTGTCATGGCAAACAAAGAATAAGTGCTGTATCCAAAAGCCGCCGTCGAGCCAAGTGCCACCAGCGTATCCATATTAGGCGCTCTGTGCCACAGACTCCGAAAACCGCTGATGAAAAACTTCTGGTTGATCACCATGACTGCTGCTGTCAAGAGCAACTGCAAAAGTCCCATGGCCACGTGGTTGTCCGCCATGGCTTCCGGCACCGGCCATCCCCACATCATATGCCCCATGGAAAAATACATAAGCACAACTAAAAATATAATGGACCAGATGAGCCGTTTCTTTAATACCGGCGTTTCCGTATCTTCCAGCAGATCTGCTTCAGCGCCGCCTCCGGAAGCCCCGTTACCTGAGTCCCCCGATGTACCTGCGCCGCGTCCTTTGCAGGAAGCCCCGTAGCCGGCCGCCTCCACCGCAGCGATGACTGCCTCCGGGCTCGCCGTTCCTTCTACTCCCATAGAATTAGTCAGCAGACTGACCGAACAGCTTTCAACGCCGGGAACCTTTGACACCGCTTTTTCGACACGGCTGCTGCACGCTGCACAGCTCATCCCCGTTACATGATATTGTTCCAAATCCAATTCCTCCTTTTTTCAGCTTACTGCTATTTCATCAATTTCTGCAGTATTACAACCAGCTCCTCGATAGTTTCATCTTTGCCCTCACGGATATCTCGTACCACGCAGTTGCGTATGTGCTCTGCCAGAAGCTCCTTGTTAAATGAATTGAGTGCTGCATTGACTGCCGCCACCTGGATCAGTATGTCCGTGCAGTACACGTTCCGTTCCACCATGCCCTTGATGCCACGGATCTGTCCCTCGATGCGGCTGAGTCTGTTCATCAGACTCTTGTATTCTTTTTCTGAACGCTCTGTCGTTTTATGACAGCAGAAATTTCCTTCTTTCATGTAAAATCACCTTTCTTACTTCTCATTTCTACGGTTTGATAATATACCCCTACAGGGTATGTGTCAAGGTAAAATTTTTTCTTTCCGTTTTCTAGGTTCTCCTCGTCCATCTTTTTTATGCAAAGAGCACACTAAAAACGAACCGCCTGCCGGATGTGACGAATGTACCGCAAAATGGTATACAACACTAATAAAATTGCAATAAGGCTCTCCACAGATGCCAAAACTTCCAGCATCCGAAATACGATATGCTGTGATGTAAAATACGATAAAATGTCGCGCACGCCGATAGCGCTGATGACAAAGGGGAACGTAAACGATGCGTAGCTTGGATAAAAGCTGCGCTTTAAGAATTTCGGGACTTGTATGAGAGCCGTCACATAAAAAATCGTTGCAATGCCAAAGAGTCCCAGCAGCAGAGGGTACGAGATCCCTGCACCGTAGGCTTTGACGTAACCTGTCAGGCACACACTCATAGGCGATGCGATCACCAGAAATAAAAACTGATCGGCTTCCGCCATTTCCGGCAGACGGATCTGCCTCCGAAGTGCGATGATCAGTACGATACTGACACAGCAGAATCCCAGCCAGAAAGCCAGTTTCCCCAGCGGCTGCATGCCGTACGCAGGTGATGTGATAGCGATGTTGGCGATCCCCGCATAGCCCACCACGTAGGAAATAAACACCTCATCCCACCGCAGCTTCACAAGAAAATGCCATGTGAACCGGATCACCAGTGCCAGATGCAAAGCTATGGCCACGATCCAGACACCAAAAGAAATGCTTCCCAAAAACGGCTTGAAAAACACGCTGAGATTCATCAGCGTCATGGAATATGTAGGCAGGATCGCCGCCTGATTTCCTTTGTCCATGGCGCCTCGCACCTGAGCCGGACAGAGGAACAGCTTCGCCGTCAGCACTAGAAAAATGAGGAAGGCGATACTTCCGCAGATGTATTTCACCGGTCCGTAGGATGCCACCGGATGCTCCAGGCTTTGGAACAGAGTATCCAGTGCCGAAAAACTGAGCATCACGCCGGAAATGGGGATAGGCGTGCTCTGCACGATTCGTTTCAGCATTCTCATTTCTGTCTGCCTTTCTTGCCGGTATGTCTGGCTTTGCTATGGTTCTTTGGAACCTTCCCGAAGCGTTCCTCTGATCTGTCAGACTGCTGGCTGCCGTGCTCTGCCTTGTGTGTCCCGTTCTGGAGTTTCAGGTTCTCCGACAGCCCGCCCAGAAGCCGTCGTTCCTCCGCCGCCTCGTGATTGCGGATATAAGCTAATGCCTGCAGCGGCGCATACAACTCTACCGGCTGAATGTGAGAATGCCTGATCAGATCGCCGTTTCTCCCTTTGACCGGGATCGAATTCTTATGGTACAGCGTGATAGGCCTGTCATTATAGGCGAAATACCACTCACCTGCATAAGTGGTTATATATGCTGTGCCGCTGCGAAACTCCGCTTTCATGCCGTATTTACGGCATACGGATTCAAGTTTTTCCTCAATGCTTCCGGCATTTTTCTGCTCCAACGCCGCCGTCTTATATTCCTCTTTCAGCTGTTCCCGGATCAGACTGAACTCACTCTTGTTTTCCTCCAGATCCGCAAGCTGCAGCAGCGATTCCAAAGAATAATATTCCCATGCTCCAATATGCATGCGGAACTTGCTTTTCATTGACAAAAACAGACGCCGATCGCTTTCTGCGAAAAACACCAGCTTGGGTGTTTCTTCCATATCGTAAAGGACGTCCTCCATCACCGGCCGCCACTTTTCCAGCACGATCCGGTCGATATCTCCGGAAAAAATCTCATAATCCTCTGGCTGTTCGAAGAGATATTCCATCCTTCCCTGCAGCAAAAAACCTTCTTCAAAACTTTGCACGATGAGCTTCTGCGGCAGCCGATACCGCGACTCCTCGATCTCCCGCAGCCCCTCGAATGAAAACAAATAGATCATGCTACAACTCCACTTCCAGACTCACCGGACAGTGATCGCTGCCGTACACGTCCGTCAGGATCTCAGCCTTTCTCAAAGCCGGTTTCAGACTTTCGGACACCAGAAAATAGTCGATACGCCACCCCGCGTTGTTCTTGCGGGCGTTGAAGCGATAGCTCCACCAGGAATATACACCTTCCAGATCCGGATAGAAATACCGGAAAGTATCTATGAAGCCGGCATCCTGCAATTCTCCCATCTTAGCCCGCTCTTCATCAGTAAACCCGGCATTCTTGCGATTCGTTTTCGGATTTTTTAAGTCGATTTCCTGGAATGCTACATTGAAATCGCCACATGTAATTACCGGTTTGCTCTCCTCTAGCTTTTTCAGATACGCCCGAAAATCATCCTCCCAGCTCATCCGGTAATCCAGTCGCTTCAGCTCATTCTGCGAATTGGGCACATACACGTTCACAAGATAAAATTTCTCATATTCCGCCGTGATCGTGCGTCCCTCGTGATCGTGCTCCTCAATACCGATCCCGCATCTGACACTGACAGGCTCTTCCTTCGTGAACACGGCCGTCCCGGAATACCCTTTCTTCTCTGCTGAGCACCAGTACTGATGATACCCTTCTAAAGGCACTTCCGCCTGTCCTTCCTGCATTTTCGTTTCCTGTATGCAGAGGATACCCGGATCCGCCTCCTTTGCAAACTCTAAAAATCCCTTTCCCATAGCAGCCCTAAGACCATTGACATTCCATGATATCAGTTTCATATATTCTCCTTTTCTTCTGTAAAGGTTTCTTGCTCATTCCATTACAGAATAGCGAAAAGGGGACTCCCTGTCAAGAATCCCCTCTTTATATTATTCATTGCTGTTAGCGACCGGTTGGATGCTGAAAGCTCCCAGTATTTCCGGCACGATTTTCTACTGAACGCTTGCTTTTCAAGGTTATATGCAGAAATTTTTCTGAAAAAATCGAGAGAAATGCTGTATTTTCAGAAAGGCTCGTGGAGTAGTCGAGCTGCCATATGCACGTTGCCCTCTTCGTTGTTTGTAATTTCCTGTATTAACCATTTTCATTGCATAATCATGTAACTAGTCGTCGTTTATGCAAAGGTTATGCAGTCGTTACTCCACGGTTTTTCCATGTGAAATCCACCGCGAAAAATTTTTCTGTTTTTGGCTCGAAAAATGGCGTTTTTATGACATGGAATCTAGCCGCACGCATCTGAATTTCTCTACTTTTCCTTCATGCAAAGACCGCCGCCCATGCGCATATACGTGCCGCCTTCTCTGCGGTACGAGCAAAACAGTTCCGGCTCGCAGCAGGTGCAGTGCTCACTCACCCTGATTTGCTCCGTCGGGATTCCCATCAGCTCCAGCTGCTCCTGATTGATGCCCTTGATGTCGATATGGCATTTGCCGTTCGCTACGTCTCCCGGCGTTCTCGTGATGTAGTCTTCTGCAAACGTCCAGTTTTCTGCAAAGTCCTCCGCCACCTCCATGCCGACTTCAAAACAGCACTGGCTGATCCCCGGCCCTATGTAGGCCTGCAGATTCTCTGGATCGCATCCGTATTCGTCTTCCATCTTCTCGACCATCTCCATGGCGATCCCCGCGCAGGTGCCTCTCCATCCCGCATGACAAAGGCCTATAGCCTCTTTCACCGGATCGTAACAGAACACCGCCAGACAATCCGCATGAACCGTAGTCAGCATGACGTTTTTCAGATTCGTGATCGTGCCGTCAGTGTCTGGAATGATGATGGCTGGGGAGTAATTGCCAGGAGATTGATCGCCTGGATCGGAATTGGCTTGCGTATGATTTTTCGTCTCGCCAGCGTCCGGAGCAGAACCTCCCAATACCAGCGAGCATCCTGTTTCCGCTGCAGCTCTTGCCGCATCCACATCTTCCTGTCGGATCACAGCCACCTGTGTCTTATGTATTTGTGTCGGCCATACGCGCACCGTATCCTCCAGCCCCAGCTGCCGGAACATCTCGGGATTATTGTACGGCGATCCCTTTACCGCACCATCTTTTAATGAGAAAAATCCCGTCACCTCCGGATATTCCTCAAATACCGGCAAATAGTTCTTTTTTATATTTGTACCTGCTTGTACGCTCATAATAATTCCTCCAGCAATGCTTCACAGCCTTCGATCACATCATCGTAAGTCTCATCAAAATTTCCCGTATACCACGGATCCGCAATGCTCCGATTCGCTCCAGCGTGATCCAGCAGCTTAGTGATCTTGTGCTGCGGATCACCACCGCAGATCCTCTGGATATTCCGCACATTGGCATCATCCATGCCAATCAGATAATCAAACTTACCATAATCCGCTTTTGTGATCTGACGTGCATAATGCCGCTCAAACGGGATCCCGTTTTCCCGCAGCTTCCCTTTCGTACCCGGGTGCGTATCATTGCCGATCTCCTCCCGGCTGGTCGCTGCCGACTCTATGTAAAACTCATCTTCCCGCCCCGCCCGGCGTACCATGTCTCTGAAAACAAACTCAGCCATGGTTGAACGGCAGATATTACCGTGGCAGATGAAAAGTACTTTAATCACTGTTCTTCAACTCCTTAATCTGCCGAGAAATGCCCCATTTGCGGCATTTTCCGGCTATTTTGTAATGTCGGCGCACAGGCCGATATGCTGCAAATCTTAGCAAGATTTAGCATGTTATTGCTACCGCTTAGTAGTAAAATTAGTAGTAAAACTGAAATCCTTACTACTAAGAAAATACCGCAGATACATCATATCTGCGGTAAATAAACATTATGAACACTGTTTTAAGATATAGTCCATTCCTTCGTCTAATCTAAGTACTTGTGCATGCTTAGATAGAATACGAATTATCGTATACAACATCTTATCATTTTCATGATCAGAGTCATAGATAAAGACAACCGTTTTCTTGGTGCTGACTTCATCTGCGATGAAAGACCATTGCCGCGCACTTCCGAGAAGCCTATTGAGATTTTTTCCCTTAAATGAGAATAGTTTTATACAAATATCTCCAACTTGATAATCAAATTGTATTTCATCTTCATATGATCCGATTACTTTTTGAGTATTATACTCTAGATTATTTGACTCCAACACACGCCGTATTAGTTTCTTCTCTTCATTACTATTTAAACGCTGCGATCTCGCCAAATCGTATTTCAAATAAATACTTGTAAAATTCTTTACGTAATCCTCATCCTCGGCAACGGCCAATGATCTAACAGAAGAAAACCTAAATTCATTAGCAAAGACTCTCGTATAATTCTCCACACTAAAATCATCTGCATAATTGAATAGCGTTGTTTCAACTTCTTCTTTAATCCCTCTTAAATATAATCTAACAAAGTCTACGTCTGCCTCATCATCAAATGAATGAAACCTCTGGAAATTGGAAATATATTTAAAATCACGTTTGCCTGTTGTGAGATTGTGAAATAGTACACCTAAGCAAAGACACTCATCTGATATCGGTGAATGATAATAATTAAGCGCAGCATACTCAATCTGATACATAATACTTCCTCCTTCCTGATTATTTGTTAGTTAAAATAGTCGAAATGATAATATCTAGATTATCAACACGATACAAGATATAG
>NZ_JACRWC010000001.1 GCF_014306095.1 Lentihominibacter faecis
AGCGTAGGGGTAGTGGATTTAAGAAAATTTTGTCAGATTATGAGGGACAGGAAGAATTTGATGAGTCTAAGATGCCGGTCTTTGATGCAGATAATGATGATTTTACATTGACTTTGTATAATCTGAATTATGGCACTAACTATGCAACACAGGTTAATGAAAATGTCATAGAAAATGTCATAGAAAATGTCATAGAAATTTCGGAAGAAAAAATTAAAAAGTTAATGCCAGAGTATTCTAAGAAGAAGCTTGCTAAAGCATGTGAGATCCTAAAAATGATTTCGGAAAAGCCGAATATTTCTATTGATGAATTAAGAATAGCCTTAGATGTCACAGATAGAACAATTGCTAGATATATATCAGAATTAAAGGATAAAGGTATCGTAGAACGAAAAGGTCCAGACAATGGTGGAGAATGGAAAATTAAGTAAACGACAGTAAATATGGCACTCAATGTGTCACCTAAACGTTCACTCAAGGATATTCCAGAGTTAGTCTCAACGAAGTCTCACGAGATTTGAGACTAACGTGAGACTGAGGAGGTTCAAAATCATGGACATAAGCAAAAAGGATTGGAAGCTATTTCGAGAAAAATTATCAGGTTGGCAGGAAAAGTATATGGAAGGTCTTGTTAAAGAGTATGTGAACTTTATGAATGATGATACAAAGCCTGCATCAGATAAATTCTGGGAACTGGAAAAGCGGATAAAGGAAGATAAGCGTCATCCGGGAGTTATCATGGAGATGAGTAAGTCAGAAGTAATATGGGATATTGTTCGTCTTATAAGATTGAAAGTAATTGCATATGATGATTTATCAGACTTCAGCGGAGAATTGCAGCAGGAAGTGAAAAGAATACTTGAGATGAGCAGGTGATACACATGGAGATTGGTGCAACAAAAGCAGTTCAAGATCGATTAAAAACAATAAAGATTGAAGAAAGCAAAGGTGCTTCACTTGTGTTCTGCTGGGACACACACTTGACGAAAATAAAAGGAAGAAATGTTTTGTTTATCGTAAATGCTAGTAATCGTTATACAATAGCAATGACAGATATTGAACCAAGAAACTGGAATTACTATGCAATGTATATCAGCCGTGTGATTTATGGCGTGATGCAGGAAATGGGATATTCCGAGGAACAGATACGGCAGTATTTTAAAATGTCAGGCGATACAACTGTAACCAAAACTCATGGTAAGAAAGCAGTTGGTGGCATTAATCGAATGGTAATGGATGCGCAATATTTCGACAAAAAGTTGGAGAAAGAAACAAAGTATCAATGGGAACTTAGTGAGTATCTGAACAGAGATATCTGCCAGCCAGAGGGATTTGATGCGTATGGATATCCGAGCGAACTTTTTAAATTAGACATAGAACGATTAGGGATTGCTGCTAAGAGAAAGCCAGCTAAGGTAATTGATTTTGCTCAGTACATAGAAAACAATCGTGGTACTAACGATTAGTACCACAAAACTTTTTCTTGCAGAAATATCGGTTAGAGATTATACTTCTAATAAGTGGACAAGCAAACTAGCAGAAAATTATTCTGTGAATAGTAAACAAACCTGCAAGCCACCAGAACTACACACAATAATGACAATATAGCAATGGTACTGGATTGGTACTAAAAATATGTGAAACGAAAAATAATGAGTGGAAAAGATGTATATTATCAATACGATATGGTATAGATAACTGTATTAAAACAACCAGAATCAAACCAAACTTTGCGAGTTTGAATAATAAAATATAGAAAAACAAATCCCGAATCTGTTTGAATTTCAACGATTCGGGATTTTTGCATTTCACTTTACAATATGAACGGTTCATGTATAATTATGTCAGAAAGAAAACGGTACTTACAGAGGAGGCTTATATGAATCACATGAATGAATTTTTCTGGATCCCGTTGCTGATCATATCAGCAATATGCCTGGTCGGAGTCATTTTCCTGTGTATCGGGATAGGGCTGGCTTTTAGGGAAAAGAAGAAAAGAAGTGTCTGCACGCAACCGGTGATCGCAACGGTAGTGGATATACGGAATCAGGCAATAGGAGCCTCCAGTTATGCAGGGACCGGGGAAACAAATGTGACGTCATGGTTTCCGGTGTATGAATATACCGCAAATGGCACGAGCAGGCGGAAGCAGGCATTTATGGGGACTGCCAGATCTGAGGTATCCATCGGTCAAAAGGTGGAGCTTTATGTGAACCCGGAACGTCCCGATGAATTCTATTGCCCGACGGAGAAAACTGCTTCTGTTCGAAAGGTGTTCACGGGTGTTGGGATAGCATGTATCAGTGTTGCAGTGATTATAGCGATCATCCTCTGTGTTATATAGAGCACTGAGACTGCATGAAATACACTTTGCACAATCATGATAGAATTAGGAAAATGATAGATTTAAGAACGGGAGATGAGGATATGGAATATACGACACTGGGAAATACGGATATAAAGATTTCAAAACTATGCGTCGGATGTATGAGCTTCGGCAAAGCCGGAACCATGCACGACTGGACGCTGGATGAGACGGCATCAGAGGATGTTGTCAAGCACGCGCTTTCGCTGGGAATCAACTTTTTCGATACGGCAAATGGTTATTCCAAAGGAACCAGCGAGGAATATCTGGGGAAAGCGTTAAAAAAGAACATCGCTCGCGATCAGGTGGTAATTGCATCAAAGGTTTATTTCAATCCGGGACGATTATCTGCGGAAGCGATCCATCGGGAAACTGATGGAACTCTGAAACGTCTCGGGACTGACTATCGGGATCTTTATATTATTCATCGCTTTGACTATGAGACACCAATGGAAGAAACCTCCGGACTGACCGGGTCGCGATGGGGAAATACGACCGGACGGAGGAACAGGATATGCAGATCGTAAAACGTGTAGCGGAGCTGGCCGAGCGCTATGAGGTGAAAATGTCACAGATCGCATTGGCATGGCACTGGGCGAAGGGCGTGGCAGCTCCCATCATCGGTGCAACGAAAGCGTCCTATTTTGATGATGCCGCAGGGGCCTTTGCAGTAAACTTGACGGAGGAATATATTGCATATCTGGAAGAACCGTATCTGCCGCATCGTATCGTGGGTGCCATCGATCAGAATCCGCCTGACGGAGTGACTCTTTTAGATGAGAAAAAGTAGCCCGATTCTTGTATAGCGCAGATTATTTCGGATATTGAACCACTTATCGGCAGCAAAAATAGCAGAACAATTAGGCATGAGAAACATGGTTCTCCTAAAAATGGATATTGGGAAGTTACAGATTGTGGGAAAAGCATAATGATTGTGAAGTGATTGCAAAGGCAATTAAAGAATTCGAATAGTAAAATAGAGAAAAACAAATCCTGATATAAGGCGTTGAAGACCAAGCATGCAAATCTGGAGGGAGACCATGACGATTCAGCAATTAAAATACATTTTAGCGGTGGCCGAAGTCGGTTCCATCACTGAGGCAGCCAAGCAGCTTTTTATCTCACAACCAAGCCTGTCAAATTCCATCAAAGAAACAGAAAAAGAAGCAGGAATCACGATTTTTATTCGTAGCAGAACAGGCATTACATTGACCAAAGAAGGCACAGAGTTTTTAGGTTATGCCAGACAGGTGTTGCAGCAGATGGAACTTTTGGAGGATCGCTACATCGCAGATATGCCGCAAAAGGTAACATTTGGTGTATCATCTCAGCACTATACTTTCACAGAAAATGCTTTTGTGGAATTAGTGAAGAGGTTTGGGCAGGAACGCTATGCCTTTTATTACAATGAAACCGGAACACATCAGATTTTGGAGGATGTGAAAAATCGTGTTTGTGATTTAGGTATTCTCTATTTATCTGATGAAAATAAAACAGTTATGCGTAAAATAATGGAGGAGAATGCTCTTGTATTTACTGAACTGTTTTCTGCCAAACCTCATGTATTTTTGCAGAAGAATCATCCTCAGGCACAAAAAGAAGTAATTTCCCTTCATGACCTTGTACCCTATCCACGCCTGAACTTCGTACAGGGTGAATACGAATCTGTCTACTTTTCTGAAGAACCATTTCACTCTATTCCGGCAGATAAAGAGATTCGGGTAAATGACAGAGGTGCTATTGTTAATTTTATGCTGGGATTAAATGCCTACACTATTTCCAGTGGCATTTTTCCGAAGTATCTGAATGGAGAAAATATCATCGCAGTTCCGCTTGTAGAAAATGAAACCATGCACATCGGCTATGTAATAAATGAAAAACAGGAATTGAGTGAACTTGGTAAAATCTATCTGGATGAACTGCGGAAATATGCACCGTTTTAATCATAGTTACAAGCTATGGATAAGCATATAAAATAGGTGTTATAAATCGAACAGCAATAGGTGATATACTGTTTCCCGAAAAAGGAGTTGATTATTATGCCTATAGCTGTTCTCGGAAATTTTTTGATTTATTGCATCGTAAATGCATTTACACCGGGACCGGGAAACATTCTGGCTTTGAACACAGTGACAAATTATGGATATCAAAAAGGGAAGCCTCTGTTTTTCGGTATCTTTACTGGTTACTACGTGGTGCAGATTTTATGTGCCATTTTTGTGTATGGTATTAATGCACTTTTTCCAAATGTGATGAGAGTAATGAAGTACATCGGTGCAGCCTATATTCTGTGGCTTGCAATCCATATTGCCGTCAGCAGGCCATCCTCAGAAAGTGCGGAACAGTCAGCGTCTTTCTGGAAGGGATTTATACTTCAGTTCATTAATGTGAAGATTTATATGTTTGGTGTTACTGCGCTGACCGGCTATGTCGTAGCATATATGCCGACTTTTTCGGCACTGCTGTTTTTTGAAATGGTTATTGCAACGATCGGGACGATTGCGACCTGTACATGGATTGGAATAGGTGTATTGATTCAGAAGTTTTATCTGCGGCATTTTCGCATCATTAACATTATTCTTGCACTGACATTGCTGGAATGCATTTGGGGAATGATTAAATAAGCTGCTGTAAAGAAAGACAAATACGGCTTCCTGTGTATCGTGGATGCCATCGATTAGAATTCGCCTGACGGAGTGACTCTTTTAGATGAGAAAAAGTAGCCCGGACTCTCACCTTTGCAGCACTGCAGTCAGACTTAACATGAAAACCAAAAGTATGACAAGTTTGTATGGTGGAAAGTTTGCCTTCCTGGAGATATAATGAAGACATCGACAGGAGGTGAGCAGATGCTTGCAGATAATTTGGTAATGCTCCGCAATCTGAAAGGAATGACACAGGAGCAGGTTGCTGAGGTGGCTGGAGTATCCAGGCAGTCTTATGCAAAGTGGGAACAGGGCGAAACCGTGCCTGATATTGAAAAGTGCGATCGCCTGGCAAAGCTTTACGGTATTTCTATCGACGCTCTGATTCATCAGGACAATGCGGTCGGTCATACCCGGATCGCTCCGGCACCGGTCGGAAAACATCTCTGGGGAATGGTCACAATAGGAAGCAAGGGGCAGATCGTGATTCCCAAGGCCGCACGGGAGACGTTTGACCTGAAGGAGGGTGACAGCCTGGTTGTTCTGGGCGATGAGGCCGAAGGAATCGCATTGGTGAAATCAACTGACTTTGAGACGCGGATGCAGGAAGCTTTGCAGATGAGTCAGCAGAAAGTCGAAGGAAAGGAATGAGCGGAGGTGGAGTGATGAAGTGTCCGAATTGTGGAAAGGAAATGAGAAACGGATATCTGTTCTGCAGCAAGGATGGTGCGTTCAGTTTTGCAAATGAAGTGCCGGGTGTTTTTACCAATGCAAAAAATGCGGATGGATTTGTTAAAATCACAGAACTGAAACCGAGTCATCGGACGAAGATCAAAGCGGCGATCTGTGAAGACTGCAGAAAGGTGGTTCTGGATTATTAACTGACTTGTTCAGCCTGCAGGCCGTGCGGACCGGCACGCAACAGCGAGTTGCTTGTCCCGGTAGTGCAGGCCGCTTATAATAGAAGCACAAGGAGGTGCTTTTATGAACACCAGTGAAATCATATATGAACTTCGCATGAAAAACAGGATGTCCCAGGACGAGCTGGCGGAAAGGGTATGCGTTACAAGGCAGGCGGTGTCACGCTGGGAAAATGGCGACACGATCCCCAATACAGAAACCTTGAAACTGCTTTCCAGGTTGTTTGATGTTTCCATCAACACGCTTTTAGGTTCGCCGAGGCAGATGGTCTGTCAATGCTGCGGAATGCCTCTGGAAGATGACGAGATCATAGGTCATAATAGCGACGGCACGCTGAACGAGGATTACTGCAAATGGTGCTATGCCGATGGGACGTATACCTATAGCAATATGAATGATCTGATCGAGGTCTGTGTCAAACATATGGCAAACGAAACTGTTACAGAAGAACAGGCGCGTGCCTACATGATGAAACTGCTGCCGACGCTGGACTACTGGAAGCGTTACGAGGAACTCAGCGATGACGGTCAGTTTGAAGAATTCAAGCGACAGCTGATGGAGGAAATCAACAAGCTTCATATCGAAGGGCTTCCAAAGGTGGAAAAGCTGAATGCACTGGTAGGAAAATACGTCAATATCGAGTATGACCTGCCGAACGGGAAGAAAATCCGGTTCCTGGATGACCAGAAGACCTATCTCGGCAACCAGCTTGCGTGTGAATTCGGCGGAGACCGGTGCTTCGGAGTGATCGCAGATATGAGTTTCCTGCTGGTGTGCACGTATGAAAAAGATGGAACGAACCCTGAACTGGTGATGTACAAAAAAAGATAAAAAGATGATTTTAAGCAGTGACCGATACATCGGATGATGTTGTGGTCGCTGTTTTTTTTGATAAAATGAAAAGCAGGTGAAACTTTTTTACCGTTACAGGGATATATAAAGGTGTAAAGATTAAAAGCTTTTAATTTTATAAAAACATAGAAAGCAGGTTTACTATGGTGGATGAAGCGGAGCTTTTGCAGAGGCTCAGAAACAGAGAACAGAATGCGATCAATGAAGCAATCGAACTTTATACGCCTTATTTAAGTACGGTTTTATATCATCTGGCAGGCGCGACACTTCCCAGGGAAGATGCAGAAGAAATCGTAGCGGATGTCTTTGTGATTCTTTGGAAAAATGCGGAGTATATTGATTTGCAGAAGGGGACACTGAGATCCTACCTGGCAGCCGTTGCACGAAATGCAGGGATAAAACGGCTGAAAAAGAGGCGGGAGCATGTGCCTATTGATGACATTGAGGTGTCGGATCCAGGGGATTTTGCGAAGGAGAGTTCTTATCACGATTTTGTCTGGAATGCTGTGATGAGCCTGGGAGAACCGGATCATGAAATCTTTGTGAGACGGTATAAGTTTGATGAAAAACTGCGGGATATTGCAAAGGCCATGGGGCTGAATGTGTCCACGGTGAAAACCCGGCTTTCGAGAGGAAAAAGGAAACTCAGGGAAATATTATCTGATGCGGAGGAAAAGCAATGAAGACAAAGGATTTAAGAAATGAATTGCATAAAAAAGAATCATCGGTTTCATCGGATGCGGCTCTGGATATTGATATTGATCGTGTGAAAGAGCGCGTGGCCTGCCAGCTTGACTTCGCGGATGTACCAAGGAGGTCAATAAATATGAGAGTGAAAAAAAGAATCGTAGTGCTCATTGCGGCAGTAGCGGCGCTGATGGCCGGAACAGCGGTATTTGCAGCAACCGGACATATCGCAAATCTGACAGGATCATCATCATCTAAGGCGGATTATACCTCGCTTCCGACGGCGGACCAGATGGTAAGAGAGGTAGGGTACGAGCCTGTACTGATCAATATTTTTGAAAACGGATACCGTTTTGATTCGGGAAACATCGTGAAGACCAAGCTGAAGGATGACAGCGGAAATGTGGTGGAAAAAAGCAAATCCTTATCGTTCGAGTATAAAAAGGGCGGCGATACGGTGGAATTCACACAGATGAAATGCCGGTCGCAGCTTGACCTGCCGGGTACGGTGATCACCACTGCAGACGATACGGACCTTTATTATTCCCATTATACAAACAAGTTTGTTCCGGAAGATTACCAGATGACGGCTCAGGACAAACAGGATGAGGCAAGCGGTAAGGTCGTATTCAGCTACGGTTCCTCCAAAGTCGAGAAGAGCGAGGTGCAGAGCGTCACCTGGAAAAAGGACGGAGTCCAGTATCAGCTGCTTCAGATGGATGGCATGCTGTCTTCTGAGGAACTGGCAGCCATGGCAGAAGAAGTTCTCAATGAAATCAGTGCAAAGTAGGTGGTCGAATGAAAGCGGAAAAAGATAAGAAAACAGGGAAATGGTTGATTCAGTAAAATTATACGGATTGGCAGGGGAAACGCCGGAAATCCACTAAAAGAGGTTTTGCGACCAAAAGAGAGGCGGAGGAATGGCTTAGAAATTTCCTTATGACGCAAAAAGCAGACTTTGATATAAAGTTAGAGGATTTTTGGAAGATGTATTATGCAGATATGGAGACACGCCTGCGGGAGCATACCATGAGAACGAAAAAGTATATCGTAGAGCTGAAAATTCTTCCGTATTTCGGGAATAAGAGGGTAAATGACATTACTGCAGCTGACATCCGTCAATGGCAGAATGAATTGATTAAAAAGGGGTACTCACCCACTTATCTGAAAACAATCAATAATCAGTTGAGCGCAATCTTTAATTATGCGGTTCGATATTACGATTTGAAAAGTAATCCCTGTGTAAAAGCCGGAAGTATGGGGAAGAGCAAGGCAGAAGAAATGAATTTCTGGACAGGAGAGGAATTTAGGAAGTTTATCGACAGTGCCATGAACAAAAGACTTTCTTATATGGCATTTATGATCTTGTACTGGATGGGAATGCGCCTGGGAGAACTTCTTGCTCTGAATCCGAAAGATGTAGATTTAGAAAGAAGTCGATCACCATCGCGTTCCAGGTGACGCCGAAGGAAAGAGATGAATTATATAAAAGGAGTCATTTTTCTGGAAGAACGATTCAGGAATACATGCTGCAGAGTGCTCCCTGCCAGCAGGTAGTGGTGGTAGGAAACAGCAGGCTTCAGCATGAGATACAGGAAAGGCTGAAGGAGATAGAGCCTAAGCTCGATCTGATAGCCAGAGGAGAACATGTTGAAGAAGCAGTCATGGAGGAGCTGAGAACAACATATGAGATAGCACAGACATGGGAATAATGACAGGATAACGGAGCAGTTACATAAACGTAGCTGCTCTTTTTCATGTTTAGCAGTATGTGTCTTTTGATGTGTAATATTATGGGGTATAATAGTAATATGAAAAAGAAGATGAAAGCTGATGATTATTTTAATAACGGAATAATAGAGAGTGCTCGATTTGGGAATGTCATTATGACGTCCAACCTTATGGGCAAAGCTGAAAGTTCACAGTTATTGCTGGAATTTGCGTCAAGAGGTGGTGAACTAAAGGCAAGAATTGACGCTGAAATAAAAGAAATACGGGAGATTGTTTCAATATGTAATCCGAAACAGCTGCTTTTATTTGCTGAGTCTATGTTTATGACAAGTCAATTGGGAATATCTTCTGAATTCCAGATAACGGGTGAACGAATAGCTCCTGCAAGGTTTTGCGAGTACGTGCAGAGTGTTCTGGTTTCTACTGATAGTAATTATGTGGAAAGCGATGAAGATCAGACTGCGATGTTTAATGAGCTGATGGTCAGATTTGAAAAACTATATGGTTTATTGCATCCTTTCCTGCTATCGTGGAATGCAAGCAAACAGGAAGATATCCTGGAGGATGGTTTGACTATAGACGAACTTCTTGAAGCATTGTTATTTTATAATGTAAGAGGCGATCGCTATCAGGTATTTAATTCACTTTATTATGACTACTTGCTGCAGCCACACAATGATGAGTTTATAAAAGAATACGGAATTACGGCAGATGAAGTAGTTGAAGGTTTAAAAAAACTTGAATATAGTATTGTACAAGGAAAAATAGATTCAATTTTCGAGTTAGCAGATGTGTTTGATACAGATATTAACGGAGAAACTGACGCAGAAACATTTTCTGAAGTACATCAAGCAAAATTACAGAATATAATAGATGAAGCCTTTGGTTTTAAAAACAATGATGTGAAATATGTTACGGGATGGCCCGACAACTTCATTAGAGGCTTGTCATATGAATTGGGAGAAGATAATAATTTCTTTAAAGCAGATAAAGAATATTCCGGATGGCCTATTATTGATCTGCCAGTCCATAAGAAACCGTTTATTACAATAGAAGGGAAAGCATATTGTTTTGACTATTACTCACTCACAGATAATCTTTACAGAGCC
>NZ_JACRWC010000045.1 GCF_014306095.1 Lentihominibacter faecis
TCGTCGGCAGCGTCAGATGTGTATAAGAGACAGCCCGAGTACGTTCGCTGTTATGCTATAATCTCCTTTTCCTTTCTGAAAAACAAATATAAAAATAACACGCATTGCTGCAACTTTTCTGGACTTCTCTTCCGAAACATAGTATAAAATATTTAAGAGGTTCTGCTATTGCAGGGCTCCTTAAAAAATGAGACGCTCCTCCGCCCTTTCTGGTGGGAGGCAACGTCTCATTTTTTATACCTGTAAATTCTTTATTTATTCTACTGTCACATTTGGCGTAAACCTAACTTCGTCATTGCATTTATCACACAAAAACGAATGTGCGGTCTTGTAATCTGCCCCTGCCGGTTTATAAATCCCCTTGCCACATTTCAGACATGTTACCTTTGTACCTTCTCTTAATTCCATGGATATATCTCTATCAATACGGCTTCCCATTGAAATAGCCTCCTTTTCTCCACTCAAACTCACCATATGCCTCTTTTACAACACCTATAACATATCGCATATCTGAAATGGTCAGCGAATCAATATTTCTCATCTGTTTAAGCTCATTCATATAACATAATACTTCCGCTCTCTGACACCCGCCGGTATCGTAATAGTGATGGGTCAATTCATGAACAACTGCTGCAGCCGCATAACGTTCATTTGCATTATTTAAAACATGCAACTTCATAAAGTCGCCTTGACTATAGGCACGATCCCCGCTTGGCTCCGGGCGATAACTCAACTCGAAGTGCAATCCTTTCTCGTCCATATACTGGATTGCCCTTTTTCCAATCCTAGTCTTGTCTAACTCGTCGAAGATGCTCTCCGCTCGTATATCGCTATTGGCCGGAAGACTCGAATATGTAAATACTGTGTTCACTTTCGCTTTATTTATTATACCACGCTTTTTTGTCCTTGCGTCATTTTTATTTTCCTGCCATTCCTTAAAGCTCATCCCGTGCTCACTATAACCATCCAACCACTTCTCGTAAGCATTCAGATCCATATGCGCCGTAGTTGCACAATGACAAGAAGGATGCATCGGCGGTGCATTTTCTCCTGGCATCCCGTCATCGATCTTGAAGATCTTGCCATCCAGCGCTTTACAGTTCGCACATACATCCCTGTTATGGCATGCCATATATTCATATTCTTCGAAGCCGTTTTCCTTGTAGGACTGCAGCTGGGCTTCCGTCTGCACCCTGGCAAGCTCCGTCCGCATCAGCCTCTCGGAATTGTAAATGGACACATCAAACGTCTTGCGGAGTTCTCTGGCCAATGCACGTGGGTTTTTCCCTTGAACCATTCCCCTCGTCAGCAGCTTTCCCAGCTCATTCCTAAGAAGATCCTGATGCATCCAGATCCGCTCGGAATACTTTGCATTATGAAACGATGCATTGACAATAGTCGCCGCCATCACTGCCGCATTGTCAGGAACAGACGATCCCAGGATTCCGGCCTGCCGTTCAAACTCATCCAGCGTCCGATCCGTCAGGATCTGTTCATAAAACTGCTGCAGCTCATCAAAAGCACTGACAAGTTCAAGTCCGATGCTCGCCTTTAAAAGCTCTAATCGGTTGACCTTCATAGTGAGATTGTACAGCTTCATTTCTTCATTGGCCTGCTTGGAGAAGTTCTTCTCCTTGACGTACTTTTTCGCCTTCCGGGAGTATTCCTCCATATCAAGCTTGGATGCCCGCTTCTTAGCCTGGGCAATAGTTATACCCTCGTCCTTGGCGTATTTTGCATAGAACGAATCTATTTCCTTCTGGATCTGATCCATAGCAAAATTATACGTCTGTTGGATCTCTTTCGCATACTCCGCTTCAGACTTGAGGTTCTTTCGCAAATTTTCCCGTTCCCGCTTTTTCCAGTATTCACTATTCGTTGCCATCGCCGTCACCGCCGAACATGTCCCTCATCACAGGATCCTTTTTCTGTTCCTCTGCTTCCTCCTGCAGCCGTTCCTGCTCAGTCTTGATATTCTCAACAAACGACGCCAGCTCCAGGAGCGTTTCCTGGCTGAACTCGGCTCCAGCATCCACCAGAGCTTTCAGTTCCTCCAGCACTGCCTTTGGTAGATTCGGGGTAAAGGTTACCGTGAAATTCCCCAAATCGTCGTTACTGGCTTCGTTGACAAATTTTTTGATATTCAGCAGCAGCCGGTACCGTCTCACAAGACCCTTCTTGAATCCCCTCTGACTGTCCTTTGCAGTCTGCTGGAATCCGAACAGCTTATATTTCATGGCTTCTCCGGACTGATTCCCGGAAAAGGACTCATCGGTCAGGTCTGGCACAAAGGAGATCTTGTGAATATCGCCTTGCAGCCGCTCCTTGTAGGCTTCCGTTCCGCTGACGTCATACTGCTTGTAGATGTACTTGGCGTCAGTCTGCGACTTGCTGCCGTCAGGATTGACACCGTTGGCAAGCAGCAGCAGGTTTGCCTTCTTCATTTCGACAACTTCTTTTACCGTGTACTTTGACAGATCCAGATCACCGGAAACGACCAGCGTAGCCTCATTCAGATCCGTCATGTAGTTCGAGGTATCGGATTGTGCAGCATCGTAAAGATCAATCAGAGGAATCACATCCTCGAATCCGCTCTGCCGGTATCGATCCGGGGAGTACTCCGTGATCGGGACTTCTCCCCAGTAATGCCGCTCTCTTTTCTCCTCTACCAGTTTCAGCGCTGCCATAGTGGTCGGCCGATATGTGATGATTTCCTTGTCCGTGTAAACACTGACCATCACTTTCTCCCGGATGCCGATCCGGTATCTTGGGTATCGCACTGCAAAGAGCGGGGTTCGCTCTACATCCAGACCATAGCAAACAAACGTCTCGAAGGCGTTACTGATCACCGACCGATCTTCGTCGGCTCTGTTTCTATACTGCAGCTCATATGCCCTGCCGTACTTTTTGAAGTCCCGCCAAAGTTCCGAATCCAGAGATTCTACGTCATTGAGTTTGTCATACTCGGTGACCATCTCGTTGATTTTCTCATTATCGCTGGATTTCTTGATGGGGATCCCGGTGTTATAACCTACATCAAACACATTGATGATCTTTGCAAAATTATGGGCTGCACGGTGATCTGCCTTTCCTTCTTCGACCCGCCGGTTCTCATCGTTATAGATCCCGGTGTTTCTCGCCTTCATGTAATCATCCAAAGCGGCAAGCCGCGGGCACTGTTTTTCATAGTGATCCTGGATCATCTCCTGCAGCTTCTTCGCATCTGACAGGATCTCATCTGCCGTGTGAGCCCGGTACGAAAAGTTTGCTTCTGGTCCGTAGAGCTGCTGAAAGCTCTTAGACACGTTATATGGGCGGCGATCTTCGCCATGTTCAAATTCATTTACTTTATCCATACTAAATCATTCCTTTCAGTTTCTTCGCTTGATCCATCTGCTTGTCCGGCTCTGGATTGGTGCTGACAGTCATATCTGAGTAGATCCCGTACCGGATCGCACACAGCACGTCATCCATTTCCTTTAGCGGCTCGGCCGAGTTCTTCTTCCAGATGTACTTGAATATTTCTTCCCGAAATCTCGGGCACTCATCGTACACGATCATAAACAGATCATTCTGCATCAGCGTGGCCACAGCCTCGATCCCGGAAAGCACTCTGTTGTTTCCGAAATAAGCCTGGATGCCAGCCTTTTGAAAAGCTGCAATGTGCTCTGGTCTTGCCGGGTCACAATAAAAAGGGATATTGCCGTATCTGGTAATCATCCCCTTTGCAGCTTCTATCCATCCATTTATGTATCTATGCTTTGTTGCATCCTCCTCGATCACGCAGTAGCTTCTCCCTTTTACGCCGATTGCAACGATTGCTCCGTAGTGCTCCCATCCCCAGTCAACACCGGCGATGATCCGATCGAAGTTGATCTGCCGTGCCTGATCAGCGGTGATGGAGTGCTTCTGCCGATCAAACTGCGGATAAACAACCCCGTCTCCGGAAACCCACAGGCCTTTAACGCCCCGATCATAAAACATTCCCTTCGGGGTCGTTGCTTTGATCTCCCGGACATACCTTTCATCCAGGAAGGTATTGTCATCCAGGGAAAAGTGATTGCTCAAGATCCCGGATGCTCCCGACTTGATATAGTCTTTCAGCAGCCAGTGCTCCGGATGATCCGGGTTGGTATCTGCGATGATCCTTGCACCCTTACCGCTGCATCTTGCCTTGATTTCATCGAAGACTTCCTGATTGGCAAGGGACGCCTCATTGATGTATGCTCCGAAAGCTGTCATACCTCTGATCCGGCCAAGACCCGATATGGATCCATGTGAGGTCTGGATCACCTTCACGCCGAACAGGTTGAAGTTATTGTATTTATCAAACTTGAACTCGAAACCGTACTTATTGGACAGCTCCGTCAAGATATTATCCTGAATATTTCCCAGCGAATACCCTGCAAGGATATACTGCGGCGTATCGATCCCCAGCTGATCTGCCGTCTGGCGAACCTTCCG
Organism: Lentihominibacter faecis; assembly: GCF_014306095.1. Lineage (GTDB taxonomy): Bacteria > Bacillota > Clostridia > Peptostreptococcales > Anaerovoracaceae > Lentihominibacter > Lentihominibacter faecis. Next base: position 4,465 of record NZ_JACRWC010000045.1, read on the forward strand.
AAGCTCTGCCAGGAACAGATCGTTATCAAGCTGCGTCTTTCCGGAACGCTTGGCGCCGTGGTTTATAAGCATGAACCAGTCAGAATTTCGACAGGCTTTGAGGATCTCTATCTGCTTCGGTGTGTAAATCTTACTCAGCATCGAGCTCAGCCCCTATCGCATCAAAGAGCTTGGCGACCTTATCCTCCGTGGATGCCTGCTCACCGCCCTTGATTCTTTCTGTATCTGCCTTGATCCGCTCGATCCGGGCACGCTGCTCTTCTGTCGCCAGCTCCCAGTTCTTATGCAGCAGATCGTCGTACTTGTTGATCATACTCTCCAGCGTCTTCTGCGCCCTTGCCTGAGCCTGCAGGAAATTACTCTGCTTATCCCACGCCTGCTGAACCTCCCAACGTTCACCAATCACGTTGCCGTCCTTTTCTTCCACCTTTTCAACGGTCTTATCTTCCCGGTCTTTCACATACATAATTTTCTGCGCCCTGATGATGGCTGCATAGGCAATCTGTATCTGATCCCAGAGGATGTCCAGCGGATCCTTTGGCATTTCCTTTATAATTGAAACGGTTTCTTCCGGAAGATACTTCGAGAAGAAACCGTATTTTTCTGCTTTTTTGTTTCCGGGTGGTCCTCCTGAGCTGTTCTTGTTGCCCGGCTGAGCACCTCTTTTTGTGTGCGTACTTTTTTCTGGTTTTGTGTGCGCACCTTTTTTACCGTCCTTAGACCACTTGTGCCGCGTCTTCCAGGACTTCACCGTATTGAGTGTCACGCCATATTTCTCGGCGATTTCCTTATATTTCATCCCGGCCATATAATCCTGCTCGGCCAGTTCGTAGTTCTTTAAATCCACATCACCACCTCTCATTCGTCGGTTTTGCACATACGAAAAAAGAACCCGGCTTGGGGTTCTTGCGTCTTTTAATTCTTTGCTCAAATGTCTTTTGACAGCCTACTCTTTTAAACTAAGTTCAACATAACCGCAATTCTTGCAAATATACGCAGACTTTGGTGAGCACGGCTCCTGCTGTTTGTCTCCTGTCTTTCCTTCATACAAAACAATTCCTTGGGAAAGCGTAACTTTTTCCATTTCTTTTTCACATCGCAAACACTTCATAATTTCCTCCTCTGCGTTTTTGTCTGATTCCCTCAAACCATCTATGAATAAATATAACATTCGGGCTTCTTCTCCGTTAGGATTATTTATCAATTCATTCAGCACATTCTTTTTATGTAGTTTCTCCTGGAGCTTTTCCTTTGCCTTTTCCCACTTTTTGCCCCTGTGTGCCACGACTTTGGTGGAATGCCTGTTTATATCTCGCACAATGGCTTTTTCCAAGCTGTCACGCCAATCTAAAATGTCAAATAGAAAAATAGTACCCATCTCCGGATAATGATTGACCATGCCCTCACGTGCTATAAAATTAGCCATTTCCATAAATCTACTAGAACCGTACCACAGATGTGCAGCAACTTCATCACTTAAATACTTTTCATAATCCCCTCTTGCATCATTTATCTCAAACACGAATTCTAAAAAAGCATTAGAATCGGACATGATTGCCAGATACACGCCTTCGGGGTTGAGAAAGCTTACTTGCTCTTCGTCCAATCTTTTTTCAATATCGTAGATTTCTTGAGTATGCGCCTTCCTTTCAATATCCCATACTGCAAGCAGTGCATTCGCTATCTTTTCACCAATCACGTCCTGAAACCTCACTTTTTGCTCTTTACGCAACTTAAACCTATAAAAAATATGGCTCGCCGCAACAGAAACAACGGCAACAACAATACCGGTCAAAATTTCTCCTGCATATACGACTAAAAAGTTGTGTAGAATTTCAGACATGATTTCCCTCCGTCTCACCATTCTACACCATTCGTCGTATTTTGTAAAACAAAAGATACCCATCGCTGAGTACCTTCCGCCGTCATTTATGTATAAGGAGTCATCAAAAAATGTTTTAGAGCCTCTTTTACAATTCCATTTCCCCCATCACCATATTACAACAACGACGAAGCCTTACACAGCCAAAACCTCCCATCAAGGGAGCTTTCTGGCCGTTGTTATTCCAAGTAAAAGGAGATTCAGCAAAGTCTATGTCAAAAGTGACTTTGTGGATTTTTTCCACGATATCATTATACCACGACAAAAATGTGACATTCAGTGACTATTTGTGACTATTTTGCCAAAAATCACGAATTTTTCTTGAAATCGTCTCCCTAGCATACCCCAATTCATCCGCGATCTGCTCCTGCGTCAACCCATTTACATAATACAGCCTGAGAATATCCCGGGTCTGCGGATCCTCGACCTGGTCAAGAAAGCCTTCCAGAAAAGCGATCTCCTGCTGGATCTGCCGAAGCTTCTGGTAATACCGCTCTTTCAGCTCCGGGTAATCCTGCTGGCCATAACCTGTGATCGTAATGCTGTGGGGCTTGCCTGTCCGATAGTCCTTTGCAGTATCTCCCACGTATTCAGTTGTCTTGGCCGGCCGATCAAGCATCTCCTGCAGATGCCGTGCTTCACTGATCAGAGACCGCATTCTTTTCAGGCGTTTCTTTGTCATTACTGTATTCCCATTTCAACATGTTTTCGGCTACCATCCTCAGCAACCTCAATGCAGCATATGCAACTCTCGCAATTCTTGTTGCATGGAATAAGATTCGGATTATCGGAATCTCCAATATAGCCCTTTGATCTTGCCATCGGCTCATCGCAATAAAGCCGCTCTTTCCGCTTCTTGGCTCCTGCCATATGTATCACCATCCTTCAAATTTGATTCCTGTGCCTTTTTCGATCGTCTCCTGTAGTTGCTGGATCCGCACAATGTGATCATCCATATATTCTCCGTAGCGATTTGCACGTCTGAAGATATCACATGCCTGCTCATCAGTCAGACCGATCTCATCCGATGCAGCCGATAAAAACAGTAGCAGTGCTTTCTTGGTTACATCATCGGTCACCTTGTTCTTGATCCTCTGCAGCTGCTTTTCGCTGACATTATGTTTCTGATTCTTCTTTTTCGGTTTCTTCACTCTCTTCATTTTCCGCCCTCATTTGTCTCAGATTTTCATAGACTGCTGCATTAGAGCACCCCAGTTCATCTGCAATCTTTGCAGCACTCCATCCAGCATTATGAAGTGCCCTGATCTTTGCTGTGTCGACTGTTTTTTTTCGGCCGCTTTTCTTTTTCTTCGGGCTGCGCATAGGCTCAACTATTGGCTCCGGCACATCGGCAACACGCCGTTCTTTTTCCTGCAAAGCCTCCGGCGTACATTCTGCTCCGCAGGCAGCATACCCTGCCAGATCCACAAAATTATCCTGCGTATACTTTCCGGTTTTGATCCGTGCCATCTTGAGCATGCCCATCATCATAGCCACATCTACTGCCGTAACAGAAGCTCCAAGATATGAACTCCAAAGATCTGCAATCAGCCCAAAATTATCTTCAATCTGACCGTACTTGTCTCTTCGATCCTGGCAGACTATTCGAATAGCATTTTCTAAAATCTGTTTTCGAAACATCTTCTCACTCCTCTATTTTTAAAAACAACATTCCCAGTTTTTTATACGGCTTGCTTTTATGCAGAAGATCCCAGAAATACGGTTCATGAATTCCCACGATCTTTGAGAGTTCTCTCCCGGAATCAGCCACAAAACAGGGAAGCTCGTATTTATCTGCTGTTACTGCCATATAAAGCATTACTCTTCCTCCTGCCTCATGGCTTCTGCATCTCTGGCGCGCTCTATTTCCTGATCAATGCACATAGGGCATACCATAAATCCGAATCCTGATTCTGTATGGATCTCCAGCGACGTAAAGCTTTCTCCGAACTTTACCGGCTTCCCGCATCCTGCACAGGCAATGACCTTGTCCATTCTGTCTTCCAGGAGCGAACACTTCAGCTCATCTTCTGGAAGAACGTAAGGCCTATATTTCCCGTGATATGGATCCCACCTTCCAGCAACTCTGGCACTAAATATTTTGTTCATTCTGTTTCTCCTTTCACCAGGATGTCATCTCCGACATCCGTCACGAACTCCTGCCGGGTATGGATCACTACATCCCCAGTATCCTCGTAAATTTCTACCCAGTAAGTATCACCGTCTGCATACTCTGCCGGTGCATCATCATCTGATGCAGCGCCGATACCAATACCGATCCAAAGCATCGTCACAGCGATCACAGCTGAGAGAATGGCCATCATAATCCTACTCATTGCCTTTTACCTGCACCAGCTTTGAAAAGAATTTTGCAGTCGTAGTAGGGACGTCTGTAAATTCGTCGCCGTCTATTCCAGCTATCAGGATCGTTCCGTAAAAGTCTGCGTTCATCACCGTGCAGTTATACGGCAGGCTTTGTATGCGCCCCTCTTCGTTACAGACAATCATAAGTTCTTCGGTGAGAGTCACTGTCTCGATATATCCTCCAACATTTTTTTGGAAAGCTTCCAGTGTGTTATCAATATCCGTAAGCACCGGATCTTTCCCAGGTTCTTTTTTCAGTACGATCATAACGCTTCTCCTTCCATCACTCCCTCTACCGGGATATGTCTCTGTTCCATCACCAGTTCACTGATCCGGTAATAATCCTCATCGTCTTTTGTCTGCACCAGTGCCCACTTGTCATCCACGGCGCTTCGCAGTTCTTTTACTCTTCCCAGCTCTCCGAAATTCGGATTGCCGATCTTTATGATTTTTACTAAATCTCCTACGTACAGCATTACTTTTCTCCTTTGATTCACCTTTCAATCATCCTCCAGGGACTCCATCACGATATAGATCCCCGGCACCTTTGCCCAGAATTTTTCAACATGCTCGGATGCCACCTGAGCATCGTTTTTGAAAAACCCCAGCTCCTCCATCACGTCTTTCAGCATCTTCTCCAGGTTATCCGTATCCGGCTTTGTCGCTTTATACTCACCGTCTCTATGCCGGCCGCGAATCGGAAAACACCACTTCACCCCGAGCCACACGGGACCAGTAAATCTTTTTTTGGGAACATGCTTTGCCAGATGCGCTCGTAATTTTTCTCTTGCCTGTTTCAATTCGGCAGGTTCATACACGACCGGTTTTCCATTTCGAATCGTGATGGATTTTTCCTGCTGCGTAATCGTTGGCGGCAGCATCGCCATAAAAAATTCAAATCTCATGCTTTACCTCGCTAAAGTGCATCCTTTTGTCAAAAAATGTTATTGTCACAGGGCAGGGAAAGGAAGGTAAGGGCGGGCAGCATTTAAGCCCGCCTTACTTTTCCCCTGTGATCGTCAGGGAAAATTCTTTATTACTCCCCTTTAGGGGAGTACCCAGACTGTAGACAAAAGCCCGACCTTAGAAATAAGGTGTCAGGCTTTTTCTATGAGGAAAAATGTTGTAAAACATTGAAATTTCAACGCATAAAGCCTGTAATATGATATAATTAATTT
>NZ_JACRWC010000076.1 GCF_014306095.1 Lentihominibacter faecis
ACTGGACAGTAATTTCGTGGAAATAAATGCATCCGTCACAGGGACCAAGGAACTGAAGACGATCCTGCAGAATGCATCAGACCGGTTTTACGGCCTGATGAAGGAAACCACATGTCTGTATGTGGATGAGGTGCATCGCTGGAACAAACTTCAGCAGGATTCACTGTTGAAAGCCATCGAAGAAGGGATCATCAAGTTTATCGGGAGCACGACAGAAAATCCGTATTTTTCGGTAAATAATGCGATTCTAAGCAGAGTGAGAAATATTTACGAGTTTAAACGTTTGAGTCCGAATGACATCATGGTGCTTCTTAAGAGGACCCTTGAGGATACAGACAAAGGGTTTGGAGCTTTGCAGATTTCTTATGATGAGAATGCACTGCGGACGCTGGCGGAAATGAGCGGTGGAGACTGTCGGGTCGCACTGGATACGCTGGGATTCATCGTGGACAATCTGTCAGAAGGCAGTACGCTGGATTCTGAGATCGTGGCGGAAGCAATGCAGAGACAGACAACGTTTTACGATAAGGAAGAAGATAAGTACAATCTTTTATCGGCTTTGCAGAAATCCGTGCGAGGAAGTGATCCGGATGCTGCGGTTCATTATCTGGCACGACTGCTTCACGGTGGCGCGGATGTTGTTATGATCGGCAGAAGGCTTCTGGTGATGGCCAGTGAAGATGTGGGAATGGCATATCCCAGCGCGATCTCTGTCGTGACGGCATGTGTGCAGGCAGCACAAATGGTGGGCCTGCCGGAAGCGCGGATCAACCTGGCTCAGGCGGTGGTACTGCTGGCATCCTGCCCGAAGTCGAATGCTTCCTATATGGCTCTGGAGCAGGCATCTGCAGACTTAAAGGGACGTAAGATCGAGGATGTTCCGGCACATCTGAAAGATTCCCATTACAGTGGGGCTGCGAAGCTGGGACGGGGGCTGGACTATAAGTACCCTCACGCATATGGAGGGTATGTGACACAGCAATATTTACCGGATGATCTGTATCAGGAAGGTGTTAAGTATTATCATCCAACGGAAAACGGAAGCGAAGCGTCTTTCAAAAAATACTTAGAAGAACTGGAGCGAATCGATGAAAGAAATAAGAAGGGCTGAGAATGCAGGGTTTTGTTTTGGTGTGAAACAGGCTATCGAGAAAGCGGAAAAAGCAGCGGAACAGAATCCGGGAGAAATCTATTCAATGGGATCGCTGATCCACAATGAACGCGTCACCAGAGATCTGGAGAAAAGAGGAATACGTGTGATCGAAAGCCTGGATGAAATCAGTGCTCCGGGGACGGTGAAAGATGTGCCGTTAAGGGATGCGACTCCGAAGGTGATCATCCGCTCTCATGGGGAAGGCAGGGCCCTTTATCAAAAAGCCGAAGAACGCGGTATCGTATTGATCGATGCAACTTGCCCGTTTGTGGCGAGGATCCATCACCTGGTCAACGATACCGATAAACAGGTGGTGATCGTTGGAGATCGAAATCATCCGGAAGTCCTGGGAATTTCCGGATGGTGCAGGAAGCCTGCTGTTATAGTGAGCTCTTATGAAGAGGCCTGTGAGATTCCGGAAGATGACCTTTTTGTAGTGACGCAGACGACGATCCGGGAGCAGATGCTGCGGGATGTACTGCAGGCACTGGAGGAGCAGGGCAAGAACTATCAAGTCAATAATACGATCTGTAATGCGACTTCAAAGCGCCAGGAATCATGCGAAAAACTGGCTCGTGAATCGGACCTGATGATCGTTGTTGGTGGCAGAAACAGTTCTAATACGAAGAAATTGTATGAAATTTCTAAAAAAAATTGTGCGAATAGCTATTTTGTTGAAAATATTGAAGATTTACCGTTGAAAGAAGTGGCAAAATGTAATAGAATAGGAATAGCGGCGGGTGCCTCGACACCCGAATGCACTATTAAGGAGGTTATTGCCAGAATGAGTGATGTTACACTTGAAAACAACGAATTAAACATGAACGATCTTATGGATGAAATCGAAAAATCCTTAAGATTACCAAGAGGTGGCGAAATTGTCACAGGAAAAGTACACCAGGTAACGGACAAAGAAGTCATTGTAAACCTGGGATGCAAGAAAGACGGTATTCTGCCTATCTCAGAAGTGAGCCTGGAAGAAGGACAGACTTTAGCAGATGCCTTCAAAGTTGATGACGAAATCAAAGCAAAGGTTATCAAAACAGACGACGGAGACGGTGGAATCTTACTTTCAAAGAAAAAGTTGGAAATCAGTGCAAATTGGGAAGAAATCGTAAAAGCACTTGAAGATAAAACAGTTCTTGAAGTTAAAGTAACCAGACCGGTAAACGGCGGTGTAATCGCTGAGTACAAGGAAGTGTCCGGATTTATCCCGCTCTCACAGCTTTCTGATCACTACGTTGAAAATGCAGAAGAATTCGTAGGACAGACTATGGAAGTCAGAGTTTCCAGAGTTGACCAGAGAAGAAACAGAGCAGTATTCTCTCACAAGCTGTTCCTGAATGAAGAAAAGGATAAGCTGGTTGCAGAAATCTGGGAAAACCTGAATGTAGACGATGTAGTGGAAGGTACTGTAATGAGATTTACAGATTACGGTGCGTTTGTTGACATCGGCGGCATTGATGGTCTGCTTCACATTTCCGAGATCTCCTGGGGCAAGCTGAAGCACCCGCAGGAAGTTCTGAGCATTGGTCAGAAGATCAACGTAAAGGTTCTTTCCATGAACGCAGAAAAAGGAAAGATTTCTCTGGGTCTCAAGCAGAATCAGCCAGAGCCATGGAGCGTGATCGACGAAAACTATCAGGTTGGACAGGTTATCGAAGGCAAAGTAGTACAGATCAAGGACTACGGCGCATTCGTAGAGCTGGAACCGGGTCTTGACGGACTGGTACATATTTCTGAAGTTGCTCATAAGCGTGTTGGCAACATCAATGATGAACTGGAAATCGGTCAGATCGTGAAAGCTAAGATCCTCGAAATCGATAAGGATCGTAAGCGGATCAGCCTCAGCATCAGAGAGACAATCGAACCTCCGGCAGAGGACGAAGCTCAGGAAGCTGAAGCAACAGAAGAATAGTCATCAAAAAGAGCAGCGTGATGCTGCTCTTTTTTTAAAATGTTACCAGGGGTGTGTATGAAAAAGATTTTAGTGAGCCAGTGTTTATATGGTGATAAACCAGTGCGCTATGATGGAAAAACAAAAGAAGAAAGGGATCCTAGATTTATTCGATGGAAAGAAGAAAACCGTCTGATCCCGGTATGCCCGGAAGTGGACGGCGGACTTCCGGTGCCGCGGACGGATGCTCAGAGAATCGGTGATCAGGTGATAACAAGAGATGGCAGAGATGTGACGAAAGAGTACCGCAGAGGTGCAGAAATCGCTTTGGAGCGTGCTTTGCAGGAAGAGGTGCTATGTGCTGTCCTGAAGGAAAAAAGCCCGTCATGCGGAAGCAACAAGGTGTATGACGGGACTTTTGAAGGTAATCTTATCGATGGTCAGGGGATCACGGTTCAGCTGCTGCGGGAAGCAGGGGTGCGCGTGTATTCGGAAGAGGAACTGGACCTGGTGGAGCAAATGGTGACCGGCAGGGAAAATATTATCCTGACTGGTATGCCGGCCTGTGGGAAAAGCGTGACAGGTGTTGTTCTGGCTAAGAGTTTACAGATGAATTTTCTGGACACAGATCTTTTGATCCAGGAGGCTGCCGAGAAAAGTTTGCAGGAAATCATCAACGAAGATGGGATGGAAGCCTTTAAATCACTGGAAGAACAAGTGCTTTGCGGTGTGTCAGCATCGCATACGGTCATTGCGACTGGCGGCAGTGCCGTTTATTATCCGAAGGCGATGGAGCATCTGAAGAAGCTGGGGCGTATCGTGTATATACAGGTCTCGGTGGAAACGATACTGCAGCGGCTCAACAATATCACAACACGAGGCGTTGCTATGAGCAAGGATCAGGGAATAAGAGAACTTTACGAAGAACGAAGGCCGTTATATGAGACGTATGCAGAAGTGACTGTGGGGTCTGGATCCGGATCGATGGAAGATACGGTAGCGGATATTATAGACAAAGTTTCGAGGCTCAGGCAAAGCTTCAGGTAACGTGTTTTGAGAAAAGAAAAGCCATGATACAGAAACGCATATCAGGATGCGTAATGTGTCATGGCCTTTATTTTATTTTGATGACTGGATCAGTTCTTTCGCGGATTTTAGAGTGGTGTCGGTGATAGTGGCACCGCCCAGAAGTCTGGCGATTTCCTGCACCTTTTCATCTGCTGTCAGTTCAGTGATCGTAGTATATGTAGATGATTCGTCTGTTTGTTTCTCGATTTTGTAGCTGTGTTCTCCAAATGCTGCGATCTGGGGAAGGTGAGTAATGCAGATGATCTGGTGTGTCGCAGCGATCTCTTTGAGCTTGTGTCCGACTACACTGGCTGCGATCCCGCTGATGCCGCTGTCGATCTCATCGAAGATCATAGTCGGGATCTCGTCATAGTCACCGGTTATTTTTTTAAAAGCCAGCATGATCCGTGACATTTCACCGCCGGACGCGATCTTACTCAACGGTTTCAAAGGCTCTCCGCGATTGGTGCTTATGAGAAATTCCACATTGTCAAACCCTTCTGATGTCAAGTGCTCCGCGCGTTTGAAGCTTATGGAGAAACGGGCATCGTTGAAGTTCAGCTGAGTCAGTTCTTTCGTTATCTTTTGTTCCAGCTGTGCCGCTGCCTCTTTTCGTGCAGTGGAGAGCATCTCGCAGGCAGCCAGAAGTTCCTGTCTCTGCGCAGCAAGCTGATGCTCCAGTTGCGTTTTTAATGCATCTGCATTTTCGATACTGGAAAGCTTCTCTTCCAGTTCTTCTGCATATGCGATCAATTCTTCGATGGATCTGCCGTGCTTGTTTTTTAACTTTTTTAAAAGATCGCTTCGTTCAATGGCTTCATCCAGCTCTTCTGGAGAAAATACCGTGGTGTCGCGGCAGTCTCGCACGGATGAAGATATGTCTTCCAGCTCATAGTAAAGCTCGTTGGTGCGTCTGCTTAGATCATCCAGCACCTGGGTATAAGGGGCGATTTCCATCAGCATGTCCGACATGCGTTTGATCGCAGAGAGCGCAGCGTTTTCATCTTCGGATGCGATTTGGTAAGCACCGGCCAGATTTTCATAAATTCTTTCGCTGTTCTGAAGCAGTTCGATTTTTTCTTCCAGTTCGACATCTTCTCCGATCTGAAGCTGTGCGTTTTGGAGTTCTTCCAGTTCGTATGCCATAAAGTCCTGCTCCCGTTTATTTTTTGCCGTTTCCTCCAGAATGGATTTCAGCCTGGAGCGAAGGCTGGTGTAGGACTGGTACAGATGCTGAACCTTTTCTTTAACAGGCAGGATCTGATCTTTTTGATAAAGATCTACCAGATGGATGTGATGATCCGGGTTGAGCAGGGACTGGTGATCGTATTGTCCATGGATGTCCGCCAGCTTTTTACAGAGCGCGTTCAGATGTCCAAGGGTCACGATCTCATCATTGATCCGGCAGATGTTTTTGCCGGATGCAGATATTTCACGGGTGATGATGTACTCATCATCCTTGTCTTCTGCGATCATCTGGATCACGGCCTTGTTTTTCCCGGAACGGACATATGCAGTGTCTGCACGACTGCCAAGGGCAAGACTCATGGCTTCTACGGCAACGGATTTACCGGCGCCGGTTTCGCCTGTGATAGTATTGAGTCCGCTGTGAAAATCGATCTCAGCTTTTTCTATTGTTGCAAAGTTTTTAATACTGATGTGTCTGATCATAGCGTTGTAACCTCGCTGACAGAGAGAAAATCTGTCATTTTATTTCTTCAGCATATTGTTGAGAAACTCTACAACGATAGGAGAGTTCTCGGGATCATCGGTGACGAACATAATGGTGTTATCTCCTGCAACTGAGCCGATCACGTGGGGGATCCCGGAGGAATCCAGTGCTTCGGCTGCGGCGCTTGCACAACCCGAAAGGGTTTTCAGCAGCACGATGTTTCCGGAATAAGCCGTAGATTTGACGGTTTCCCGGAAAATATTGGACAGCCGTCCGGAAATCGGAGTGTCATTGGTGGCTGCGACCGCATATTTATACTTCCCTGTTGAAGACAGGATCTTGATCAGGTGCAGCTCTTTGATATCTCTTGAAATAGTGGCCTGCGTTACTTCGTATCCGAATTCACGAAGAAGAGATGCCAGCTTATCCTGCGTTTCAATCTCATATGTTTCAATGAGTTCAAGTATTTTGTTCTGTCTGGAAATTCGCATATCAGTTCCTCCAAATATAGTATCTCCAAGATGCCGTTTCCCGCTCGTATCAAGGAGTCCAAACCCCGGCGGCGGGATGGTGATTTGCTTATAATTATACCATATTATGAAAAAAATACGCAAGGCATATGTCATGAATGAGTCAAAATCTTTTTTCTGCTCTTTTCTATCATATCACAGTAATTTCATGGTTGCAAACATATGTTTGTATGCTATACTAATAGTTGAGAAAAAACGAGCAAGGACGATAGAAACAGATGAAAATTTTAGGCATCGACCCGGGATATGCGATCCTGGGTTATGGAGTAGTAGAAAAGATCGGAAACAAGTTCAAAGTCTGCGATTACGGAGCGATCACAACAGATGCCGGGACACCGATGACGGAGCGTCTGGAATATCTTTATGATTCTCTGCGGGAGATCATTGAGGAGCATCACCCGGATGTGGCATCCATTGAAGAACTGTTTTTTAATACGAATGCCAAGACAGCCATTTTAGTCGGGCAGGCCAGAGGCGTTGCGATCCTGGCCTGTGTGAAGGGCGGACTGGAAATCGAAGAATATACTCCGCTGCAGATCAAACAGGCACTTGTAGGATATGGTCGGGCGGATAAGAAACAGGTGCAGATCATGGTCAAAACCATCCTGAACTTGAAGGAAATACCGAAGCCGGATGATACGGCAGATGCGCTGGCGGCAGCTATTTGCCATGGACATTCGGCAGACACAAGAAAAATGCTTAGGGAGATCAAACTGAAATGATTGGATTTGTCAAAGGAACCCTTGCTGAAAAGGGGGCAGGATATGTTATCATTGAAGCCGGTGGAATAGGATACGAGATTTTCGTGCCGGCCAATTCGGCAGCATATCTGAGCAGCGAAGGCGATGAAGTCAAAGTATACACTATGATGAGCGTGCGGGAGGACGACGTCAGTCTGTACGGCTTTTCGAGGCGAGGAGAGCTGGATGCTTTTAAAAAACTGATTTCTGTTAACGGAGTTGGTGCAAAGGCGGGGATATCTATTCTTTCGGCGTTTACGCTGGAGCAGCTGCGGGAGGCGATCGCTTTCGAAGATGCAAAGGCTCTGACTAAGGCAAATGGTGTGGGCAAGAAGATTGCAGAGAGGATCGTACTGGAACTGAAAGATAAGTTCGCTGCTTCGGTGGAATCGGGCATGGAAAGCGCGGTGATTTCTGATGGCGAGCAGCCGGCGGCAGGAGGAGGCAGAGCCGAAGCGGTCGCAGCTCTCATTTCTCTGGGGTATACCAGAGGAGAGGCCACCAGCGCGCTGGCTCATATAAAGGATAATGACCTTTCCGCGGAGGATTATATTAAAGCGGCACTGAAAAATCTCATTTAGCAGCGCCGGAGGCTTTGCAGAAAAAAAGAGTATGAGGAATCATTATGGATTATGAAGAACGAATCACAGCAGCGGAGCTGGGGCAGGGCGAAGAACGCTCGGAGATGACTCTGCGTCCGCAGAAGCTGGAGGATTATATCGGACAGAAAAAAGCTACGGACAATTTAAAAATATTTATTGAGGCGGCCAAGCTGCGAAAGGAACCGCTGGATCACGTGCTGTTTTACGGCCCTCCGGGACTGGGGAAGACAACGCTGGCGGGGATCATTTCCAATGAAATGGGCGTCGATATCAGGATCACGTCGGGACCGGCTATTGAGCGGGCAGGTGATCTTGCTGCGATCCTGACCAATCTCAATGAAAACGATGTGCTGTTCATCGATGAGATCCATCGTCTCAACCGGTCGGTAGAGGAAGTTTTGTACTCAGCGATGGAGGATTTTGCGCTGGACATTATTATTGGAAAAGGACCTTCGGCACGGTCTATACGACTGGACATTGCAAAGTTTACGCTGATCGGAGCAACAACGCGTGCAGGCAGTCTTTCGGCACCTCTAAGAGACCGTTTCGGAGTGAGCTGCAAGTTCGAGATGTATACGACCGAGGAACTGAAGAAAATCATAGGTCGTTCCGCAGAGCTTCTGGGAGTGACGGCGGATGAACAGTCTATGGAAGAAATGGCCAAGCGTTCCCGCGGGACCCCGCGTGTTGCTAACCGGATGCTGAAGCGGGTGCGTGATTTTTCTCAGGTAAAGGGAAATGGCGTCATTGATATCGATATCACGCAGAAAGCCCTGGATGCGCTGGGCGTCGATCATATGGGACTGGAAAGTCTGGATCGGGAGATCTTGCGAACGATCATCGAACGGTTCAAGGGAGGACCGGTCGGAATCGATACGATAGCGGCTTCCATCGGGGAAGAACGGGTGACTATAGAAGATGTGTACGAGCCGTATCTGATCCAGGCGGGTTTTTTGCACAGGACGCAGAAGGGGCGCGTTGTATCGGCACAGGCGTACAAGCATCTGGGCATTCCGTACGATGAAGAAGAGGTCAACAGTTCAGTTAAGGAATAGAAGAGGACAAGGATGAAAATAGAAGATTTTGATTACCATCTGCCGGAGGAGCTGATCGCGCAGAAGCCGGCAGAAAAACGTGATGCATCGCGGCTTCTTGTCGTGCATCGAGATACAGGCAAAACGGAGCATCGGCATTTTTATGACATACTGGAGTATTTACAGCCGGGAGATTGTCTGGTGCTGAACAATTCCAAGGTGCTCCCGGCAAGGCTCTTTGGCACGAAAGAAAAGACTGGTGCCAAGGTAGAATTTCTGCTGATCAAGCGGATCGAGGGAGATATCTGGGAAACTATGGTCAAGCCGGGGAAACGGTTGAAACCCGGGGACAGCGTGATCTTTTCGGAGAAGCCTTTGCTGCGGGCGGAGGTGAAGGATTACGGAAACGATGGAACCCGGCTGGTGGAGTTTCAGTATGAAGGTTTGTTCATGGAACGGCTGGAAGAGCTGGGGAGCATGCCGCTTCCGCCATACATCGAGCGAAGCAGTCAGGAAGAGGATAAGGAACGATATCAGACGGTGTACTGTGAGGAGGAAGGCTCTGTAGCGGCACCTACGGCGGGACTTCACTTTACCGATGAATTGCTGGAGCAGGCGAAGGAAAAGGGCGTGGAACTGGTCTATGTGACGCTTCATGTTGGGATCGGTACGTTCCGGCCTGTCAAGTGTGAGAACATCGAGGAACATTCCATGCATTTCGAGGAATACCATATCTGTGAGGAAAGTGCAGAGGTGATAAACCGGGCAAAACGGGAAGGTCGTCGTATTATTTCGGTAGGGACGACTTCTACGCGAACGGTGGAAAGTGCGGCCTATTACGATGAAGCGGCCGGATGCATGCAGGTCAGAAGCGGAGAAGACAGCACGGGGATATTTATTTATCCGGGTTATGAATTCAAGATCATAGACAGTCTGATCACCAATTTCCATCTGCCGAAGTCAACACTGCTGATGCTGATTTCTGCATTGTATGACAGGGAAAAAATTCTGGAAGCTGT
>NZ_JACRWC010000086.1 GCF_014306095.1 Lentihominibacter faecis
ATAAGAGACAGGTTCGATGGTCCTTGGCATATTGGTCACGCGGGCACACGGCATATATTCCACCGCACCTGCGGATGTTTTCGCAACCGTCTCCGTAATGGAAACCGACCGCCGTTTCGGAATGATCACGCCATGCGCTCCGGCACATTCTGCCGTCCGCATGATAGCTCCCAGATTGTGGGGATCCTCCAGCCCGTCCAGCAGGATCACAAAAGGATCTTCGCCCCGCTGTTTCGCCACATTCAGGATCTCCTCTACCGTGGCATACTCATAATCCGACACGACAGCGATGACACCCTGATGGTTGCCACCGTCCGCGTCCCGGTCCATCCGGCTTTTATCGCTGTAATAGAGAGGGATCTTCTTTGCTTTCGCCTTGCCCTCGATTTTCTTTATGGAACCTTCTGCACCCTTTGCCAAAATGATCTTTTCGATTTCACGATCACTGTTAAGTGCTTCTGTCACGGCGTTCCTACCGATTATTTTCTCTGACATATTTTAAAAACCTGTATGTGATTCCCTTTTCTTCCTGCAGTTCGCTTTCCCACGCTGCTTTCAGACCCATTTCATCCAGATCCGGGAAGTAGCGATCCGCTTCAAACGTTTCATTGATTTTCGTAACATAAAACACATCACAAAGCGAGAAAAACTCCTGATAGATCTCCGCTCCGCCGGCAACAAATACCGTCTCCGGATCGTAATCTTTCACGGCATCCTGCACATCCTCTACAGTATGACAAATGACGCAGCCGTCTTTTGCATACCCCGGATCCCGCGTCAGCACGATGTTTTCCCGTCCTGGAAGAGGCTTGCCTCCCGGGAAGGATTCCAGTGTCTTCCTGCCCACGATGATATGGTTTCCGATTGTCTTTTCTTTATAATATTTCAGATCACCCGGAAGATGCACAAGCAGGTTTCCTTCCCTGCCGATGCCCCAGTTCTGATCCACCACCACGATAGCATTCATATTCTGCTCCTTCTTTTCTGTCCGTCTGCCTTCCCGCCTTCCGGCATCCTGCAGCTGCCCGCAATCACGCTAGATAGCCACCGGAATATTTCTGATCTGAGGATTCTTCGCATAGTCCTCGATCAGGATATCATCTGTCGTAAAGTCGTAGAAATCCGTGATTTCCGGATTCAGGCTGAATTTTGGCGCCGGATACTGCGGTCTTTGTATCATCTCCCGCACGATATCCACATGACGATCATAGATGTGCGCATCTGCGATCACGTGCACCAGCTGCCCCGGCTTCAGTCCGCTCACCTGTGCCAGCATATGTACCAGCACGGCGTACTGTACGACATTCCAGTTATTGGCCGTCAGAATGTCCTGAGATCGCTGATTCAAAATAGCGTTGAGCCGGTCACCCGTCACGTTAAAAGTCATGCTGTAGGCGCACGGTTCCAGCCCCATCTCCATAAGGTCGTCGAATTTATAGATATTGGTCATGATCCGGCGTGAATACGGCGTGTGTTTCAGCTGCCAGAGGACATTGTCCACCTGATCCATTTCCCCGTGAGGAAATTTATACTTCACCCCCAGCTGATAGCCGTAAGCCTTGCCGATAGAGCCGTTTTCATCCGCCCATTCGTCCCAGATATGACTGGATAGGTCTTTGATATTATTTGATTTTTTCTGCCAGATCCACAGCATTTCATCCACCGCGGATTTGATTGCAGTCGGGCGCAGTGTCAGTGCCGGGAATTCCTCCTGCAGATCATAACGGTTCACGATGCCGAACTGCTTGATGGTGTGGGCCGGCGTTCCGTCCTCCCACTTTGCACGAACCGTCTGTCCCTGGCTGGAATAGCCGTGATCCAGGATCTCCTGACACATAGCCACAAAAAGTTTGTCTGCCTGACTCATCTTTTCCTCCCTGTTCACTCCCGCTACAGGATCACGTATTTGATCACGATCCCGATCAGCGCCAGCACAATAACGATCACATAAGTTTTTTCAGTGCTGTTGAGGTTCTTCAAACCCTTCGGCTTAACGCCCTCTTCTTCCTGACGACGTCGGTTTTCCCTGTCGTACTCCATATTGGTACGGTAGTAATCCGCCAGAACATCTTTTGTCTTATTTCTGACCTGCCGCTTTTTCTTTGGTTTCTTTTCTCCCATTGATATGTTCATCCTTTACAATTCCAATAGCACGCTCCATCAGCCAGGAAAGGCGATCCTGGTTTTCCGTCAGATACAAATATCCTGTCAGCGCTTCAAAAGCTGTTGCCCATTTATAGGTCACCGGGTCTGCATTTTTCGCTTTCGTTGCAGATTTCCGGTTTCTGGCTCGTTTCACAAGTGCCTGCTCTTTTTCGTCCAGCTCATCAAAGATCGTTTTGATGATCTTCGCCTGCGCCGATGCCCGCACATACAGTGTCGCAATATGATGCAGCCGATTCACATTATAGTATCCCTGCTTCATCATTTCTTCCCGCACAGCAAGCTCATATACAGCATCCCCCATGTACGCCAGTGCCGTCGTATTGATTTCTTTGATATTTTCTACTTTCATTTCCCGTCAGCCCTTCGCAGCTTTCTGCAAAGCTTACTCCTTGATGATCTGTACACCCTGCGGCGTGTCTTTCAGTGTGATGCCCTTTGCTTTGAGAAGGTCGCGGATCTCGTCGGCTCTTGCAAAGTTTTTTGCTTTTCTCGCTTCCTGACGTTCGTCTACCAGAGCCTGGATGTCTTCATCTACCGAGTCGTCTTCTTCCTTCTGCAAAAGTCCTACGACAGATGCCAGCTCCATCAGGATATCCAGACATTTTTCTGCAAATTCTTTGCTGGCGCCGTTTCTTACATCCGTATTGATGGCTGTGATCAGTTCAAAAATAGCTGAGATCGCATCTGCTGTGTTCAGGTCGTCATCCATGGCTGCGATGAATTCCTGACGATACTTGTCGTATCCTTCCAGTTCCTTTTTCTCTTCATCCGTCATCGTGCCTTCACCGGTTGCGATCAGGTGCTTCAGGTTTTCCTTGGCGTGCTGCATTCTGGCAAGTCCCGCCTTGGCCTGTTCCATCAGTGTATCGCTGAAGTTGATCGGATTTCTGTAGTGTCCGGAAAGGAGGAAGAAGCGGATCACTTCTCCATCATAGTCCTTTAAGATATCTCTTACTGTGAAAAAGTTGCCTTTTGATTTGGACATCTTTTCATTGTCGATGGTGATATATCCGTTGTGCATCCAGTAGTTTGCAAACGGTACACCGTTGCAGCATTCCGACTGTGCGATCTCGTTCTCGTGATGCGGGAACTGCAGATCCTGTCCGCCTGCATGGATATCGATCGTATCCCCCAGGTGTTTCTTGGACATAGCAGAACATTCGATATGCCAGCCTGGTCTTCCCATGCCCCACGGGCTTTCCCATGCGATCTCATCCTCTTCCTTGCGAGCTTTCCACAGGGCAAAATCCAGCGGATCCCGTTTGATATCACCCACAGCGATACGTGCTCCCGATTCCAGGTCTTCGATATTCTGTCCGGACAGTTTGCCATATCCGTCAAATTTACGCGTGGAGAAGTACACATCTCCGTTTACTTCGTAAGCATATCCCTTGTCCACCAGGGTGCTGACAAAATCAATGATCTCCGGTATATGCTCGGAAACCTTCGGATGGACGTCAGCCTTTCTGACATTCAGTGCTGCTGCGTCTTTATAATATTCCTTGATATATTTTTCGCTGATCTCCGGTGCCGTAACGCCTTCTTCTCTGGCTTTATTGATGATCTTGTCATCTACATCGGTAAAGTTCTGCACGAATTTTACTTTATATCCCCGGTATTCCAGATATTTGCGAAGCGTATCGAATACAACAAAAGGTCTTGCGTTTCCAATGTGGAAAAAGTTATATACCGTCGGTCCACAAACGTAAATTTTAAGGATTCCGTCTTCGATCGGCTTCAGCTCTTCTTTTCTGCGTGTCATAGTATTATAGATTTTCATGCTTTACCTCCGTTTCTCCTTCCGGGCTGTCCGGCAGAGTTTCCGTTACGATTTCTCCATTGGTTTCATCGTAGATCCGGTTCAGGCTGCCATCCTCCATCTCTCGCAGGATGTTTGGATACTGACAGTCTTCATGACATTCATGAGCCAGTTCTACTCCCAGTTTTTCTACGATAATATCTTCGAGCTCCACGACTCTGCGCCGCAGGCATTCCAGTTCTACTGCGATCGGATCCGGCATATCGACCTGATCCATTTCTGAGATCGGCTTGCCGTTTCTGCGCACGATCGTCCCCGGGATCCCGACGACGGTACAATTGTCAGGAACCTCCTTCAAAACGACGGATCCAGCGCCGATCTTCACATTATTACCCACCTTAAACGGCCCCAGGATCTTCGATCCGGAACTTAAAATAACGTTGTTGCCGATCGTCGGATGACGCTTGCCGGTATCTTTTCCGGTACCTCCCAGCGTCACGCCCTGATAGATCGTTACATCATCTCCGATCTCGGTGGTCTCCCCTATAATGATCGCCATGCCGTGGTCAATGAAACACCGCTTGCCGATGACTGCCCCAGGATGGATCTCCACCCCTGTCAGCCAGCGCGCCAGCTGCGAAATGATCCTCGCCAGAAGCTTTACATTATGACGGTACAGCCAGTGTGCGGGCCGGTGAAAAATAATCGACCAGATACCTGGATAGCATACCAGCACCTCAAAGCCGTTCCGCGCCGCCGGGTCTCTGTCTAAGACCGCTTTGATATCGTCTCTAACATCTTTAAAAAAGCCCATATTACCTTCCTTGTCTTTTGCAATATAAAAGTGGACAGCGAAGTCCATTCTTTATATTAGCACATCTCGATTTTGAAAGCAATGACAGGGAGCAAGTATTACAAAGGTATATAACAAAAAGCCGCCCGAAAAGGCAGCTTTCTTTCTTGTTATTCAATCAGACCGCTCGGGTCGATACTGTTTCGGTTGATGATCACCTCGAAATGCAAATGCGGTCCCGTTGACCGTCCCGTGGATCCTACCAGCGCGATCTGTTCGCCGCGCTCCACACGCTGTCCTGCGGATACCAGGAGCCTGCTGCAGTGTGCGTAATACGTCTGCATCCCGTTTCCATGATCTATTTTGACGATATTTCCATAGCTTCCATTTGCTCCGGCGAAGTATACATTCCCGTTATCTGCCGCTCGGATCTCACTGCCCTGAGGCAGCGCAATGTCTATCCCATGATGCACTTTGCCCCAGCGCGAACCAAAGCCGGACGTAACGACCCCGCCGGCGACAGGACGCTGCAGTTTCCCGTATACGGCGTCTTCATCATACGAAAGATCCGGGTCCTCATAAAAACTGCTCTGATAGGATGCCGGCAATTTCGTCCCGGCGAGGATCACCTTTTCCTCCGGTTCTTCAACGACGGATTCTTCCAGGATCGTTTCAGACACCGGATTTCCGTTTTCCTTCGTCACCTTTTTCGTGATTTCCTTTGTCCCCGGGCTTCCTTCGGAGGCCACCTTGATCTCCCCCACAGAGAGAGATTTTACCGGCTGGTATTCCTCCGGGATGTCGATATCCTCTTCTTCCTTTCGTTCCTCTGTGGTGACGACTGTAAGGATACTCTCTTCCTTATGGGTTCCCAGTAGTTTTTTCTCTGCCTCTGCTGCCGTCATCACATCCGGAGGATCGTCTCCAAGCTCCAGGTCCATTCTTTTCGTTGTCGTTTCTTCTTTCAGTTCAACATCAAGGACTTCCGCACCTTCATGTCCGCAAGACGTCACGATATTCTGGATCACCTGCTCCGCTGTTTCTCTGGAATCTACGAGCGCAGCTTTCTTCCCATCGACCATGATATACCACGGAGCTTTCATCAGGGTCCCGTCCGACAGCAGAACGGGCGCTTCCCATCCCTCGGCAGCCGCCGCCTTTGCAGAAGTGATCCCGCAGGTCGCCGCAGACAGCAGGATCACCACGATCATCAGCAGCTTCTTACTGGGGACTGGATCCGCCTTTTTTTCTGAAATAGTTTTATTCATTTGTACCTCTCGATTTTATCCCTCGCGGGAATGGAATACAAAAATTAGTATTCCCATATTTTGAGAGTCCATACATGTGAAAACTGCCGACAGTTTCCTGCCGGCAGTCCTGACTTTTTCGTATTCTGCTATTTCACATCCAGCCCGATCAGCTTCGTCTCTTCGATCTGTGCGGTGTCCTCTGCTTCTGCAAAGTCTTTTCCGTGGAAGTCCGATCCACGGGTGATGCAAAGGTCATATTTTTGTGCCATCTGAACGAATCGAAGGCTCTGTTTCTCATCTTGATCCGGATGAAAGCATTCCAGTCCGCCAAGACCACACGAAACCAGATTCTCAACGATCCCTTCCATATTCTGATAAAACTCCCGGCTTCCCGGTGTTCCGATCTTTTTTGCCTGGATCGGATGTGCCAGCACCGGAAGTCCTCCTGATTCCCGTATCAGCTTTACAGCATCTGATGCTGACAGTTTCTCTTTTTTGATAGCAAGAGCTGTTTCGCTTCCCAGCATTTTTTTGCTCTGGAACACTTCCGGTATGCTGGAGGCATATCCCTTTGCGATCAATGCCCGCGCAATGACCGGTTTGCCGATATAGTCATTGGGCTGGATCTTCCTCAGCTCTTCTTCGGAGATATCATATCCCATTTCCTGCAAAGCGGCGATCAGCTTTGTGTTGCGGGCGGCTCTTCTTCTGGAAAGCTCTTTCATTGCAGCAAGCAGCGTTTTATCGGCAAGATCCATCCCATAGCCTAAAATATGGAGTTCGGTTCCCGAAGCCGTCTCCGTTGCCAGCTCCATGCCGGGTATTACGGTCAGATCTACTCTTCGACCTTCTTCCAAAGCCTCCGGCAGTCCATCGATCCCATCATGATCTGTGATGGCGATCTGATGATATCCAAGAGCTTTTGCAGCATCCACGATCTCCGCCGGAGAAGCTTGTCCATCCGAAAATTTCGTATGAATATGAAAATCTACCCGATACTTACTCATCTTATAAAATCCCTTTGTACAGCAGTCCTTCAGCAACTTCATCCGCAGCATTATCGCCTTTGATTTTTCTTATAATGACCAGAGCGAATCCGATGGCGTATGCAGGGCCTTTCCCCGTGATCACATTGCCATCTTCTACAACACCGCTGTCTATATACGAAGCCATGTTCAGCTCATTCTGCATACCCGGATAAATAGTCGCCGTTTTGTGGGTCAGCGCTCCGCGGGCATCGAGGACCATAGGAGCTGCACAGATGGCAGCAAGAGCCTTGCCCTGCAGTGCGAATTCAGTGATTTTTTCTCCCAGCTCTTCGTGATTCTTCAGATGGAGTGCACCCGGCATCCCGCCCGGCAGTACGATCATGTCGCAGCCATCGTAATCAGCCTCTTCAAACAGCAGATCAGCCTGGATCTGCATGCCATGGGCTCCTTCCACCATTTTATCTTCCATAATGGAAACCATCTTCACATCGATCGCTGCCCGGCGAAGCAGGTCTACTATCGTGACCGCTTCCACTTCTTCAAATCCTTCTGCAAAATGTACATATACCATGTTATCGTTCCTCTCTGAAATAGTTGTTTCCTAAATCAGCCGGCGGCTGACTTTCTTTCTTTTTCTTGTACGTACTGAAAATAACGATCAGAATGGTCGCAACATACGGGATCATATCTACCAGATACTGCGATACGCCAACACCCATTGCCTGAAGTTTCAGTCCCAGAATGCTGAGGCCTCCGAACAGAGCACCGCCGAAAAATCCTTTTATCGGATTCCATGCCACGAAAATGACCAGAGCAACCGCGATCCATCCGCGTCCATTAACGATATTTTCCTGCCAGATCGGCATTCTTACCAGAGACAGATATGCGCCGCCCAGGCCGCAAAGCGCTCCACCGATCAGAATGTGGACGTATTTATAAAGTGCCACGTTGATGCCGGATGCATCTGCCGCCGCATTGCTTTCTCCAACTGCTTTCAGATTCATTCCGATCTTCGTCTTGTACATGTAGACTGCTGCCAGAGCACACACGATGTAACTGATGTAAACGAAGATATCCTGCTGGAAGAAGATTGGTCCTATGACCGGAATGTCTCCCAGGAGCGGAATCGACAGCTTTGCAAAAAACGAGGTGATGTCCGATGGCACGCTGGAACCCAGAAGCGGTTCCCCTACAAACTGTGCGAAGCCTGTTCCAAATATGGTAAGTGTCAGACCGCAAACGACCTGGTTTGCACGAAGGCTGACAGTCAGAAATCCAAAGATCAGCGCACCGCCTGCCCCCGCTAATGCTGCCGCAAGCAGAGCCACTGCCGGATTGTAGGTATTGATACTCGCCAGGAACCCCATAACAGCTCCCATCAGCATCATACCTTCCACTCCCAGGTTCATGCTCCCCGATTTTTCTGTGATCAATTCTCCTACCGTTGCGAAAACAAGAGGCGTTCCTGCTACAACGCAGGCTGCTAAGAATTCTACCATGATCAAGCCACCTCCTTGCTGTTTCTGCCGATATGTACTCTATATCGCATAAAAAATTCACTTCCCAGAACAAAGAACAGGATAAGGCCCTGTACGATATCCGATACTGCGCTCGGCACGCCGAGAGCGATCTGGATGTACTGACCTCCCTGGATCAGCATCGCGAATACAGCACAGACAGCCACCGCATATCCTGCATTCAGCTTGGAGAGCCACGCTGTGATGATAGCGGTGAATCCATATCCGTTGGCTATCCCATACACTAAAGTTTTCTCAATAGCGGACGCCTGGATCATACCGGTGATACCGCAAAGTCCTCCGGAGATCAGCATAGCTACTACGATGATCCGGCTGATATTCATGCCTGCATAACGAGCCGTTTCAATACTTTCTCCAACTACGGTGATCTCGTAGCCTTTCTTGGTATAATTCATAAAGAAATACACGAAGGCCGCTGCAAGGATCGCCAGGATCCATCCAATATTCACACCGCCCAATTTCGGCATGACAGCATTATCCGGGAACATTGCGATCTTCGGGAATCCATTGGCTGCAGGATCCATCCATGGGCCATACTGCAAATAGGTGACGAATTTGATCGCCACGTAGTTCATCATCAGGGTGAAGATGGTTTCGTTAGTTCCCAGTTTCGCCTTGAATATCGCTGGAATAAACGCCCATATGCCTCCACATACAGCTGCTCCGACCATCATCAGAAGAAGCATGACAGGCTGCGGAAGGTTCGGGCTCAGATTAAGAGCGACCCAGCTGGCGCCCAGCGCTCCCATGGTGATCTGACCTTCTGCACCGATGTTCCAGAACTTCATTTTAAATGCGACGATGATACCCATCGAAGTGATGATCAGAGGCACTGCTTTGACAATGGTCTGCTTTACACGAAGTCCGGTCCCTACAGAGCCCATGATGATTTCCTTGAAAATTTCGAACGGATTGAGCCCGAAAATCAGAAGGATGATCCCCGCGAAAACGATCGAAAGTACGATTGCCAGCAAGGTGATCAGAATTTCTTTTTTTCGTGACAGATTATCACGCTTGGTGATCCTTATGAAATCCATTATTCGTCCACCTCCTGTGCTTTCTTTCCTGTCATAAGTAATCCTATATCTTCTTTTGTTACCTCATCCGGATCGACAATTCCCGTGATCTCACCATGACACAGCACGATGATCCTGTCGCAAAGATCCATCAGAACGTCCAGATCTTCGCCGACAAACAGAACGCCGACGCCTTTTTCCTTCTGCTCATTGAGCAGATCATAGATTTTATACCTGTCTCTTATACACATCTCCGAGCCCACGAGACG
>NZ_JACRWC010000110.1 GCF_014306095.1 Lentihominibacter faecis
CATTTAAAAAATAATGGAACCCCTTTGAGGGGTAGCTAAAGAGGCAATGGCAATGTAGCTTGAACGAAGAGAAAGCTAGCGCCTTGAGACGCTAGCCTAGCAATCCATGGGCTTATAGCTCTAGAGCAAACCACCCTTTTTAAGGGTGGTTATGATTCAAATCCGCATCGCACAAATCGATAAGGAATTCAATGACATCCTAAACACCGTAACGGCTGAAAATCCTGAAAGCCTGCTCACCGATCCCCGCATCGAAGCGATGATGAGTGAAAAAAGAATGCTGGAACAAAGACTGGCGGAATACAGCGCCGCCGAACAGCATCGCAAAAACGCGATGTCTCGGCTGGACAATATTTTTACCGTCCTCGATGGTATGAAAAACCACCCGTTGCTCTTCGACAATGAGATCATCCGCAAAATCCTGCAATGCGTCATCGTAGAGTCAAAGGATAAAATCAAGGTGGTTTTCATCGGCGGACTTGAAGTGGAAGCTGAGGTGGAGCAATGATGTCAGTATAGCAAAAACGGCTTATTCCAGTGCCGAAATATTACAAAACGCCATTGAAATATATCTCTAAAGACCTAAATTCAATGATGTTTTGCTCTTGGCCTTTGACTTAAAAATAGACGCTGAAAAAAACACTTCAAGCGGAAGAATCCATGTTGTCACTTATGGTCAATTAGTCGATACCGCAAGTGGAAAATTGTTTAGACTAAGAGATCGACTTAAGGAACACTATGACTCATTGGGACAAGAAAGTATTGTGGAACAAGCACTCAGGGAAACTAATGAATTTTGGTTCGGTTGATTCTGTTGATGAAATTTTGACAGAATATAACGAACACATTGAGGTTGATGAGCTTGATGAACCGGAGTATTTTATATATTATAGCACTTGTCCAGATTGTGGCGTAAAAATTGGAATAGAAAATGATGGTGGTAATGGATTTTGTGTAAACTACGCATCAAAGCACTAATTCTTCTAATGTGGATTTTTGGATGGTGCAACTCCCACCTCCGAAAAGCCGTGAACGACGGTATGAGATCTGAGCATTCTTTTTGGAATGCCCAAGTTTCATACCGTCATTATTTATACTGAAGCCCAGTATTCACACGGGTTTCATCATTTTTTATATGGCCGCGGCCATTATAAGGGCATATGAGATTTTATTTGAATGGAATAAATTGCAGAAAAAAGTACGAAACTATTTGTATGACGAATAGGGAGGTTTTTATGAGCGTTAAAATTAAAAATATCAGTCAGGCAGAGGTTCATGTATTAAAGGAGCAAATATCCTATCAAGAAGGTCAGGTTGTCAGTAAAACACTGGCTCAGAATAATGCCATAAGCATCACCTTGTTTTCTTTTGCCAAGGGAGAGGCGATCAGTACCCATGAATCCGGTGGGGATGCATTCGTTACCTGCTTGGATGGCGTCGGTAGGATTACCATCGACGGCATGGATTACCTGATCCATGAGGGCGAATCCATTATAATGCCCGCCGGACACCCCCATGCCGTGTTTGGGGAAGAAGCATTTAAGATGATGCTAGTTGTCATATTCTAACAAATAGTGTATTTGCCTAAGAACAGTTTAAACTGTTGCTGATAGTGATATATCCAGAGGAGGTGTAAAATTTGAAAGTTACGATTGATCGTGATGGATGTATCGGCTGCGGCTTATGCGCTGCTACTTGTCCGGAAGTCTTTCGGATTTCAGTAGATGGCTTGGCAGAAGTTTATGCGTCGTCAGAAAAAACGGCTGATAAAGTGAGGGAAACTGCTGAAAACTGTCCTGTCTCAGTCATCGGGGTTTCAGAATAAACCCGTTAATAGTACCTAACAACAGGAGGAAAATTTATGTCCGATATGTTTTGTTTTCAATGTCAGCAGACCGCAGGCAACAAGGGCTGCACTCGAGTGGGCGTTTGCGGTAAGCAGCCGGAAACCGCCAATTTGCAGGATGAGCTTATTTGTGAACTGATTCACCTTGCGGAAACTGCTGTAAAAAATGAACGCCGAACCAAAACAGCTGACCGACTTTTGATGGACGGTCTGTTTACTACGCTGACCAATGTGAATTTTGACAACGCTTCTATCCGCCATTTTATTGACCGCATTGTTTCAGAGCGAAAAAAGATTGGTGGCGCGCAGGATTGTCCAAAATTGGAATTATGGAAAGGGGAAACCGATATTGTATCTCTCCGCTCCACGTTGCTTTTCGGAATGAAGGGCATGGCGGCCTATGCCCATCACAGTATGAATCTGGGTTATGAGGATGATGAGGTGACTGCTTGGTTCTACAAGGGTCTCTGTGCAATCAATGAGGAGCACACGGTGGAGGAATGGCTGGCTCTTATCATGGAATTCGGCAAAGTCAATCTCAAATGCATGGAACTGCTGGACAGTGCCAACACCGGTTCCTTTGGAACACCAGTCCCCACCAGAGTGAATACCGACATCAAAGCAGGGCCGTTTATTGTGATATCAGGCCATGATCTGAAGGATCTGGCTCAGCTGTTGGAACAAACCAAGGATAAGGGAATCAATATCTATACCCACGGTGAAATGCTACCGGCACATGGATATCCGGGACTGAAGAAATATCCTCATTTGGCGGGGAATTTCGGAACCGCGTGGCAAAGCCAGCAGAAAGAATTTGAGAATATTCCCGCGCCTGTGCTGTTTACGACCAACTGTTTAATGCCACAGCGACCAAGCTATCGGGATCGTATTTATACGACCTCCGTGGTGGGGTATGAAGGTTTAACTCACATTACAGCAGATGAACACGGCAATAAGGATTTCACACCGCTGATTGAACAGGCACTGGAATTGGGAGGGTATGAGCATGACCACAGCATGAGCGGTATCAATGGGGGCCATATGCTTACTACGGGCTTCGCACATGGTGCTGTTCTTGCCAATGCGGAAAAAGTCATAAGTGCCATTAAAGAGGGAGCTATCAAGCATATATTCCTTGTCGGCGGCTGTGACGGCGCACATCCTGGACGGAATTATTACACAGAATTTGTCAAACAGACCCCAATGGACACACTGGTTTTGACGCTTGCTTGCGGGAAATACCGCTTTAACGATTTGGATTTGGGTGAAATTGGAGGCTTACCTCGTATTCTGGATATGGGTCAGTGCAATGATGCGTACAGTGCAATTAAAGTGGCGCTTACCCTGGCAGACGCATTTGAGTGCAGTGTCAACGATCTGCCATTGACCTTGGTTCTCTCCTGGTATGAACAAAAAGCGGTTTGTATCCTTTTGACTTTGCTGTCTTTGGGAATTAAGAATATGTATCTCGGCCCCACCCTTCCGGCTTTTCTCTCTGAAAGCGTTGTGAAAGTATTAGTTGACACCTATGGTTTGCAGCCTATCACTGCTCCGGAACAGGATATGGATGCAATTCTGGGCAGAAGATAACTTGCGGGTGTCTTTCTATAGTTTATAACTCAGAGAACAAACTTTGGCACAACTGCTTCTGTTTTGGAGATAATGTACAATAACTTGCGCAAATTGAAAACCGCATAAAAGAAGACATAGCTTGCAGGCTCTGGTAGAATGAAGTTACCACACACCATTCTGAAAGGAGACAGCAAACTATGTCCGAGAAAATTGTACAGCTGAATGAGGAAATTATCAAGGGGCAGCTCAAAGAATTAGTTCGCGGCAGCGTAGAGGAAACCCTGAACGAGCTGCTGGAAAAGGAGGCAGAGTCCCTGACCCAAGCCGCCCGCTACGAGCGCAGCGAGGCCCGTCAGGGCTACCGCAGTGGCCACTATGACCGCAACCTCACCACGACCTCCGGAGACGTCACGCTCCACGTACCCCGGCTCAAGGGCGTGTCCTTCGAGACCGCCATCATCGAGCGGTATCGCCGCCGTGAGAGCAGCGTGGAGGAGGCACTCATCGAGATGTACCTGGCAGGCGTCTCCGTGCGCCGTGTGGAGGACATCACCGAGGCACTGTGGGGCAGCAAGGTTTCGCCCGCCACCATCAGCGAGCTGAACACGAAAGCCTACGTTCACATTGAGGACTGGCGCAACCGCCCTTTGCAGGGCGGCAGGTATCCGTATGTCTACGTGGACGGCATCTATCTGCGCCGCAACTGGGGCGGAGAGTACGAAAATGTAGCGATTTTAGTGGCGATCGCCGTGAATGAGGACGGTTTCCGTGAGGTTTTGGGCGCTGCCGAAGGGATGAAAGAGGACAAGGCCAGCTGGGTCAGCTTCTTCCAGTGGCTCCGTGAACGCGGCTTGGACGGCGTAAAGCTCATCGTCGGCGACAAGTGCATGGGGATGCTGGAGGCCGTGGGCGAGGTGTTCCCGGACACCAAATACCAGCGCTGTACGGTGCATTTCTACCGCAACGTTTTCTCTGTTGTACCTAAATCCAAGGTCAAAATTGTGGCGAAAATGCTCAAGGCGATCCACGCCCAAGAGAGCAAAAAGGCATCCCGCGAGAAGGCGAAAGCCGTGGTGGAGGAACTACGTTCCATGAAACTGAAGGAGGCGGCCAAGAAGGTCGAGGACGGCATCGAGGAGACACTGACCTACTGCGATTTTCCCAGCGAGCACTGGACGCGCATCCGCACCAACAACGTGATCGAGCGGCTGAACCGGGAGATCCGCCGGCGCACCCGGGTGGTGGGGACATTCCCCGATGGCAACTCCGCCCTGATGCTGGTCTGCGCCCGGCTGCGCCATGTGGCGGGCACCCAGTGGGGCAACAAGAAATACATGAACATGAAGCACCTGGAGGCGGCTCTGTACGACGCCTCTATTGCCGGCTGACTTCATTCAGCCGGAGCCTGCAAACAATTTTGCGCATAAATCTTGACGGCACCGTTTTGGAGAGCCGTCTTTGTATCTATGTCCGAGAAATTTGGGCAAATAATTTTTTGCAGGAAAATATAGCTATACAAATACACGCGGGTTCAACTCCCACCTCCGAAAAGCCGAAAAAATCTTTTTCATGTGGCTTAGACATGAAATAAAAAAACGGATCCTTCGCTGATCCGTTTTTTTATTTCATTAGGATCAGCTTCTACATAAGTCTGTTAGAGGTCGGCGGTTGCTCCTAATGGTCAGGTATCCGGGAAATCATGAATTCCCAGATCACGAAAAAAACGGCCTCGATTCGGATGTTTTACTGCTTATGAGCTGTTCTTTCATTCATGAATTCCCATTTTTCAAAATAAAACAGCAGGCTGGGAACTGCTTTACAAGATATTTACAGCGCAGAGAAAAACAGTTCCCAGAAAAGTAGTTTTTATGTCTTTTAGGGAATCATAACGAGTGCGGCGCATGGATCTTGAAACATTTGCAGTAGTGAACTTCCCATATGGCTTTGAAAAAATTAAATCTGGGAATTCATGACGTGAGCAAGCATCTGAATCGAGAGATTGATTCCCAATTAGATCAGATAATTTTTGATCTGGGAATTCATAGTATTTATCCACTTGGCATTTTGAGATGGAGCTGTTGTTGCTGGTTTCATGCAACTTAACAAATAGGAAAAATAAGAATCGCACCTGCTATATCTTTTTGCTGCGTGGAATGATATAATAAATCCAGTACCTAAAAATACTATTATGAAATCGAATTCCGGAAAAGAGGTAAAGCATGGATAAGAATATGATCAATAGATTTGTCCTGCCAGAAGACTTAAAGCAGGCTCTTGACTCGGCAGAAAAAATAATTTTTCCGAAAACTAAGGCGCAGCTGGTAGAACTGTGCTATGGTCCTAACGGAGCGGCGAGATTCAATGTCAGCTATGACATTTCTGAAAAGGAAAGTTATGTGGAAGCGGATGTCGTGAGATGTAAAAACGGTCCGTCGGTAAACTTTACAGATGCTTATATGAGAAGGCGTGATCCGGACTGTATGTATATCGGAGATGAACTACCTACAGATAAACCGAAATTTGAAGATAGATGGGGTTATAAATTTTCTCAGCTCAGGCAGGAGACCATGAACTGGATAAGCCATCAGGAACTGGTTGTGATGCCGTTCATGATGGGAAGCAAGCTCCACGGATACGAGAGCCTTGTAATTGCGCCTGCAAATGCTGCGTTCTTTGCCTTTGCACTCGCCAATATCCAGAAATTCATCAGCATCGAAGATGTGGAAGAAGGATATACACCGAGGGCGATCATTTACGTGGCGCCGCCGTTCCGCCATACTCATTTTGGCGGGAAGCAGGTCGTGGTGCATTATCGGAGCGAACAGCTTCACGAAATTTTTTCCTATAATCTGTATCCGGGACCTTCTGCAAAGAAGGGAGTGTTTTCTGCACTGATCGATATTGGAGAGAAAGAAGGCTGGGTAACGAACCACGCTTCGGCGGCACTTTTGCAGACTCCATATGACAGCGAGGTCGTCTTTATGCATGAAGGCGCATCAGGCGGCGGCAAGAGTGAGATGCTGGAAGAAGTTCATAGAGAATCCGATGAGCGTGTCCTGCTGGGCGAGCATACCGTGACAGGCGAACGTTTTGAAATCAGATTAGGCGAGACATGCGAGATCTTCCCGATCGCAGACGATATGGTCATGGCTCATCGCGATATGCAGGACGATAGTCACAAGCTGGCTATTACCGATGCGGAAAACGGTTGGTTTCTGCGTGTCGACGGGGACAATTATTACGGCAATATTCCGATGTATGAGCGAATCAGCATTCATCCGTCGGAACCGGTGGAATTTTTTAATATTGATGGAGTGCCAGGAGCAACCTGCCTCATCTGGGAGCATATCAAGGAACCAAATGGTAAACCGTGCTCCAACCCGCGGGTGATTTTGCCGCGTGAGATGATCGACAACATTTATCCGGACGATGAAGCGGCGCTGGTAGATGTACGTTCTTTCGGTGTGCGGATGCCGCCGAGTACTAAAGAGAATCCTAATTATGGCGTGATGGGCCTCGTACAGGTCGTTCCGCCTGCTCTGGCATGGCTTTGGAGACTGGTTGCACCGCGTGGCTTTAAGAATCCTTCTATTGAGGATAATGCAAAATCTAATGTCATGACGTCGGAAGGTGTAGGCTCTTACTGGCCATTTGCAACAGGCAAAAAAATCACGCAGGCTAATATGCTGCTGAAGCAGATCACGGAAGCTTCGGAAACCCTTTATGTTTTGATCCCAAATCAGCACATCGGTGTTTACCGGATAGGATTTGCAGGAGAGTGGATCGCCAGAGAGTATTTGGCAAGACGCGGCGGTGTGGTGAAGAAGAAACAGCTGGTACCTGCAAGATGTCCGCTGTTTGGCTATTCGCTGGACGAAATGAAAATCGATGGTCAGACGATCCGTCGGAAGTTCCTGCGACCGGAACTGCAGTCTAAACTGGGCGAAGAAGGTTATGATAAGGGTGCTGAAATCATCACAGATTTCTTTAAAGAAGAGCTGAAGCAGTTCCTCGTGCCGGAGCTGGATCCGCTGGGAAGAGAGATCATAGAGCTCTGCATGAACGATGCACCTTTGGAAGCGTATCTGGAACTGACCCCGATCAAACGTGTGACGGGGAGATAAATGAACTCATTGTTCATGGGAGAACCAATGACAGGCGGAAAAAATCAAGTGGAAGAAAAATATATACTTACCATAGATATGGGGACGACGGCATTCAAGTCGGCGATCTTTGATTGTCGAGGCAGGGAAGTGTCCAGTGCTACAGAGGAATATCAGATCCAGACGCCGCAGCCGGGATGGGCAGAGATGGATCCGGATCGATATATTGATTTATTTCAGAATGTGATCGCAAAGGCGATCGAGAAGGCACAGGTACCGAAGTCGCAGCTGATCACGCTGGGGATCTCCGTACAGGGTGAAACCAGTGTGTTCCTTGATGCAGACAAGAAGTCTCTTAGACCGGCGATCCTGTGGTGTGATACAAGGGCACTGAAAGAAGCTGAAGAAATCGTGGATGCCTTTGGCTGCGCAACCATACAGAATCATACAGGGCAGGTGGGCTGCGATGCTCTCTGGCCGGGTGCGAAACTGTTGTGGCTCAAAAAACACGAGCCGGGAGTGTTCGGGAATATAGCGCATATCCTGCAGCTTAACGGATATTTTGCGTATCTCCTGACGGGTAAAATGGCAGAAGACGATTCCATTCTGGGAAGTTCTATTTACTGGAATATCAACACGAGGCAGTATTGGGAAGAAATGCTGGAATATATCGGTATCATGAAGGCACAGCTGCCGGAGATCGTAAGGCCGGGAAGCATTGTGGGAACTATCACGAAAGCCGCATCGAAGCAGTTCGATCTTCCAGAGAGTCTGACGGTAAATATCGGAGGCAGTGATCTGGCGTGCGGCCCGGTGGGAACAGGAGCGATCCGCCCGGGAAATTTCTCGGACAGCACAGGATCCTCTCTTTGCACGATGGCTATGGCGGATCATATTGTCCTGGATCCAACCAGGCAAATGCCGTGTTACTGTAGTGTGATGCCGGATCTGTACATGGTGCATGCCTATTCGACCGGCGGCATGTATATGAAATGGTTTCGGGATACTTTTGGAGAAATGGAACTCATGAAAGAAGGAGTCGGCGGTCTGAATGTATTTGATCAGCTGGATCTGATGGCGGCAGAGGTGCCGGCTGGGTCTGACGGCTTGATAGCGCTGCCTCATTTGCAGGGATCTGGTCCTCCGGATCTCAATGCTAATGCGCGGGCATGCTTTTTTGGCATGACCATCGCTCACGGCAAGGAACATTTTGTGCGGGCGATCATGGAGAGTGTTGTGATGGTGCTTTGCAGGATCATTGAAGCGACAGAAGCGCTGGACATATCGGTGGATCGTATCATCAGCTTTGGCGGTGGTGCACTGAGCCCGGTATGGTGTCAGATGAAAGCCGACGCCACAGGCAAGGATGTTGTAACGACAAAGAATAATAAGAGTGCCGGTTGCCTTGGAGCAGGGATACTGGCAGGTGTAGCTTGCGGGATCTGGGACTCAGTGGAAGAGGCATGTGATCAGATCATAAAGGAAGAACGGGTATATCACCCGGATCCGAAACATAAACCAACCTATGACGAGCTTTTGGCCAGGTATAAACATCTGATGGAATGTCTGGAGCCGGTATTTCAATAAAAAAACGGGATTCTTTTGGGGCACCCTCCGTAAGGAAGGTGCCCCAAGGCGGCTTTGTATCTTAATTAAATATTGTTGTGTGAATGCGGTGTAGCCATTGGCTATGCCGTTTTTGCCTTTAAGAAAGACTTTTTACTGATGTGTCTCTTATACACATCTCCGAGCCCACGAGACGG
>NZ_JACRWC010000055.1 GCF_014306095.1 Lentihominibacter faecis
TTTCCTATGACTGGGACAGAGAAGTTGCCACCTGTCATCCCGACTACTACAAGTGGATGCAGTGGATCTTCATCCAGTTCTATAAAAAGGGACTGGCATATAAAAAAGAGAATCCTGTAAACTGGTGTCCGAGCTGCCAGACCGTACTGGCCAACGAACAGGTCGTTGACGGCAAGTGCGAACGGTGCAAGACGCTGGTAGGCAAGAAGGATCTATCACAGTGGTATTTTAAGATCACAGATTACGCTGAAAGGCTTCTTGACAATCTGGAAAAGCTGCCAGGCTGGCCGAACAAGGTCAAGCTGATGCAGAAAAACTGGATCGGCAAGAGCATCGGCGCAGAAGTGACCTTTGAAATAGATGGTTTTGACAAGGGGCTTGACGTCTTCACCACGAGACCGGACACCTTGTATGGAGTTACGTATATGGTAATGGCACCGGAGCATCCTTATCTGAAGGAGCTGGTAGCGGGCAGCGAATACGAAGAACCTGTCAACGCTTATGTTGATAAGGTACAGCATATGAGCGACATCGAACGTACCTCCACGACCAACGAGAAGACAGGACAGTTTACCGGTCGCTATGCGATCAATCCGCTGACAGGTAAAAAGGTTCCGATCTTCATCTCTGATTACGTTCTCATGGACTATGGTACCGGAGCGATCATGGCGGTACCGGCTCATGACCAGAGAGACTTTGACTTTGCGAAGAAATTCGACCTGGAGATCATCCCGGTAGTAGATTCCGATGATCCGGAAGTTGACGTATACGACCTGAAAGCTGCCTTTGCGGCAGAAGGAACGATGATCAACTCCGAAATGTTCAACGGCATGAACAACAAGGAAGCCATCGAAAAGATCATCGACTACCTGGAAGAAAAGAAAATCGGCAAGAAGTCCATCAACTACAAGCTGAGAGACTGGCTCATCTCCAGACAGAGATACTGGGGAACTCCGATCCCGATGATCCACTGCGACGACTGTGGATGGGTTCCGGAGAAGGAAGAAAATCTGCCGGTCCTGCTGCCTGCTGATGTACAGTTCACAGGCAAGGGCGAATCTCCGCTGGCAACAAGCAAGACCTTTGTGAACACCACATGTCCGGTCTGCGGCAAGCCTGCCAGAAGAGAACTGGATACCATGGACACGTTCCTGGATTCCTCCTGGTATTTCCTGCGCTACTGCGATCCGAAGAATACAGAAGCGCCGTTCAGCAAAGAAAAAGTAGATTACTGGATGAACGTAGACCAGTACATCGGCGGAGTGGAACATGCGATCCTTCACCTGATGTACGCAAGATTTTTCCAGATGGCACTTTACGATCTGGGACTGGTAAGCACGGAAGAGCCTTTTAAGAATCTGCTGACGCAGGGCATGGTCATCAAAGACGGTGCCAAGATGAGTAAATCCCTGGGCAATGTTGTCAGCCCTGCGGAGATCATCGACAAGTACGGTGCAGATACGGCAAGACTGTTCATCCTGTTTGCGGCACCGCCGGAACGTGAGCTGGACTGGTCGGATAAAGGCGTAGAAGGAAGCTTCAGATTCATCAACAGAGTATACCGGATGGTATATGATTTCTCGCAGAACTACAGCGAGGTGCCGGAAAGCTATGAAATCAGCGGCGACGCTGATAAGAACATGGCGTACTGGCTCAACTATGCCATCAAGAAGGTATCAGACGATATCGGCGAACGGTTCAATTTCAACACAGCCATCAGTACGATCATGGAACTTGTCAACGAAATGTACCGCTATAAGGAAGGCACGGTAAATCCGGGTCTGTTCGGAGCAGCCATCAAAGATCTGATCATCATGCTGGCGCCGTTCGTACCGCACGTAACGGAAGAAATGTGGGAGCACCTGGGATACGAAGGATCCGTTCACGATCAGAACTGGCCGGAATACGATGAAAAAGCCCTTGTAAAAGATACTGTAGAGATCGTTGTGCAGGTAAACGGAAAAATCAAAGAGAAATTAGATATTGCAGGCGGACTTTCCAGAGAAGAAATGGAGAAGACCGCTATGGAAAACGAAAAGGTAAAAGGGCTGATCGAAGGTAAGAATGTTGTGAAAGTCATTGCCGTACCGGGCAAGCTGATCAACATCGTGGTAAAATAGTGTACCCTTTTCCTGGACGACTTTAGGAAGGACATTATGAGCGAAGAAACGAAAATGACATCAAGGAAACCTGCAAAGCCTGCGGGAAAGAACACTTCTTCCCGCAGCGGCTCCGGCCAGAAGAATACCGGACGAAAGGCTTCGGCAGGGAATAGAACAGGTGGTGGAAAGCAGGGCACGAACCGAAAGACTGCTTCTGCCAGATCTGGTTCTTCTGCAAAGAATCATGCGGGCAGATCCGGGGCAGGCAAGGCAGCTCCCGGCAAATCCGCTTCCGGCAAGGCAGCTGAGGCTGTCAAAACAGCCGGCAGAACGAGCAAGGCGGCCGGCAGTGCCGGTGCAAGAGGCGCAGCTTCCAGAGGGAGACGGAAGAAAGCTGCGCCGGCGGTGAAGATCATCCCGCTGGGCGGACTTCACGAAATCGGAAAGAACATGACAGCGCTGGAATACGAGGATGAGATCATCATCGTTGACTGCGGGCTGTCTTTCCCGGATGACGATATGTTCGGGATCGATAAAGTAATTCCGGATTTTTCATATCTGGAAAAAAACAGCAAGAAGATCAAGGGACTGATCATTACTCACGGACATGAAGACCACATCGGTGGTGTTCCGTATCTGTTAAAGGTGATCAACGTACCGATCTACGGCACCAGATTCCCGCTGGGGCTGATCGAAAACAAGTTAAAAGAACACGGCATGAAGGCGAGGATGCATACGGTGAAAGCCGGACAGACCTTCAAACTGGGAAAGCATTTCTCGGTGGAAGCTTTGCGGATCACTCACTCCATCGCGGACTCCATATGCCTTTCCATAACGACACCGGCAGGAAAAATCTTCCATACAGGGGATTTCAAGATCGACTATACGCCGGTGGATGGAGATCCGATCGACTTCGCCAGACTGGCGCAGATCGGATCAGAAGGAGTGCTTCTGATGATGGCGGACAGCACCAACGTGCTGCGTCAGGGATATACGGCATCGGAGCGTGTAGTCGGCAAGACGCTGGGGAATATTTTCCGCGGCTGCAATAGTCGTATCATCATAGCCACGTTCTCATCCAACGTCCACAGGATACAGAAGATCGTGGATCTTGCAAAAGAATGCGGTCGCAAGGTGGCCGTTTCCGGCAGGAGCATGGTCAATGTGGTAGAGCTTGCAACGGAACTGGGATACATGAAGATACCGTCCAATATGCTGGTGGATCTCAATAAGGCAAAGAACGTTCCGGACAAAGAAATGGTCATCATCACCACAGGAAGCCAGGGCGAGCCTATGTCAGCACTGGCAAGGATGGCGTCCTCGGAGCATAAAGCCATCAAGATCAAGAGAGGTGACAGAGTCATTCTCTCGTCTTCTCCGGTACCGGGCAACGAGCTGACGGTGGCCAATGTAGTCAACAAGCTGGTGGAAAAGGGTGCAGAAGTGATCTATTCAGACATCGCGGATATCCATGTGTCCGGGCATGCCTGCCAGGAAGAACTGAAGCTGATGCATTCCCTGATCCGGCCGAAATTCTTCATGCCGGTCCATGGCGAGTACCGCCATTTGCAGACCCACGCAGATCTGGCTCACACGCTGGGCATGCCGAAGGATAACGTATTCCTTCTCAGCAACGGAGACTGTCTGACTGTTTCTGAAGATAATGCAGTGAAGACAGAAAAGGTCGCAGAAGCGGAAGGTATCATGGTAGACGGACTGGGCGTAGGAGACGTAGGAAACATCGTTCTCCGCGACAGAAGACTGCTGTCGGAGTCGGGTCTGATCATTCTGGTAGCAGCGATCGACCGGTATTCCAACCGGATCGCATCGGGACCGGATATCATTTCCCGCGGATTTGTCTATGTACGTGAGAATGAAGATTTGATCGATGAAGCCTGCCGCAAGGCAGAAGAGATCCTGGAAGAATGTATTGCAAAGGATATGAAGGACTGGAACGGTATGA
Source organism: Lentihominibacter faecis (assembly GCF_014306095.1). Lineage (GTDB taxonomy): Bacteria > Bacillota > Clostridia > Peptostreptococcales > Anaerovoracaceae > Lentihominibacter > Lentihominibacter faecis. Next base: position 4,066 of record NZ_JACRWC010000055.1, read on the forward strand.
AGACGGCTGTTCGGGAAGGTCTGCGTAAATTCATTTATGCGAAGACCAAGAGAAGTCCGGTGATCCTGCCGATCTTCCTGGAAGTGTAGAAAGGAGCATATTTATGAATGTATATGACCAGGCTCATTCGCTGGCAACAGCAGTAAAGGAGTCCGAAGAATACAAGCAGTTTCAGGCCAGAAAGAAGGATATCGAAGGCAATCCGGAACTGGAAAAAGCGCTGAACGATTTTCTCAAGCAGCAGTTTGAGATGCAGGCAGCCCAGGCTATGGGACAGCCGATGGATCCGGAAGCTTTAGGCAAGCTGCAGCAGCTTTCCGGTATCCTCATGCAGGACCCGGCAGCGGCGCAGTATCTGCAGTGCCAGATGCGTTTTTCCATGATGATGGCAGATGTGTATAAGATCCTGGCCGAAGTTTCCGATCTGGGTATCGACCAGATGATAGGAGGCGACAAATAATGGCGAACATGGTGAAAACACCGGATGAGCTGATGAAGATCCTCAAGGCTGCGACCATGGGAGATATGTGCTTCACCCATATCCTGCAGTTTATCGAACCGGGGATGACGGAAAAAATGGTAGCGGATGAAATCGAGAAAACGCTGCTTGGTTATGGCGCGGAAGGACTGTCCTTCCCGACGATCTGTGTGTCCGGCGTCAACACGACTCAGCCCCACGGAGAACCTAGCGATAAAGTGATCGAAGACGGCGATTTCGTGACTATGGATTTCGGTGCTGTCGTGGACGGCTACTGCGGTGATATGACCCGTACCATCGGGATCGGACATCTGAGCGAAGAACAGATCAAGGTTTACGATATCGTTCTTCATTCCCAGATGGCAGGCCTTGCAGCATGCAAAGCAGGTGTAAGGTGCAGTGATGTAGATGCGGCAAGCAGAGACATCATCAAGGAAGCTGGATACGGCAATTACTATATCCACGGCACAGGACACGGTGTCGGGACAGAGGTGCATGAAGCGCCTACTCTGAATCCGAAGAGTGAGGAAGTGCTGGAAGAATACATGCCTGTCACGGTGGAACCGGGCATCTATATTCCAGACAAGTTCGGAGTTCGCATTGAGGACTTGGCAATCATCACAGAATTTGGTATAATAAATGCTGTAAAATCTCAAAAGAGTTTGATTATAATTTAAATATAAAGAGAGGTCGAGAAGTTTATGATTTATGCAGGTGATTTTAGAAAAGGTATGACATTTGAAATTGACGGGGATCCGCATGTAGTTCTGGATTTCCAGCACGTTAAGCCGGGTAAGGGCGCTGCGTTCGTAAGAACGAAGCACAAGAACATCCTGACCGGCGCTATAAAGGAAGAATCCTTCAACCCGGATGCCAAGTTCCCGAAAGCACACATCGAGACAAAGACGATGCAGTACTTATATAACGACGGCGAACTGTACTATTTCATGGATGAAGAAACTTACGATCAGATTCCTCTTACATTCGACCAGGTAGAAGATGCGATGAAGTATCTGAGAGAAAACGATGAAGCTACGATCAAGTTCTACCAGGGCAATGCGTTCCAGGTGGAAGCTCCGAACTTCGTAGACCTGAAGGTGATCGAGACAGAACCGGGCGTTAAAGGCGATACAGCTACTAACGTAACAAAGGCTGCTACGGTAGAAACCGGTGCAGTGATCCAGGTTCCGATCTTCATCGAAGAAGGCGAGATCATCAAGATCGATACGAGAACAGGCGAATATCTCGGAAGATCCAAATAAGGAAGAATTCTGCAAAGAGGGGACGTCATCGTCCCCTCTTTGAAAATGATGCAAAACACCACAGAAAGAGGTACTAGATGTCAAAGATTTTTAGCAGCAAACTGAAAACCCTTCTGATCATCATCGGGATCGTCGTAGTCCTGCTGACTGCCGGGATGTTCTTTTATCTGACGGGGATCGGTGCAGTTGACAGCAAAAGCGATAAAGACGTGTCCGTTACGATCCCGCAAGGCAGCGGAGCGGCAGCTATAGTCAAGATCCTGGATGAGAAGGGACTGGTGAGAAACACCCTTTGCGCCAAAATCCACGCCAGAATCGGCGGGTATGATTCTTTGCAGGCCAATACCTATGTTTTCAGCAAATCCATGTCCCTGCCGGAAATGATGAAAGCCATCAACGAGGGCGATTTTGACTACGTTTCCAGGCAGCAGTTCACAGTAGTTGAAGGGGCTACGGTCCCGCAGGCAGCAGAGGCGATGGCCAAGGAGCTGCCGTTTACGAAAGACGAGATCCTGGCGGCATGGGCAGACAAGACCTATCTGAACAAGCTGATCAACAAATACTGGTTTTTGACAGATGAGATCCTGGCGGACGGTATCATGTATCCACTGGAAGGGTATCTGTATCCGGAAACGTATTTTGTCACCAGCGAAGATCCGAGCATCGAGGAAGTCACAACCATGATGCTGGACCATACGGACAAGGTCCTGACCAAGAGAAAATCAGATATCAAAAAAATGGACATGACTGTGCATCAGTTTCTGACGCTTTCTTCTGTGGTAGAGAACGAATCTCTCTTCAAGAAGGATCGCCCGAAAATCGCCGGTGTCTTTATCAACCGTTTGAATAAAAATATGCCGCTGCAGAGCGACATCACCGTGCTGTACGCTTTGCAGGAAAAACGCGTAGCGGTGACGAATAAAGACCTGCAGGTGGATTCCAAATACAACACATATAAAAACACGGGACTGCCGGTTGGACCGGTCTGCTCGCCGTCTGCGGACACCATGGATGACGTTCTCAACTACGAGAAGAGCGATTATTATTACTTCTTTGCCAAGGAGGATGGGACCGTGATCTATTCCAGGACGCTGGCAGAGCACGAGAAGGCTGTTTCGGAGAACAAATGGTACTAATATGAATATAACAAACGACATAATCACAGCGTTTATCAATACCTTTTACAAGAATGAAAACAAGGATCTGCAGGAGTTGAGGGCTTTTGCAGAGGCGCAGCATGTACCCATCATCCTGCGAGATACAGAAGGGCTTCTTTTGAATCTTCTGCGGATCAAAAAACCCAAAAAGATTCTGGAGATCGGGGCAGCTGTAGGGTACTCCGCATGCTGTTTTGCAGAAGGCTGCGACTGCCGGGTGGTGACCATCGAATCCAGCCCGCAGGCGTTTGAGATCGCCAGAAACAACATAGAAAACATGGGATTTTCAGACCGTGTCACGGTGCTTTCCGGGGATGCCAGGGAGGTGCTCGTAAAGCTGGCAGAAGAGGCGGAAGAGGCTGCAAAGGACGATCCGGAGGGAGGCTTCGATGTAGTGTTTATCGATGCTGCAAAGAGCCATTACAAGGCGTTCTGGGATCTGGCGATGCCGCTTTGCAATGATGAAGCCATGATCATCTGCGATAACGTGCTGATGAAGGGCATGACGGCTTCGGATGAATACGATCCGGGGAAAAAGTACAAGACCAGCATCCGCAAAATGCGGGAATTCATACAATATATCACGGATCTGCCGTATGCGGATACTTGTATCCTGCCGGTAGGCGACGGTGTATCGATCAGCGTGATCGACAAGGGAAAAAACTCATAACTATGAATAAGATAGAATTACTTGCTCCTGCGGGAGATCTGGAAAAACTGAAAATCGCAGTAGACTACGGTGCAGATGCGGTCTACTTCGGTGGAGAAATGTTCAGCCTTCGGGCGGGAGCCGGAAACCTTTCCATTGAGGAAATTGAGGAAGGTGTAGCGTACGCTCACAGCAAAGGTGTCCGCTGCCATATGGCTATGAACATCTTCGCGCACAACGAAGACATCGAACCGCTTCGTGCTTACCTTGCGAAGATCCGCCATATTCCTGTTGATGCGTTCATCGTGTCGGATCCGGGCGTGATCACTTTGATAAAAGAAGCTATGCCGGAGGCGGAACTGCATCTTTCGACCCAGGCCAATATGACGAATTACGTGACGGCTCAGTTCTGGCATGCCCAGGGCGTGAAACGGCTGGTGATGGCGCGGGAGCTTACTATAGATGAAATCCGCAAGATCAGGGAAAGCATCCCGGAGGAGATGGAACTGGAATCCTTTATCCACGGAGCCATGTGCATTTCCTATTCGGGACGGTGTCTCTTAAGCAATTTTATGATCGACAGAGATGCTAACCGGGGGCAGTGCGCTCATCCGTGCCGCTGGAAATATAAGCTGGTAGAGGAGCAGCGTCCGGGAGAATATTATCCTGTGGAGGAAGACGATCGGGGGACTTATATTTTGAACTCTAAGGATCTGTGCATGCTGGAGCATCTGCCTGAGCTGATCGAAGCAGGGGTTTCTTCTGCCAAGATCGAGGGACGGATGAAGAGCGTGTTCTACGTGGCGACTGTGGTAAGTGCATATCGCAAGGCAATCGATGCATACTATGCTGATCCGGAGCATTTTGAAATGGATCCGGCGTGGTACGAGGATATGACGAAAGCAAGTCACCGGGAATTCACAACCGGTTTTTATTTCAACAAGCCGACCAATGAAGACCAGAACTATCAGACCAGCGCTTATACGCGTGACTACAGCTTTATCGGTATGGTGAAAAGCTATGATGCCGGTACAGGTATCGCTGTGGTAGAGCAGCGCAACAAGATGGTGATCGGTGATGAGATCGAGGTGTTCGGACCTGGTCGTGACTTTTTCAGCCAGACGCTGGATTTTATGCAGGATGAAGAAGGAAATGATATCGAATCGGCTCCGCACCCGCAGCAGATCGTACAGATCCGGATGAAGGAGCCGGTAGCAGAGAACTTTATTTTAAGGAAGCGAAAAGGTCAGGCGGATTGCTGACCGAAGAGAAGACTGTAACCGGAGGCTTTGCAGGAAGCAGGCGGGAAATGACGGGCAGGTCTGCGGTTTACATAATTTAATTATTTTATTGCTGGATGAGAAAGGAGAAAAAAATGTCATCTGATGCTGGGCCCATGTGGGGTCAACTGATTTTATTACTCGTACTGATTCTGGTCAATGCGTATTTCGCAGCGGCCGAGATCGCCATCGTATCGGTGAACAAGAACCGGGTACGGTCGTTGGCACAGGAGGGAAACAAAAAGGCCTGTCTCTTATACACATCTCCGA
>NZ_JACRWC010000077.1 GCF_014306095.1 Lentihominibacter faecis
CGGCAGCGTCAGATGTGTATAAGAGACAGCATCCTGTCCCTCCAGCATCACGCGCACCAGAGGTTCCGTTCCTGACGGGCGGATCAGTACACGCCCTTCTCCTTCCAGATCCTTTTCAGCGGCGGCGATTGCTGCTTCGACCTCCGGATCCTCCCGGAATTTTCCTTTGTTTTCATTCTTGACTCTGGCATTTTTCAAAACCTGCGGGAAAATCTCGATCCCATCCGAAAGCTCCGATGGAAGTTTCCCCGAAAGGATCACTGCCTGAAGCAGCTGCAGAGAAGATAAAATACCGTCTCCCGTCGTTGTATGATTTCGGAAAATAATATGTCCGGACTGCTCTCCACCAATATTACAGCCAGTTTTCAGCATGCTTTCCAGCACGTATCTGTCGCCAACGGAAGTGACTTCCACTTTGCATCCCATACCTTCCACATATTTATGGAACCCGATATTGCTCATGACTGTAGCTGTCACCAGATCTCCCGGAAGCTCTCCGCGATCCTTCATCATCTGTGCGCAGATGCAGATAAGCTTATCACCATCGATGATCCTGCCTTTTTCATCTACTGCGATCAGGCGATCTGCATCGCCATCGTAGGCCATACCAAGGAATGCTCCCTGTCGTATCACTTCTTCCTGCAGTTTATCAGGGTGGGTCGAACCACAGGCGTCATTGATGTTGACACCATTCGGTTCATTACCGATCACCGTGATGTCTGCACCCAGCTCGGAGTATACCTTTTCTGCGATCCTGTAAGCGGCTCCATTGGCACAGTCCAGCACCAGCTTGCGCCCTTTGATATCCACATCCAGCGTACTCTTCAGAAAATCAGCGTACCGGTCCAGGGCATCATCATCCGCCTCCAGACAACGTCCCAGTTTATCTCCCGTGATATGGCTGTTGACATCGATATCCCGGAGGATGATATCTTCGATCTCATCCTCGATCTCATCATCCAGCTTGAATCCATCTCTGTTGAAGAATTTGATCCCGTTATACTCAAACGGATTGTGGGACGCCGAGATCACAACACCGGCGTCGGCCTTATAGGCGCGTACCAGGTATGCGATCGCCGGAGTCGGCAGAACGCCGACCTTGATCACATTGCCGCCTACCGCCAGGATCCCCGCGCTGAGGGCGTCTTCCAGCATATCTCCAGAAAGGCGTGTGTCCTTTCCGATCAAAACGACCGGTCTCGCCTTGTCTTTACTCAATACATGTGCTCCCGATTTCCCCAGCTTAAACGCCAGTTCCGGCGTCAGTTCCGCATTTGCAACGCCTCTGACACCATCGGTACCGAATAATCTTCCCATAATCTTCTCCTCTGTTCTACATTAGTATAATTTACTGGGCAGTCTTGATTTTTACTGTCACTTCTGTTGAATTTCCCTTGTTATATAAATATACACCTGTCGGCAGAGAAAAATTCAGTTCTTTCTTTCCCTGCGATTTGATATCACTTACATCCACTGTTGCTGAAACAGAATCCAGATCAGCCAGAGCTTCCGATGTTCCCACGACTTTCACAGAATCCACGCCACTGATGGAATCCACTTCTTTCCCGTTTTCCATGTTTTTCGATGTGATCGTAACATCTACATCTCTGGTCTCCATCAGACGAACGGTCGTCTTTGCTTTGGAGTGATTCAAAACGACACCCTGCACTTCCGTTCCGTCTTTTTTAACAGCCATCAGCTCTACTTCTACTGTTTTCGGACTTTCCGACACCACATTGGATGTTATCTTGCCACGCACTGCGTCGACTTCGTTTACCACACTCTCCGCGCCGGTGACCGTTACTGTATCCGGGTACATATCATATGCCCACGGCACAAGATCCTTATCATTTCCTGCGTCTCCAACAAAATCGATCTCAACAGTTTTCTTGACTTCTATACTCTTCTCAACTCTATAGGAGATCGTATCGTCCGAGATACTGTCAAGTGTAACTCCTGACGGCAGTTCCAGCTCTACCTTACCGCGGTTTTTTCCTTCGCTGGCATCAGCCACATCTACCGTTGCTGTAAGACCCGTCTTCTTCATTTCATTGATGACAGAGCGCTTTCCTTTGACAATGGCACTTACTCTCAGATCCTGTTCATGAACGACTGCCAGACCTTCATCTGCCAGCGTCTCCGTATTGACGAACGTCACTTCGATATCGCTGATTTTTTCCTTTGTATCCGGGTTTACTTCTCCCATGACATACACCCACAATAAAATTGCGATGATCAGGGAGATGATCTTCAGCACGTTCTTATTTTCCAGCATGATTCTTCCCCCTTATTTTATTGATCGTCTTCGGAATAAATGCGATCGAAGCTTTCTTCGGTTCATTGTTCCAGTACATATTCAGCAGCATTTTCTCTACCGTTTTGATATCAAGAAAACGAGTCAGTTTTCCCTCACTCGCCATAGAGATGGCACCTGTTTCTTCCGAAACGATCAAAACGAGAGCATCGGAGTTTTCTGTGATCCCGATGCCGGCACGATGTCGCGTCCCCAGGTCTTTACTGATACTCTTGTCGTGTGTCAGCGGCAGAACGCAGCCAGCCGCATAAGCACGATCCTGCCTGATGATCAAAGCGCCATCGTGAAGCGGTGCTCCTTCATAAAAGATATTACCCAGAAGCTGATCGGATATTTCTGCATCGATCACCGTTCCGGTTTCAATGATATCCATCAGAGACGTTTCTTTCTCAAATACCATCAGCGCACCTACGCGGTTAGCCGAGAAATTCTCGATCGCTCGGATGATCTGCGCCGTAATGTGCTTTCCCTTCTCCTTATCCATCTGAGAAAAAGAGCCTTTCATCAGTTGGCTGCGACCCATATATTCCAACGCACGCCGCAGCTCCGGCTGAAACACCACCAGGATCGCAACAGCACCCAGAGCTACCGTACCTTTCAGCAGCCAGTTGATCGTGTGCAGGTTCATCAGATCCGTTACAAAAGTAGCCACAACTAAAACCAGCACCCCCTTGAGGAGCTGTTCCGCACGCGTCTGTTTTATCAGTCCCAGCAGCTTATATATAACAAAAGCCACAATGAGAATATCCACTATATCTGTAATTCCGATTCCGGAAAATACATTTTCAAAAAAACGTTCCATATAAGTCTACCTTAACCTTCTACCTATCTCATTATATTTTACCGAAATCCCCTTCTGTTTTCAATAGGTATGTCATGTCTTTTCCGTGAATAAATCTTCACTTTTGTCTCACCGCAACAAAAAAGCGGAGAAAATCCTCCGCTTTTCATTCGTTCTGATTCATATTACCGGATCCATTCCGGCACCGTTCCGTCTAGTAGGAAGTTTCCAGAAGGCCGTAATCCCTGTCATTTCTGCGGTATACCACATTGACCGAATCCGTCTCCATATTGAGGAATATGTAGAAAGTATGCGCCAGAAGTTCCATCTGAACGATAGCTTCATCCACCGTCATAGGCTCCAGCTCAAATTTCTTTCTCTTGACAACCTGGATCACTTCCGGTTCTTCCTCTTCATATTCCGGAAGATCTGCAAACATCAGATCCGGCTGTCCTTTATATTTCTTCTGGAGTTTGGATTTGAAACGGGACATCTGACTCGAAAGTTTTTCGATGACCCGATCAACTGCATCATACGGATCGTCCGCCCGCATCTCTGCTCTGAAAATCGTTCCTTTCGCATTGATGGTAGCCTCCACCTTGTAGCCGGCCTTTTCTTTGATCACCATGATATTTCCCGTGATCTCATTGGAAAAGTATTTGTCCAGCTTTTCAAATTTCTTTTCAATGGTTTCCTTGAGCTTGTCGCTCGGCGTGTAATTCTTTCCAGTAATGATTGTCTTCATACTAACAACCTCCTTTGCAGCCTTTTTCTTAGTATAACACATGTTTTTCGAATTTTCAATAAAGTCTGCATATGACTCAGCTGACCTGATCTTTGCCCCCACACCTGCCTTTACCTGAGTTTCTCAGAGGACTTACTTCTAAACTACGCCATGATCACTGCCGCCTTGCGGATCAGCTTACGTGGGACCCTTTGCCCGTAGCTGGCCTGGCCTTTCAATCACAGACCTGAGTCATATGCAGACTTTACTGTCCGCACTGCATTATATCGTTGTCTAAAGACCTTTCGGTCTGCGGTTTCCTCCAGATGCCAGTGTCAGAAAATCCACCGCCGCTGCGCCGCATTCCAGAAGGATCCTGGAACATTCGTCTATCGTCGCACCTGTCGTGTAAATATCATCTATCAGCAGTATCGCTTTCCCGGGAAGCTCCGCTTTTCCTTTTTTCGTTACTGCAAAGGCTCCGCGCAGCGCACTTTCCCGTTCAATAGGGGAAAGGCTCCTGAGCAGGATCGTTTCTCGCGTTCTCTGCAAAGCATCCGGCATCAGGGTTTTTCCCCAGAGCTGCGCCAGTCTGGCTGCCATCAGTTCCGTCTGATTATATCCCCGTTTCCTTTCGCGGGTTCTATGGATCGGTATCGGTATTATAACATCGATCTTCAGGTTTTCCCAGCGAATCCGATCAAAAAGGATGTCTCCAAATTTTTTCCCCAGATATCCTTTCCCGTTATACTTGTAATCCAGGATCATCTCCCGCTCGTACAATCCGTATGTGAGGCAGCTGTAGCCTTTGCGAAAACTGTGATTGCTCCCCATGCAGTTGTAGCATCGCCCACCTCGGTAAGTCTCCGGCAGTGCTTTCCCGCACTTCTCGCATGTTCTCCCGTTATTCCAGTGCATCTTTTTCATGCAGCTGTCACAAAGGGCATATGGCCTTGTTCCATCGATGAGACAGCCGCAGCAGGCACAGTAAATATTTGACGGAAACACCGCTTCTGAAAGTGCCTCCAGCGTCTTTCTCAATACTCTCTGTTCTCCCATTTCTTTTCCCTGAAATTTCTATTGATCCATCTGGTCAAAATCATCTGCATCACCGCCCGCAGTTTCCATGGAAAAAATTCTGCGCAGCCGGTATACCAGACCAGAATACCGCTCTTTGATCCTGTTGTTGTCCACCATGCCTTCCAGCTTGTTCTGTGAGCCCACGAGTACAACAACGCGTTTTCCCCTTGTAACGCCTGTGTACAGAAGATTCCTGGTCGCAAGCATCGGCGGGAACCAGCTGATGGGCATGATCACGATAGGGAATTCACTACCCTGACTCTTGTGGACCGTCACTGCATATGCCAGTTCCAGTTCCTCCAGCTGGTTAAAATGATAGGTTACATAACGCACTTCATCGTAAACCACCGTTAGTTCATTGAATTCCCGGTCTACCTTGCGAATGAACCCTACGTCTCCGTTGAACACACCTTCTCCTTCTGTGAAGTCCTCCAGGTTCTTCCACGCCATCTGGTAGTTATTTTTGATCTGCATGACTTTATCGCCTTCGCGGAAGGTCCTGTCGCCAAAGGTCTTTTCTTCCAGTGCCTCGTTCGGTGGATTCAGGACTTCCTGCAGTTCTTTATTCAGATTGATGCTCCCCAGAAGTCCTTTTCTCACAGGCGTCAGCACCTGGATATCCGCCACCGGCGACAGATCCGTATAATAGTCCGGCAGACGTGTCAGACAAAGCTCCTTGATCGTCTGCAGCATATCCTTTTCCCGACTTCTGTGAAGCAGGAAAAAATCCTTGTCTCTGGCATTGCAGTCCGGGTATTCCCCCTTATTGATCCGGTGAGCGTTGACGACGATCATGCTTTCCTTGGCCTGCCTGAAGATTTCCGTCAGCTTCGTACAGTAAATATATTCGCTGTCGATGATATCCCGCAGTACGTTTCCAGCCCCTACCGACGGCAGCTGATCCGAATCCCCTACGATGATAAGTCTGGTTCCCGGTCTGATCGCACTGACTAGCCCGTTCATCAAAAGCAGGTCTATCATAGACGCTTCATCCACAATGATCGCATCGTATTCCAGCGGATTTTCCTTCGTCCTGCCAAATCTCATGCGATTCTCGCTTTCCGAAAAATAGTATTCTAAAAGCCGATGGATCGTAGAAGCGTAATGACCCGACGTCTCAGTTATTCTCTTTGCAGCACGCCCTGTAGGCGCCGCGATAGCGGTTTTCAGACCGCTGTCCTCCAGGATATTTATGATCGTATTGATAATAGTCGTTTTCCCGGTACCCGGACCGCCCGTTATAACGCTGACCCCCATCTTCAGGGAGCTGGTCACCGCATGTTTCTGATTCTCCGAAAGAAAGATCCCCGTCGATCGTTCTGTCCTCTGGATCAGGCTGTCGATTTTCCCCGCAACAGGTTTCAGCCCCGCGTCATTGATCATCGAAAGACACTTGCAGACATTCTGCTCCGCAAGATAATAAGGCATGAGAAACACGACTGTCCGATTGTCCAGGTTTTCCACATGGATCTCCCCGGTGAATGCCATCTCTGCAATATTGTCCTCTATCTGCTGCATGGGCAGATCCAGCATCTGTCCGGTTTTTTCACAAAGCTCCTCCTGAGGCAGGAACGTATTTCCCTCTCCTGCAAAATAAGTCAACGTGAACTTGATCCCGCTCTGGATCCGAAATCTGTCATCATGGGCGATCCCCATTTTTTCTGCGATCTTATCTGCCTTCTTAAACCCGATACCGAAAATATCGTCCACCAGCTGGTATGGGTTCTCTTCGATCGCCTGTATGGTATCTGCTCCATATACTTCATACAGCTTCATCGCGTAATGGGAGTTTATACCATAATTCTGTAGATACAGTGTTATGTTTGCGAATTCTCTGTGTTGCTTGAATGCTTCAGAAATCTTTGCAGCCGTTTTCGGTCCTATGCCGCTGATCCCGCAAAGCTGCCCAGGGTCTTCTTCGATCACCTGCAAAGTGTTCTCCCCAAAGCGTTCCACGATAGCTGCCGCAGTTTTTCTCCCCACACCTTTCATGGCTCCGGATGCCAGGAAGTCCCGGATCCCGTCTTCCGTGGACGGCAGCTCTTCTTCAAATTCCCTGATCGCAAACTGTTCGCCATAGGTCGGATGCATGGTGAATTCACCCCTCAGCCGGTAATGTCTTCCCACGCTGACCGCCGGCAAATTCCCCACAACGGTAAACGCTTCCAGTTCCGTCTCAAAAACGGCTACCGTGTAGCCGTTTTCGTTGTTATGAAATATGATTTCTGCAATGGTGCCCTTGTATTCTTCCAGCATGTTTACTCATCCTTGACTCTGTAAAGAGTTCTGTTGTCCAGCGTCCATACGCGATCGCTGAATTCTCCCGGTTCCGTCTTTTCCAGTGCATCCTGCATATCGAACATCTTAGCATCGATCATGTCCAGGTAGTGAAGCATCTCCGCTTCCGGAAACAGAGGCTTTTTAGGACTTCCGAATTCCGGCTCATAGTGATGAGACAGGATCATATGCTCCAGCATAACAGCTTTTTCCCGCGGCATACCAAGTTCCCCTGCCAGCCGGTCGATGGTACGGACTCCCTGTACCAGATGACCCAGCATCTTCCCCTCAAAGGAGTATCCGGTAGAAACCCCCAGCTCATTGGACTGGATTTCATTGATTTTTTCCATATCATGCAAAATCACTCCGGTCATCACCAGTTCCCGGTTCAGGTTCGTATATACCTCACAGGCGCGTTCCGCCATCATAAGCATGCGTTTTACGTGGTACAGCAGCCCTCCCATCTCTGCGTGATGGTTTTTCTGTGCTGCCGGATAATACATCAGTTTCTCCTTATTGTCCGTCAGTTCCCGAATACAGATATTTCTAAGATCCTGATCCTGGAAAGCCTCCGCTCTGCTGTAAATGTACTCATACATATCCGCCGGCTCTTCCGGCGCAGCTTTGATGTAGTCTTTCATAACCAGGTGATCTTCTGCTGAAGTCTGGCGTATCCGGCTGACACGCAGCTGCTTCATGCCATTCCACTCGGTCACCTGCGCCTTGACTTTGATGATCGATCCTTCTTTGATTTTCTCCAGTCCCGGCAGTTCCTCATCGGCGATATCCCACTTCTTTGCGGAGATCTCTCCCGTGCAGTCCGCCAGCAGCAGATCCAGGTAAGCCTTCTTGTTTGAGCCGACCTTGACAGCAGAAGTTTTCACAAGGAAGTAGGAGATCAGTTCCTGGTGTGTTTTTATATCGGAAATATAGATATCTTTCATAGTCACTCACCCTTTCAGATTGCAGTCCATCTGCAGTAATACTTCGATTATTATACCACATTCAGGCTAAACCGTGGAATTATGTTATATAAATTATTGTGCCTGGTGGTTTAGGCAATCCAAGGTTTCACGGAATGCCAGGGTCTGCAAAAAGAGTGGGTTGATTTACTCATTGAACCACCTGTAATCATGTGGTATAATCTATGTACAAAAGGCGAGCCGTTGAAAATGGCTAACCGTAGCTGTTATTGAATAACCGCCCGATTTGGAAGTCTCCGGCGGTTATTTCTTTATATTCAGCACTCCGATAATTATCAAACCCAAGGTTAACCACCTTCAAACTTTCACGCCTTTTGTGTCATGTATTTTTCAAAATTCTTTGCTGCCGTCGAAGTATCCGATTTGCCTGTTGAACCACTTCCCGGCACGTGCTATAATCTATATACAAAGAGCGAAACCGTTTAAAGCGGTTCGGAAATATGTGTTTTTTGAAAACCGTCAAGTTCCCGGCTTGGCGGTTTTCGTTTATTTGTGGTTATCCCTGCTAACCATCAAGCCCATAATCATCAATACGATGACTAAGAGTTCATAGTCAGTCATGGTATGCTCCCTTCATAAAAGTAACCGCTTTCGCCCGCTCTTTGTGTCATGTGTTCTTTCTCCTTATTATAGACCCTGCTGTTCCCGGAAACAATTAACTTATTAGTTGCATGCATGAAAACAGGAGACCCGACCTCTCTGGTCAAATCTCCTGTTGTTATTAATTATGGTTCTAAAAAATATGTTGGGGTGGCTCGCAGATAGCGAGTCATCTTTTTTAATGAAAAGAAAGCATTAGAAGCCAGAATCCTGTAGAATAAAGCTGCGAAACAAATATCCAACAGAGAAAAGGAGGCAACTAATGC
>NZ_JACRWC010000053.1 GCF_014306095.1 Lentihominibacter faecis
CAAGCTTTACGATGTAAATCGAGAATCTGCAAAGGTTCTAGCTGCAGGATTTTTTGCAAAATCTTCGTTTCGCAAAATTTTCATAGCCAAACAAAGAATCTATAGAAATCTTGTCGAAGATCTTTAATTCTATTTCTCGAAGTTAACTATTTTTTAAGGAGTGTTGGAACGCTAGATCTGTCATCGACCCGTACCGTGCTGTCATTGACGAGGAAATTCTCGATTTCAAATGCCTTTTTTTCGATTCAAGGATTTAGATAACATCTCCCGTTGCCGTCATTTGAAATTTTCTCGTTTTTGCTGTGAAAATCTTTCATTCGAAGATTTTGCAAATCACTTCGTCACAATATCCAGCCTTCATCATCACTCCACGGCCACCTCCACCGGCTCATCCAGCTCCAGCAGATTCGGCTCTACCCGGCAGTCATATGCCAGCACCTTCACACCGGCAGCCTGCGCTTTCTGCAAAGCCTCTCCGAAGGCTTCATGCGTTCGCCAGTTAGGCTCTACCCGGCGTGCTCCCTTCATCTGGATCACAAAGAGGATCCCTGCTTCAAATCCCGTTTCATGCGCCCGGATCAGCTCTTCCACATGCTTCACACCCCTCTGCGTCGGAGCATCAGGGAAACGGGCAACACCGTTCTCTTCCAGCGTCACCCCTTTGACTTCCAGCAGAAATTCTTTGCCGCAGCAGTCCTTTCCATAAAAATCGATGCGCGAATCACCATAAGTATACTCTCCGCGCAGTTCCACAAGCTCATCCATCCCGGGAAATTTCAGACGTCCGTTCTGCAAAGCTTCCGCCGTCACTTTATTAGGTGCCTGAGAATCCATATTGATCAGGATGTTTTGCTTTTCCACCGCGATCAGCGAATACTGCAGCTTACGGCTTCCCATTCTCCCTTCAAAATCTTCTACGTATACCACTGCTCCGGGAACAAGAAGTTCCCGACACCTGCCCGTATTCTTTACATGCGCCTTAACGACCGATCCGCCCAGCTCCACATGGGCGATAAAGCGGTTAGGTCTTTCTAAAAAAATCGCCTTTCGGATATTCTGATACTGCATCCAGCACCTCCCGGATTTCATATAACCTATTTTCTGTGAATAATCGAAAAATCTCCGAGGCATCCGCCGCGGAGATTTTTCACGTTACGTTCGACTTTCGCTGTCAGTTTCCCTTCCTGATGCGCCAGGGTGAACTGCATCTTTTAAGTCATCCTCCCAAGTTTGATCGCAAAATATAAACTAATAATGTTTCAGTAAAATTTTTTTGCCGTGACTGTAATATACCCCATTTTAGAGAGCCTGTCAACAGGCCTTCAAGGCATGCTTTTTCCTTCCGCATCACCGGGGCGCCATGCCGCTAAATCCATTGCAATTACTTGATTTCAGCGTTTTTATCCGTTAAAATCCACGGATGAAAATTCACACTTTTTTCGCGGAAAACCCGAGGAAACTTTGCATCAGTAAAAGGTCACTTTTCCGGCTCAATCGTTGCACCTGCCCACTTGTAAAAAACGGACTTTTAACCCCGCCGTCATTTTTATGTTGCCTTATGTTGCCTTATTTTTTATAATAAAAAAAGGAAAAAATTTTTTAAAGGAAATGAATTATGTATGTAAGCATCGCTTCCCGCACAGGCGGCCGGAAATATCTCTCTATCGTTCATGGATACCGTGACGAAAACGGCAAAGTCCGCAAGAAAACCATCCGGTCTCTTGGCTATCTGGACGAACTGGAAAAAGAATACGAGGATCCGATCGCCCATTTCAAATCAGTTGCAAAAGAAATGGACACGCAGCGAAAACAGGAGACCTCCGGCTACGATCTTTGCATCAATCAGCAGGAAAAGCTTTCTGTCGGCACAGACAACATGAAAAACTTCGGCTATGCCGCCCTCAGCAAGATCTACCACGAACTGGAGCTGGATTCTTTTCTGAAAAACCGACAACGCCATACCGAAGACGCTTTTGATGCCAATGCGGTTTTGCAGGCTTTGACGTATCTTAAAATCGTTGCTCCGGCAGCAGACAGCACCTTCTTTATCGATCGCGAACTCTTCTTCGAAAAAAACAGCGGAACGGAAGACGAGTTTTATCAAGGGCTGATGTTCCTCTATCATCTGAAGCATCCTCTTCACAGCTGGATCAATGAACATATCACAAAAACAGGCATGCGCGAGGATACCATGGTGTACTACAGCATCCACAATTACTGTTCTCCCAGCCACGTTATCCGGATCGGCGTGTTCACCGACCGTGCGCTTATGCCTGTGACGTACGACCTGTTCCCGTGCACCAGCAACTATACGTCCACCTATAGGCCAAATTTCCCGGAAATAAAAAAGCGCTTCCATATGAAGCGCATGATCACAGTTTCCAACAAGGCAGTCAATAACGGGGACAATATCTGGAAAATCCTCAATACACCGACCCAGGACGGCTACATCTTCAACATACCGGCGCACAGCGCTGACCGGGAACTGAAGCAGTACATACTGAAAGATGACGGCTACGAATGGGTGGGCGAAGACTACAAACGAAAATCTCGCACATACTCACGCCTCATCGATATCACGCAGGAAGATGGGCGGATCATAAGTAAGGTCATCAAAGAAAAACAAGTTATATTCTATAGCGAAAAATATGCTAAGCGTGCCAAAGACAGCTTGCTGGACGGCTACCACATCCTGCTGACAAGCGAATGCGAGGAAAGCGATGATTCGATCATCGAAATGTACCGCGGTCTCTGGAAAGCCGAAAAAGCCTTTCACCTGACAAAGCAGCAGCTGGAAGCAAGGCCTTCCTGTATTTCTGTCCACGACTTCATCGAGATCCATCTGCTGTCATGCTTTACCGCTATGGTGCTGATGAGGATTTTGCAGCGAAAAGCAAAGGATCGCTACTCCATCGCACAGCTGAAATACTCCCTCACCCGTGCTAACTGTATCCACATCCAAGAAAATCTTTATCTGTTTTCCTATTACGATGAAGTGCTGCAGACACTGACGGAAGTGACCGGCGTACCCTTCTCCCAGAAGATCCTGCCTCTGGGAGAAATCAAGCAGCTGCTGGCCAATACTAAAAAATAACGATATGGTGCGCTTCCTATACATTAAACAGGAAGTGCATCACATCTCCGTCTTTTACCACATATTCTTTGCCTTCGGAGCGGATCAGCCCCTTTTCCTTGGCTGTCGCCAGGTTTCCGCCACATTCTACCAGCTTGTCGTAAGCGATGGTTTCTGCGCGAATAAAGCCCTTCTCAAAGTCGGTATGTATCTTGCCGGCTGCACCAGGTGCCTTCGTTCCTCTCTTGATAGTCCATGCTCTTACTTCCGGTTCTCCCGCCGTCAGGAAGGAAATCAGATCCAGCAAATGATAGGATGCCTGCACCAGCTTGTCCAGTCCGGATTTTTCGATTCCCAGTTCTTCCAGAAACATAGCTTTCTCATCATCATCCAGTTCTGCCATTTCCGATTCGATCTTAGCACAGACTACCACAACATCGGAGTTTTCCGTTGCCGCGAACTCTCTGACCTTGCGAATATATTCATTATCCTCGCCTGCCGCGTCGTCCTCGGAAACATTTGCAGCATAGATGACCGGCTTGTAGGACAGCAGATCCAGGCTCTTTACGAATTCCGCTTCATCCTCTTCCAGTTCCATGGCTCTAGCGGATTTGCCCTCTCCCAGAAATGCATGCACCTTGTTAAGAAGATCCAGTTCTTTCTGCAAAGATTTATCCCCCTTCAGGTTCTTGGTGGTCTTCTGGATACGGCGTTCCAGCACTTCCATATCGGAAAGGATCAGCTCTGTATTGATGGTTTCGATATCCGAGATCGGATCGATCTTGCCATCGACATGCACGACATTAGGGTCTTCGAAACAGCGTACGACATGCACGATAGCTGCCACCTCACGGATATGGCCCAGAAACTTGTTGCCCAGGCCTTCGCCCTTGGATGCGCCCTTTACGAGTCCTGCGATGTCATAAAACTCGATCGTCGTGTAAATCGTCTTCTTGGAATTGTACATTTCGTGGAGCACCTTCAGACGCTCATCAGGAACTGTTACAACACCTACATTCGGTTCGATCGTGCAAAACGGATAGTTTGCCGCTTCTGCTCCTGCTTTTGTGATCGCATTAAACAAAGTACTTTTGCCAACGTTCGGCAATCCTACGATTCCTAATTTCATAATCTTATTCTCCTCGTTATTATTCTATCAGCAAAACCGAAAGCTTTATGCCGTTCGGTCAATCTTTCTCCCGCGGTTCCTAAGGATAAAATATCCTGCCAGACACACCACAAAAATCACGAAACTGATCACCTGTGCCTGCTTAAACGGTCCGACCATCAAACTGTCTGTCCGAAGGGCCTCCACAAAGAATCGCTCCACGGAATACAGCATTCCATAAAGACAGATCGTCTGCCCTTCAAACGTTCTTCTGTTATCCATGTAAAGGAGAAACAGAAACAGCAGAAAGCACCATATGGACTCGTACAAAAAGGTCGGGTGATACGTCTGTCCATTTACTGTCACCGCCCACGGCAAATTGGTCGGACCGCCATGGGCTTCAGAATTGAAGTAATTCCCCCACCTTCCTATAGCCTGCGCCAGAGCAACGCACGGAGCTGCCAGATCCAGGATGTTCAGCGGGCGGATCTTCCAGATCAGGCACAGTACGACTGCCGTTCCCAGGCCGAAAATCAGACCGCCATGGATCGCCAGTCCGCCCATACGGATATTGACGATCTTTGCCAAGTCTCCCGCGTACATAGACCAGTTAAAGATCACATAGTACAGCCGTGCTCCCACGATCGCCACCGGCACACTGATAATAACAAAATTCAGGATCCTGTCTCCATCCAGCCCATGCTTCGGTGCACGCCTCATGCAAACTATGGTCGCAAGAGCAATCCCTGCAGTGATCAGTATCCCGTACCACATGATATCAATATGAAAAATTGTAAACGCTACTGGATTCGGTATCGGCATAAAACCTCTCTGCCTCCTGTAATATAATCAACGGTTTTATTGTATCAAAAAAGGCGGGAACAATGCCACACCTTTTTCTAATATCCTGATTTTTCTCTATACAAAGTCCTCTGCACTACTATTTCGTCTCTACATCCGCCGGATCGGTTGCCAATATCAGTTCCGCAGAATCTCCCATGAGATATACTGTATAAAGCTGCGACTCACCATCGTTGTGATCCTGAATAAAATCATCTGCAGAAACAACGTTAAGCTCTTTACCCTTCTGGCAGGCAATACGACCTTCTGCACCAAGAGTCACATCCTTGGCAACATTATTGTCTGCAATATAATAGCCATCTTTATATTCAGAACTTGCTACTACCTGACGCTCAGAAATATGTACACTGTAGTCACCTTCCCCCAGCTTATCCAGAGTTACATAACCTACTACCGTCTCTGCACCATCGTTCAGGAGCTGCTGCGAATAATCTTCCTGCAAATACTTGCCTGTGATCTCAGGTTCTTCGATCGTCGAACCTGATTTCTCTTCTCCGCAACCGCAAAGAAACAGCATCATCGATAAACACAGAACCAGACTTAAAACAACATACTTAGATTTTCTTCTCATTTGTTTGCTCCCCTATTACTTTTCCTATAGCATTACTCTAATCTATCTTTATCTTACACTGTTTCTTGACGCTTTGCAACAGAATGATTGGCAGAATTTTTTAATATTATACTTTTTTTGTGAATTTCGTATGACAATGAGGACAGCTGATATTGATTTTGCCTGCACCCTTGGGCACGCGAAGCTTTTCCCCACATCCGGGGCAGCGCAAAATCTTATGGGTGTTATCCTTCGTCCGAGGAGTCTGTCCATACGGATTCCCGGCTCCCCTGCCAAATTTAGAACGAACAGATCCTGCAAACTGCAGATATCGCTGGTTCTCAGCCGCTCTCCTGTTTATGTTCCTTGAAAATGCACGACAGTAAATATATATCAGCAAAACAACCGCAAGCCAGTTGATGATCCGCATACGCAAAAATAAATTTGCCGCGATCAAAATCAATGCAACGATCGACAATGTACGATTCATCTGATCCATACCGTACCTGCCCCGCATCAGATTTGCCATCCACATATTGAATCTACCCATGAAAAACCTCCTGTGCCGCTTCAACCGACTTCATCGCATCCTTACAATAATAATCCGCTCCGATTTTTTCTGCATAATCCGCCGTCAGTACAGCACCTCCTACCATTACCTTACAGTCCGGAGCCGCCTCCTTGACAGCCACGATCGTTTCTTCCATGCTCTTCAGCGTCGTCGTCATCAGCGCACTTAATCCTACCAGTTTGATATTTTTTTCTTTTACCGTCTCAACAATGGTTTCCGGAGGGACATCTCTTCCCAGATCGATCATCTGGAATCCGTAATTCTCCATGATGACTTTTACGATGTTTTTTCCGATGTCGTGAATATCTCCTTTTACCGTGGCGATCACTACCTGTCCAAGGGAAACCGTCTCTTTATCGCTTTCTGCCAGCTTTGTCTTGACGATATCGAATCCAGCCTGTGCTGCCGTTGCTGCCTGCAGCATCTGCGGCAGGAAGATCGTTCCCTTTTCAAATCCCTGCCCCACTTTATCCAGTGCCGGGATCAGAAAGTCATTGACCAGTTCCATCTCCGTATGATCCTGCAAAAGTTTTTCCACGGCAACTACCGTATCAGCTTTCATGCCTTTTTCGATACAATAAAATATATCATGACTTCCATCTCCATTTGCAGAAGATCCTGTGACAGCTGTGTCTTTTTTCTGTGAAATTTTTGAAGTCTCCAGTGCCGTATCCCCGTAGCGTTCAATAAATGCCATCGCATTTTCATCAATATTATGCAGCACGTGAAATGCGAAGATCGAAGCCATCATATCCTCACTGTTAGGGTTTATGATAGGCAGATCCAGACCGCATTCCATCGCCATCGTTAAAAACGTCCTGTTGATGATCGGACGAAGGGGCAGTCCAAAGCTGATATTGGAAACACCCAGCGCTGTCTTAAGCCCCAGCTGTTCCTTGACCATCCGTACTGCCTTCAACGTTTCCACGACTTCTTTCTGCTGGGCAGACGCCGTCAGCGTGAGGCAGTCTATGATCACATTTTCCCGCGGGATACCATACTCAAGTGCACGCTCCAAAATACGCTTCGCAATAGCAAACCTATCCTCCGCCTTATTTGGGATCCCGTTTTCATCAAGGGTGAGGCCAACCACCGCTGCACCATATTTTTTTACCAACGGAAGAATATTTTCCATGACCTTCTCTTCTCCGTTTACGGAGTTTACGATCGCTTTTCCGTTATACACACGAAGAGCTGCTTCAATAGCCTCCGGATTTCCCGAATCGATCTGCAAAGGAAGCCCCGTGATCGACTGAAGCTTTTTGATCACCAGCGGCAGCATCTTTACATCATCAAGAGACGGAACGCCGACATTAACATCCAGGATCTCCGCCCCGGCATCGATCTGTTCGATCGCCTGCGATAAAATATAATCAAAATCCTCGTCAAGAAGCGCCTGTTTCAGACGTTTCTTCCCAGTTGGATTGATCCTCTCTCCAATTACCGTAACGTGATCTACCGTTACCACAGTGTTCCCGCTGCAAACCTGCAGCGTCTTTTTCTCTTCCGAAGGCTTTGCAGAATCTTCTGTTCCGCCGAACTTTGCAGCGATCTCTGCCAGACCTTCGATGTATTCCGGCGTCGTTCCGCAGCATCCACCGATCAGTTCAATTCCCAACTTCAAGAAATCTTCCATCTTCTCCACAAACTGATCACAGGTGATATCATATGCTCCCGTTGCCGGATCCGGCAGGCCTGCATTCGGTTTGATCACCAGCGGCAGATCCGTCAGGCTCCGCAGCTTTTCTGCCATCGGGAAAATTTCCACCGGTCCCAGAGAGCAGTTGATCCCCATGGCATCCACGCCGAGACCTTCCAGGGTAAGCACCATTGCTTCCAGGCTAACGCCTGTAAATGCTGTCTCTTATACACATCTCCGAGCCC
>NZ_JACRWC010000023.1 GCF_014306095.1 Lentihominibacter faecis
CAGCGTCAGATGTGTATAAGAGACAGGCCCAGCCCCAGGAAAAGATCGGTAAGTATCTCCACATCTTCCGAAAGCAATGGGCAGCCTTCTTTTTCTTTATGCAAAGCATCCTGCCAGGCTTTTCCCAGCGTCTTTTGGACTGTCAGTCCTTCGGCGCATTCTTGCAAAACATCTGCAAACCAGCAGGATTTCTGTAAGGCGGCTCGTTGAAAAGTCTTTGCCAGCGCATCCTTTCGATACGAGATATCCAGGTGCAAAAGCCGGATCAATTCCAGCGTGTCTTCCAGTTCCACTCGTCGGTTCTTATAGCCTGATGCTTTGGAAAATCCCAGTGCTGTACAGCCGAAAAACAAAAGGATCCCGGCGATGACTTTAACCATGGGATACCTCCGGCATTCTAAGGATCTTTTCTACTGTGCCTGTAACCGGCTGTGCCGATAGAAAAATCAGGGTTTCGAAGACGTGATCCGTGATAAGACTGCCGACTGCAGACTTTGCAGCATCTTCAAAGCTGCTGCCGTGGATCGTCGTGATGATCTTCACACCGGCGCTGAGAGCCGACCGGATCGCGGCCGCATCCTCCGGCTTGCCGATCTCGTCCGTCATGACCACGTCAGGTGACATGGCTCGGATCAGCATCAGGATACCGTCTGCTTTCGGGCATCCGTCCAGCACATCGGTCCGAGGCCCCAGATCATAGCTGGTTTTTCCGTCGTAACACCCTGCGATCTCCGAACGCTCGTCACAGATCCCGATGCGAAAACCCGCGTTGCTGAGGTTTCGCGCCAGATCCCGCAGCATCGTCGTCTTCCCGCACTTTGGCGGGGATATTATCAGCGTGTTGCGGACAACCATCCTCCCATAATCAGCAGCAGACGGACAAACACCGGAAAGATCCGAGGTCACAAGACTCTTTTCGTCCCCGCAACCGGCAGCAGACGAGCAAACACCGAAAAGATCCGAAGGGGCAGGACTCCTGTCGCCCCCGCAACCGGCAGAAATCCCTGCATTTGGAACGCTTTCAGCCGGAGCTTTTGCAGGAGAAAGCACCGCACCCAAAATCTTCTCCGATGCTCCCGTGATTTCCCGGCTGCGTCGAATGTTCAGGGAAGAAACGTCCTTGATGAGATGCACCTGCCCGTTTTCCAGGGTCACTCGTCCGCAGATCCCTACCCGGTGGCCGCCTTCGATGGTGATATAGCCGCGGGAAAGCTCCTCTTCATAAGCATAGTACGAATAATCCAGCAGCCGGTTCAAGATCTCTTCCAGCACCTCCGCCGTGATCTCGACCCCGTCGCGAAGACTATACTCTCTGCCACCGCTGATCAGCAGCGTGTCCGTGTTCGTCCGGATCCGGATCTCCTCCAGCTGTTGCAATGTCTGCGCCGGGAGTTTTTTGATCCTGTCCCGCATCGACTCCGGCAGCTTGATCAATATGTTATCGATCCGTTTGCCTGCATTTTGTTTCATCATACCGCCCTCTTTCTCTTTCGTGCTTGTCTTAGTACAAGATATTCCTTGTCCCAGGATTTATGATAAGAATTTATGAGAGAATGCACCGGGACTTTATGAGTCCGCCCTCATAAAGTCCCAGTCCGCCACCAAAACCCGGCACGATTTCAAAACCCGGCACGATTTTCCGCAGAAATAAAAAAGAAAAGCTTCAAAAACAGAATTTTAAAAGCTCTTCTCTGAATTCCCGTATGTGCTGTGAAATCAACTTGCTGTTTTATATCACATACCGCATATTATTTTGTTGTTTATAACTTCGCAATGGATCGACAGAAAAAAATTAAACTTTGAGGCACCTTTTCTTCACCATAATATCCCATAAATGTTACTCTATTGCTGACAATTCGCTTGACTGATCATTCACTTTCTGTTTTTGCTCGCGAAAACAGCTGATTTGGTACATTTTTGCGAAGCCGTCCCTTCACGCATCATCATCCCCAAAGCCCAGCGGATCATCCAGGAAATCACTGCGCGTATCCCAGTCAAATGGGTTTCCACCGTGGAACATGATCGCATCATCAATAGCTTCTTCCATATCAAGGGCAATGGCATCTTCATCTTCGTAGTCAACCGGTGGTTCATAGAATTCCGATTCTTCTTCTACATCATCCGGATCCTCGATTTCCCAGTCGTCGCCATCGTCGCCATCGTCCGGAACATGCTCCGCATAATCCTCGTTATCTCCGTAACCCAGATCAGCCAGATCAATAACGATTTCCAGCGGTCCTTCCATTTCCTGCTCCTGCTTTTTCCTTCGATCCACCGCAGCCTGCAGTTCCTTTTCAGTCAAATGATCATTCATCCAGTTCAGGAAAAACACCATCAGTGCCGCATCCAGACCCTGCTCATCGCTTTTCTCCGTATGTTTCCGTTCAAACTGCCGCATCAGCCGCACATAATTATTGTCCTGCAGCAGCTTTTCATGAATAATGTCCCGCAGGAAATCCACAAGCTTATTCTCCAAAAACGCCATCTCAAACCCGTCGGAAGTTTCACTTTTCTCCAGGTGCAGGGTCTGTGTAAACTCCAGATCAAAGTCTTCATCCCACGGCACATATCTTAGCAAAACATCAGAATAGTCCTGTATTTCAAATCCCTTCGCCACATCTAAACTGTATCCCGGCAGAATTACGATTCCTGCGTTGAGAGATTCTGTATCAGTGGAGCCTGGATAAAAATCCTTCGACATACCATGCTGAAAAAGCTGCATTTGAGAACAGTCCAAAAAACACTTTGGTTTCCCTGCAAGGTTTTTAAAATGAAAATACACCTGCACGATCAGCTTCCCTTCATCCGGGATCTGGATCACTTTATGTTTATAATACTCGATTTCGCTGAACTGCCCTTTAAAATGGAGCACCGCCGGAGCCTCAGGTTTCGCCGCTAAGTTCTCAGGTTTCGCCGCCGGAGTCCCCGTTTTTACAACACTCTCCGGCACTACGATATGACCGTTTTCATCGCAGTCAAAAAATATATCCTGCGCCAGAAGCACCTTCATCAGCTTCTTCTTCTCGGCCGTCAGATCCGTACCGCAGATCATGCACTGCCCCTCGGCAATATCGTACAGATTCTGTTCTATCCCGCAAACCGGGCAAAATACACTAAAATCAGAAACGGATCTTGTCTCCACGCTTACACCTCCGAATCCAGTCTTTGCAGCACTTCCAGCACATATTCAGATCTAAATACTTCGCTTATCTGATCTCGTGCCTGCTGCAAAAGCTTCACCTTCCGCGGCCATTCTCCCGCCAGCAGATCGATCGCTTTATGCAAAGAAAACTTGATGAATTTTTCTTCCTCTGCTGTAGCAAGCCCCTGCAAAATGCTTTTTGCTTTCTCCGGATCACGATCCTGCAAAGCTTTTTCATAAGCTCCTCCCAGGCAGACCGCGCACAAGGCGCGCAAATGCTTGTCCCCTTCATGGAGCTCCTTGATTTCAACGATTTTACGGGCGTCCCTTCCGCCAGAGATCTCACCGGAATGCTCTAGCCAGTGCTGGAGCTGCTGCACCGGAAGATAGCCTGCCGGAACGATCACATTTTTCGATTCACTTTGGTCGATCCGGTAATCCAGTGTCCGCAGGATCCGGATCATCCTGTCGCGATGCTTCTTCATACTGCTCTCGCACCACGGGCAAAAGCCATGATACATATCATATAAATTGATACGTGCGCCGCATCCCGGGCATGTCACCAGATACCCGCCCACCTCCGCAGGAACAGTATAAGTATCTTGGATCAGCCGGATCTGTTCTGTTTTCATGATAAGCTCCTCTCTTGCTATACTTCTAACAGAAATGCTTCTTTAATCAGTGTATTCATAGCTACATAAGAATCCCAACTGTCAGAGGTAACTTTGATGCCAGAAATTGCAACCAGAGATTTTAGCTTTTTAACAATTTGATTTATGTTGCATCCACATTTAGATTTAATCCAATCATCTGTGATGGATACCAGATTATGCGCAGCGATATTACGTACTGCTTCTTCAATGCCACGAAATTCATCAAACGCTTTTTTGCAAGCAGGATCAGTGTCAAATTTACAGATCATTTTTGTCAACTGATCACTTACAACATATCCGCCCCGGTATTTTCCATAGCTCTCAATGAAAAAATCATATAACTTTTTATCAATATTCTGCAAATTATTTTTCCAACGGAATGCTCCAGTAGTTTTACTTACATATGTCACTTTTTCAAGATCTATCCCACACCGTTTTCGTACTACCATTTTACACAATTCAAAAAACACCGGCGTGATTGCACGCAGCAAATCCGCATATTCCTCTTTTTCGGCTTTGATCTGTAAGATCAAAATATACTCCACAATATCCCGGGCGTCGCTGCCTTGTACCGGCATGAAGGAATATTTGTTTCCACCCGCCTTGGTATAGCTAGAATAATCAAGATTGATCCTGGCACAAGCGATTTCCAAAAGCTGAATCGCTTTCTGAGGAATCAGTTCATGAATACTTCTCGCCAGATCCAAAGCCGCCGGATAATCACAAGCGTCGATCAGCTTACGAATATTATTGATCGTAAACATGGCTGTTTGATTGCGACTTTTGATCAGTGTTGTTCTATCATAAAAAGTGTCCGGATCGTTGTCCTGGTTTAGATCCCAGTAAGATTCCACATCGTAGTTATCCTTATCCTCTTCGTGAGAGTTGATTTTTCCCTCCGGCGTAACTACTTGGATCGGATGCAGTCTGATTTCCATAAGATCTGCCATTATATTCAATGCGTTTTTCATTGCTGGGGTTCCAGAGGATATATTCAAAAGAATTTCTCCTTCATATTCTTTGTGAATTTCACGCAGCAAGGTTTCAAATTCCTGATAAAAATAATCAAAATCTTGAACTTCTGTCAGTTCCGGACGTTCGATCAATTTCACCTCAAACTTATGGTCGATCAGTTCAGATAATTTATCAAGGCAGTACAAATACCGATTATCCTTCACATGATAGTCGTACATTTCTTTTGACATATATAAAATCACTATATCCGGTTTGTAGATCCGGCATATGTGCAACATAGACCCGTCACGAAAATTCGAAATAGGATCTGTCCCGCCTAGGGGTGAAAAAAGTATTTTCTGCTTGTCCATTTTATTCCTCATTGCTTTCTATAATTCTTCAAATGATGATGATTTCTTCATCTTCCAGCATCTGTGCATTTCCATATACTGTCACATCCCCAGAACCATTGATTTTATAAATCCGAATATTGTCATCATCCTTTGCAAAACGCGCCAACTCCTGATTGAGCTGTTTCGTTTTCTGTTTCGTCAACATCGCTTCAAATACAGAACGCTGGACACGAAACAAATAACGTTCCAGTAGCTTTACCATCTGATTACGTCTTTTATTGTCAGATATATCATAACACACAACGATCATATTTTTGGATACAGATGTAATATTTTCCGTATCAAACATATAGTTTTCTTTCATGATATCTTTCATAAAGTCCACCTATCGTATGCGAACAGCCTTGTAGATCTCCGGGTCTTCTTCGTCGATTGCTTTTGCAAACAATAATACCTGCTGATTCAATAATGCACGATAACTTTGCCTCCCTTCGCTCTGCAAATAGCGGATTTCTGAACGCAGTTTTTTCTCGTATTTGCGTACAAAAATGCGAAAAGTGTCATTCATCAAAAGAATCCCTCCAGTCTCATGATCATCCTGGAATCCATCGATAGGAATCTCATGTCCCTGAATCAGGCTCAAAACAACCGAATCTACAATGACTGCACGCCATTCTTCCATCAAATCGCTTGCCAGAGTTGGATGTTTCTCACGATCCTGATGCAAAAATCCCGCATAAGCATTCAGCCCATGTCCTTCGATCAATCCATAGATCTCATGCATCAACAGGGTGTATCCCAAACTAAGCATGGAATTAAAAGGATCTTTCGGAGGCATCCGATTCCGCCCGAAAAACTTAAAATCAGGCTCGATTATTTCGCTTAATGCTGCGAAATAGTATCTTGCTGCAATCCCTTCGTAACCTTTCATTGCATCTAGCGATTCACATCTGCAAAGTTTTCTCTCTGCGTTTTCGATCTGTTTTACAGCTTCGAGGATTTCCGGCGTTTGCTTTGTAAGGTATCGTTTTAACACGACTTTCTGGTTATGTATTTTAGCGCCTAAGATTTCTCTTGCAAAAGCCTGAACAAAGTTATCTTCTCCCGTTATAGCGAATTGCTTCCGCTGTCTTGTGATCCGGCATCGAGCAGTCGGGGTCAAATGCCCATAATAACGCCCATTAGAAGAGAAGAAATTTAATGTTATTCCTAGTTTCAAACACCTCTGCATAGCCTGAGTGGTAATGGATACATTCCCAAACAGCGAGATATTTTCCAATGTTTCCGATGGAATCTTGCGAAGCAGATCATTCTTCATCTGTACTGTGATATATCCGCCATCCACACCGATCCGAGCACCCTGTTCATTCACATATAGATAACTCATAAATACACCCTTCCTTCATTTCTGCAAAGCAATTAACCGTCCCCTGTCGGGGGTCCGTAGGTTTCTATTTACTTGGATTTTTTTGCCATTTTTTTGTACTTTTCTTGGGTGTTATCTTAGGAAGACCATCCAATTCCCATCTTTTTGTAATACTCACCTGTTCATCATTTTTCTTACTTTTCATTTAAGTTACCTCCTACTCAGAATCTTCTAACGTTGCTACATAATAGAAACCTTGTTTTCTAACAGATTTAATTGTACATGACTCGTTAGTTTTGTGTAATACTTCTCCTTCTGGTTGTCCAGATTGAGACACATTAGTTATGCGTGCACCACGTTTATTTTCCATTTTAAAAATAAGCTTTACATTATTGTTTCTGTCCCCTGTCGGGGGTCTATAAGTTTCTATAACCGTCTGATGAGTCTTTGAAAATTAAGACGAAGTTTCCGTCCCCTGCCGGGGTTCTATGAGTTTCTATGCAAACGCAAAGTATGACGCAAAGACATACCAACAGTTTCCGTCCCCTGTCGAGGTTCTATAAGTTTCTATGTGCTGCACGAAAGTGATAAGGACGGTGGTTGAAAATTTCCGTCCCCTGTCGGGGCTCTATGAGTTTCTATTATTTTCACAGAACGGCGAACAAGACAAAGCGAATGAAGTTTCCGTCCCCTGTCGGGGTTCTATGAGTTTCTTATTAGTCATAATCAGCTTCATAGTATGTGCTAACACGTTTCCGTCCCCTGTCGGGGTTCTATAAGTTTCTATAAAAATGTATAAATTATCTAATAACAAATTGGTCGATTTGTTTCCGTCCCCTGCCGGGGTTCTATGAGTTTCTATACGCATCGAAAACCGAAAATGGAAAATGTACTTGTTTCCGTCCCCTAACGGGGTTCTATAAGTTTCTATGACAGCATGAGAGCGTTTGCAGCAATCCTTATTTTGTTTCCGTCCCCTATCGGGGTTCTATGAATTTCTATCAATTATGAGGAAGAACACAGAAAACTGTGGAAGTTTCCGTCCCCTGTCGGGATTCTATAAGTTTCTATCAGTATCTGGAAGAAACTTTATGGGTTGAAGACAGTGTAAGTTTCCGTCCCCTGTCGGGGTTCTATAAGTTTCTATTCACTGGAAGGAGTTCATGGGAGAAAATACTAAGACGTTTCCGTCCCCTGCCGAGGTTCTATGAGTTTTTACAATATGTTTGATGACTTCGATATTGATTATAACCAGCAGAAGTTTCCGTCCCCTATCGGGGTTCTATAAGTTTCTATTATCTGGTGTTGGTGGAAAAACAACAATGTTACCACTTTTCCGTCCCCTGTCGGGGTTCTATAAGTTTCTATCGTAATTCGTGATTTTAAAACATCAGAGCCGCTTGAAGTTTCCGTCCCCTGTCGGGGTTCTATGAGTTTCTATTTATTTGCCAATAAGTACCATGATTATTTTACATCGTTTCCGTCCCCTATCGGGGGTCTATGAGTTTCTTATTAGTCATAATCAGCTTCATAGTATGTGCTAACACGTTTCCGTCCCCTGTCGGGGTTCTATAAGTTTCTATAAAAATGTATAAATT
>NZ_JACRWC010000087.1 GCF_014306095.1 Lentihominibacter faecis
TTTTAGCGATATTTGCAGAATTATATTCGCTGATCCCAGCGATAGCCGAGCAAATCCATGAAGGAGTTATTACGTCACGCTGATTTCATCCTTGAACTCCCTCGCAGTAAGGCTCACAGGATGAAAACGTGTTAAAAGAGTACTCTGCCAGGGATTTTCAGAGGCTTCCTTCGATGTCCACCTCAGGATTTCATCCTACAACGCCAGGTTCATTGTGATGAAGGATGAAACGTCTTAAAATATTTCCATTCAAGCGAACCATTCTACTTGTAAAACAGATAACACGCTAGAACTTCATCCCACTAGCACTATACCCGTGGGATATAGGGATGAAATCAGCGTGATAAACGTCATGGAAGAATCCAATTATTCTTACACCAAGAAACTTTGACTAGCCATTTTTAGAGTTAGGATGAAGGGGGATAGGGATGATGAATCCATAGCTTAGCGTTGGCAGCGTTAGGATGAAAATTTACCAAAATTTAGGCAGATTTTCATCCCTATTAGCCAGCACCGCAAGTTTAAAGATGAAAGGCCTTAAAGCGCAGGTCGATTTCACCCGGTTTCATCGTTATTTCGGGAATTAAGCCCGTTAAGGATGAATCGACCGTCGAAGCAGCTCTAATCAGGTCAGTCCTGCAGCCCTGGATCACCAGAATCCCGGGTGCAGAAAACGGGAGATCCAACGACGGTGGTCTGCTGACATGCAATCCACTCATTTTGAATCTCCCGTTTCGTTATTGCGTATTAAGTTTTGCTATTTTATCTATCTGCTCTTATACAGCTTTCTGCCACAAAATACGATCCCTGCTGCTGCAGCCAGCATCAGCACTGCCAGCATGCCGATCGGCATTGTATCGCCGGTCTTGGTGCCGTTGGCGGAACCGTCCTGCGATACCGTTGTCGGTGGAGCTGTCTTTTCTTTGACTACCACGTTGATCGACTTCTCCACTGAGGCTCCGTCTTTATCCGTTACCTCATACGTCACGCTATAAAGACCAGCCTTGGATGTATCTACGGTGTTTTTCACGATCTCGATCTGATCCGTCAGGTCTCCATCTTCTTTATCAGTCGCCGTTACGCCACTCTTCGGATCGAAGTTATCTCCAACCGTCAAAGTCTTGTCTTCCGCATTGATGACAGGGACTTCATTCAAAGCGACCCATTTCATGTGGACTTTCAGCGTTACGTTAATACCTTCGATCGTATTATAGTTGTCTGTATCAACCGGCGTATATGTTACGGTGAACGTATTGGTTCCCGGGTTGCCTACAGAAGTAGTTGTAGGCTGTTCCCAAGTAAAGCCTTCCGGCAGCTTCACTTTTGCCAGAGTCTGCCCTTCGATGGCTTCCAGATTCTGTGGCACCTTGTATGATGGATTCGCTTTCGCTATGGTAAAGTTCACATAATCAGAGTCTGCACTTGCATGGGTATCATCTTCTGCCACAGTTGCCTTCACCCTGTATTCACCGACATATACCGGTGCCGCATCAAGATCTGTCCAGTGATCTCCATCCTTCTGCTGATAAACAAATGTGATAGCTCCTGTGCTGCCTGTTACAGTACAATTATCTGCTGTCAATTCGATCTGGTTGCCATCGTAAGTCTTGTTATCAACTGAGTTTAATGTGATGGTGGAATGAGCTTTTTCTCCCCATTTCGCATAGTAGGTCTTACCTGCCGTTGGAGCAGTACTTACAGCAGTACCATCGCAACCTTTATTATCATACCAGCCTAAGAACTTGTGATTTTCCTTGATTGGCGTTGCAAGGGTATCCGTTGTAAAATCTGTATTTTTAGCGAACGTACCTCCGTTAGTCACAGCGTAAACCGCATTTCTTGTACGATCTGCCTTGTCGCTAGGATCAACAGCAGTATAGATGGAGCTGGTTCCTACCGGCAAGTACGGCACAACTGTATCATCAGGAAGATAGAACGTGCGCGCGATTTCCCGATAGTTAGTATGATCCCAATGCTGGCTAAAGCACCATTTTCCAAATACACTTGTGTTTAAATTCTTTGTGTCCCATCCGCTTAAATCATAAGTAATCTTTTTATTCGTCGGTTCCGCGTTAAAGAAAAATGCCTGCTGGCCTACTGTCACACCGGAGGGAATGTAAAAGTACGGTACTTCAGAATTTACGAATGCACCGCCGCCAATAGTCGTCAGCTTGGAATTTGGTGAAATATCAACTTTGATCAACTTACTGCACTTGCAAAATGCATTGTTTCCGATCTCGGTCACTGCATCAGGAATTGCGATTTCCGTTAAAGCCGTGCACCCCTCAAATGCGCTCCGTCCTAACGTTTTGAGTGCAGTAGCCTTTTCCAGATGAACTGCAGCCAGACTTGTGCATCCATTAAACGCATGATTTCCGATTGATGTTAACCCCTCGGATAATTCGATGGATTTCAGCGAGGTACATTCTTTAAATGTATTGTCTGCAATTGATGTTACTCCTTTGCCAAGGGATACTGTTTCCAGCACTTCAAATCCTGACAGCAATCCGTTCGGGACATTGGTCACACCGTCGCCCAGCACAACGTTTTTCAGAGTCGTTTTCGAGCCACTTAAACTGAAATCCGATAAATCACCATTTTCGACTGTAAAGCTTGTCAACTTCGCGCCATCATTATCGAAACCATGGGTGCTGTTATTCCAGCTTCCATTGAACAGGCTCCCCGGAAGTTTTAAATCTTTAGTACCTTCGATGTTCACGGTCGTCAAGGCTGAGCAACCCTGGAATACGTTATTGTCCAAAGTTTCAACAGCACCTAGTTCTACACTGGTCAAACCAGTCTGAATAAAAGCAGAATTTCTAAGGTTTTTCAATGCGTCCGGGAATGTAAAGCTTGCTAATTTACCGCATTGAGCAAATGCATTTCTGTCGATCGTTTCCAGCTTTGAATCAGCTTTATCCGCCTGCACCTCAGCAAGTTTGGAACATTGGGAAAACATTCTGTAAGGAATGATCGTCACGGAGTCATCCAGCGTTACTTTCTCCAAAGCTGCACAGCCTTGAAATGCGGAGGACTGCAGGTCACCGTTCTGTTGATAGAATTCCACCTTGCCCGGAACTGTAAGCTCCGTCAAGTTTGGCATATAAGAAAACACATATGCGCCAGCGCGGGTCAGGTTGCTACTTTCAAAGTCGATCGAGCTGAAACCCGTTCCTCTGAATGCAGCTGTCATAACACCTGTGATATTTTCAGGAAATACTAATTTTCCAGCAGGATAAGTCGTTGCTCCGTTTTTACACTGATCCAGTTTTTCGCAATAGTCAAACATACCGAACGGTACGAAAGAACCGGTCGCCGTCTGTTCAGTTACGTATCCGTCAGAAATGTTCTTCGGGTTAAAACCAGCCCAGTCAACTACTTCGACTTTGGAACAGTGGGAATACAGATTATCGCCGTAATCCGTCACATTTTTATAAAATCCGATAGCCGTAATCCCAGTATATGCAAACGCATAGTCTCCTAATCCAGTGACCTTGTCACCGATCTCGATATTGGTAATCGGGAACAGTTTTGTCGTGGCATCGGCACTCAGAGTCTGATACCACGGTGCTGCCTCGGCAATATTAATATTTTTGCCTACTGGAGCCTTATAATCCGCCATCGCTCCACTTCCGTCAATCGTCAGCGTATACGTTGGATTGGCAGCGTCACTATTATTCTGCGTCAGCTTCCACGTCACATGATCGTTTCCTGTCGCTCCGCAATACCCAGAAGTCGCAGCACTGCTTCCAGTGCCGCCTGTCGCATCCGCGAAACTAAACGACGGGATCATGGTCACCAGCATCATCAGACTCAGCATCAGTGCCAGTACTAATTTTCTCTTCTTCATCGTTTTATCCTTTCAATCCTACTATAACTACCGTTTTATTGCTATTCACCGCTGTCACCATGGTTATCTGTCATACGCTGCGCGCCCCGCTCTCTTCGCCGCTTGTTCTGGTAATACAGACTCCGGCTGATCCCTGCTGTCTCGCAAAGATGGGTCACACAGTTCCGGCATTCTTCCTTCTCTGCCACGTCGCTTATGATCTGGCAGATCACCTCATGATCTCTTCCCTCCGGGCTTAACTGGATGCCTCTTCTACAAAGCTCCCGAAAAAACTCCACTTCCGCCCGCAGCATCCGTATGGTCTTTTCCTGCTCTCTGCATTGGTCTACAAGCTTCCTCTTATTGCTTTGGGTCTGCTCCGGGTCGTACGCCTGCTCTTCCCCATCTTTTCCTTTATGCAAAACAGCCTCCCGGCTTCCCAGCGTCCCGCTTTCATAAGATTCCTTCCAGCGGGCACAAGCTCTCTCGATCCTCTTCGACCCCAGCATGTCGATATCAAAGCCCGCATCCCGAAAGATCTGCACCGGGCGTCTTCCTGCAGTATATTCTCCCATAAAGAGCTGCTTGAATTCTCTGGAATAGGAGATACTCGTCCGGTTAACATCTGTCACATATGGATTTTGAAGCAGGCGATCCATTTCCTCTTCGGTGAATCTCCCTCGCCCCATGCAAAGCCCCCTTTCCTTTTTTCTTTGACAAAATGAATATTTTGTCCGCGATCTAAAGCCTTGCAATAACTGAAGATCCGCTGTGTTTAAACATCAGGCGTCCTGATCTTGACTGATCATCAGGATTTTTACAAAAAAGGAATGCAGGATCAAAAAAGTCTGATTAGAAATGCTTTCAGGCATGATAAAAAATCGTTCTGATTTTCCCGGAACGATTCTTTGTCATACGCTAATACAGAAAGATAATCCCCTCCAAGTTAACAAAACTTATCTAGAATTTGCATGTTATTACTTGCAGGTAGTAGGGGGGTATGGTAATATAGTGTTATTAATTAAGTAGTAAATTAGTCAACATTTGCAGAAAAGAGGACAAAATATTCATTTTGTCCGCTGCACCAGCCCAAGGCGGGCTATTTTTTTTGCGTAAACATCTTCCGTGGATACCAGATAGATCCGCGTGGTCTCGATGCTGCTGTGGCCCAGCATGTTGGCGAGGGCCGAAATGTCACGGGAAGCACGGTAAAAACACCGGGCAAAGAGATGACGCAGATTATGAGGAAACACCTTTTCCCTGGCGACGCCTGCTGCCCCACAGAGAGCTTTCATCTTCGCCCAGATCTGTCTTCGATCAAGCCGCCGGCCGCCTGTCGTCAGGAAAAGCTCCCCTGATCCGATCCCCTTTTTCCGGGCATATTTCTGCAGCTTCCGACAAAGCTGCCCCGGGATCAGGATCGTTCTCAGTTTTCCTTTTAAAGAGATCTGCGTGCGGCCCTTTGCAGCGGCTTCCCGAGTGATATAGCGCACTTCGCTTACCCGGATCCCCGTAGCGCATATGGTCTCCATCAAAAGCACCAACTGCTCATCACCTTTTCTGCGTGCGGCGGAAATCAGCTTTTCATATTCTGTTTTTGTCAACTCACGGTCACTGCTGCGAAAAAAAGACTTTTGCAGCCGGATCGCCTTGATACGAAGATCCTGCCAGCACATAAACTTGAAATACGTATTGACTGCAGCCAGCATAGAGTTGACCGTCGACGGGGCGCGACCGCTTTGCAGGAGATACTGTTTCCACCGGACGGCAGTGTTCTTGGTGACCTCGCAGCAGGAAAATCCTGACGGAACGGAGCTTTGATCCTCGATCCAGGCAGCAAAATTCTTCACATCCCGCATATACTTTTCGATCGTTCCTGCACTTCGCTCCTCCTGCTGCAGGAATCCCTGAAACCGGATCAGACTCTCCTCTGTTACATACCGATTTTCACTCATGATATAACCTCCCGTTTTTGCCTCACTATAGGGGATTTCGACTGGAATGGCAAGGGGAGCAAACCTTTACGTTAACGTTAAAGTTTTGCGGGTTTTTCCATGACTTCTTAAGTTTTAAGACTGTTTGAGGTGAGATTTCCTTGACTTTACCGTAAGGGCAAGGTGTATAAGAAAAATGTTACAGGCAATCTACACAAAATAATTGCAACGGTTACAGACATGGAGGTAAGAATGTTAAACGTATCAAAACGGACAGCTTATATGATCCTGGCGATATCCATCGTCGTCGAGGTCATCGGAGATGCCATGCTGACGGCATCCCACGGATACGATCATGCACTGCTGGGGATCGCAGCTATCATCGCTATAGTATTTTCCTTTTTCCTTTTTTCCAAAATCCTGCATATTATCGATCTACCCATCGCTTATGCGACCTGGTGCGTAGTCGGGACACTGGCGTGCACACTGTTGGGCGTCTTTTTCTTTCACCAGCACCTTTCGCCCATCGGCTGGATATCGATAATCATTCTGGCTGCCGCCACCTTCACCATGAACATGTGGGGAACGCCTGCCGAGGATCCTGAAAACGCCGAAACAGAAAGCAGAGAAACAGCAGAAAACACAAACGACGCAAATAGAGAGGAGAATGGATCATGCTAAATTCATACATCTTGCTCGCCATCTCTATCCTGGCCGAAGCGATCGCATCTTCCTTAACAGTGGCCACGAAAGGCTTTACAAACCCAAAACCGACCATCGTCTGCATACTGGGATACTCTATAAGTTACGGGCTGTTTGGCATTGCCCTGCTGGGAATCGATCTTGGGATCGCCTATGCCACATGGAGTTCTGTCGGCATCATCGCGACTTCCTGTGTCGGCTATCTCTTCTATAAACAAAAGCTGACGAAAATCGGCTACATATCCCTGTTGGTGATCATGATCAGCACCATCACATTGAATCTGCTGGGATAGTATCTTCGCAGCCGCAACCGGTCTTTTACTTATCCGCAAAAAACGACCCCTAAAAGATATTCCATCTCTCAGGGATCGTTTTTCGTTTATGATAATCCTGTTGTACTATCAATATTCAGAATCTTACAGCGTCCAGTCTGTAATGTGAGTGTGGAGCAGTTCGTGAGCTCTCTTGGAAAGAGGTTCGCCCAGGAATTCCTTATAGGCCAGCTGCACCGTCGGATTCTCGTGGGAGAATCGCAGTTCTGCTGTACTGTCGATGCCGTACAGAGTCTTGCCTCGTTCTTCTGCCAGTTCGGATCCATCGTGGATCGGCTGTCCGCCGCCACCTGCACATCCGCCAGGGCATGCCATGATCTCTACGAAATCGTATTCCACTTCGCCCTTCTTCAAAGCGGTCAGCAGTTCTCTCGTGTTGCCCAGTCCGCTGGCAACCGCCACCTTGACTGCAACGCCTTCAATTTCAAAGATGGCTTCTTTCCAGCCCTTAACGCCTCTTACCTTCTTAAAGGCGTCCGTCTTCGGGTTCTTGCCCGTCAGCAGGAAGTGAGCCGAACGCAGCGCTGCCTCCATAACACCGCCGGTCGCACCGAATATGATGCCGGCTCCGGTCGCTTCGCCAAAGAAATCATCAAACGGAGCTTCTTCCAGCTCGTCAGTCTTGATACGATCCGCATTGATCAGTCTTCCCATTTCTCTGGTCGTCAGTACCAGATCCACGTCTTTGCCCGCATCAGCATCATTGACTTCTTCTACATCACATTCATATTTCTTCGCCGTACAAGGCATGATGGAAACAGAATAGATCTTTTCCGGATCCACGCCCAGCTTCTGTGCGATATATGTCTTGCTCATGGCGCCGAACATCTGCTGCGGAGATTTTGCAGTAGAAAGATTCTCTGCAAATTCCGGGAATTCGTTCTTCACGAAACGAACCCAGCCCGGGCAGCATGAAGTGAACAGCGGCCACTTGTGCTTATCTTTTTCTCCAAAGTGCTGGAGGAATTCGCTGCCTTCCTCCATAATGGTCAGGTCAGCTGTGAATCCCGTATCAAAGACGTAATCGAAGCCGATCTGCTTCAATGCAGCCACCAGCTTGCCCAGCGTGCTTTCCTCTCTGTAAAGTCCGACGCTTTCACCCCAGGCAGTACGCACAGCCGGTGCGATCCTGTCTCTTATACACATC
>NZ_JACRWC010000073.1 GCF_014306095.1 Lentihominibacter faecis
CGGCAGCGTCAGATGTGTATAAGAGACAGGGCCAAAAGCTCTACCGGATTAAAAGGTTTGGTCACATAATCATCTGCCCCGATATTCAGTCCCAGGATCTTATCTGTATCTTCTCCTTTTGCCGTCAGAAAAATGACCGGCATATTGTGATGTTCACGGATCCTGCTAAGCGTCTGGATCCCGTCCATTTCCGGCATCATGATGTCCAGCAGTACCAGATGGATCTCATTGTTGTCCACGGTTTCCAGAGCCTGCCTGCCGTTATACGTCTCAAACAGCTGATATTCATCACCTGTCAGATATATTTTCAATGCCGATACGATATCCGGTTCATCATCACAGATCAATATGTTATACATTCCTCTTCCACCTCCACTGTTATTATGCCACAGGAATCCTTAAGAAAAAATCCAGTGAGCGTTTAAGATTTATTTAAAAAGAGGGAGCAGCCACCTGTAACTGCTCCCTGCCTCTTATTTCTATTCTTTTTCCGTATCATCCGTCTGCTGTTTTTCCTCTTTTTTAGACAGCTTCAGTTTATCATGCAGAAGATGATCCAGTT
The DNA here is from genome assembly GCF_014306095.1 of Lentihominibacter faecis. Classification (GTDB taxonomy): domain Bacteria; phylum Bacillota; class Clostridia; order Peptostreptococcales; family Anaerovoracaceae; genus Lentihominibacter; species Lentihominibacter faecis. The sequence goes on from NZ_JACRWC010000073.1 coordinate 563, forward strand.
CTTCCTGATGTTCTTCTTTTATTTCTTCAAATTTTTCCATATCCATCGTTGGAATAAACTCGGCTGCGATCCCGCGTCCTCTGTTTTTAATGTATATGTAACCGATGATGGAGAACACCACGGCTCCGATAAAGTTTACGAACAGATCCTGCATCGTGTCATAAAGACCGATATCAAGGTACTGCTGCCACACCTGGCCGTTTACTGTCACGGAATCCACATCCACATGAACCGGCACATTAACACCGTCCGGATTGATGGCAACAGAATTGAACGCGGAGATCCATGTATCCTTCTGCATATCTGTCCCGCAGAACATATCCATGCTGCATTCAAAGAATTCCCACAGCACGCCTATCGTCATGGAAAAGCAGAACGAAACTACCGCCACAAAAGCCGGCGACAAATTCAGCTTGACGTTTTCATGCTGATTGAGCACGTCCACCAGCGCGATCCCGATGGCTGCTGCCAGAAATCCGTTCGTCGTATGCAGGATATCATCCCAGTTGGGGAATATCACATAAAATCCATGGACTTCCCCCAGGATCTCTGCTGCAAAGATAAAGACCACGATGATTATCTCCAGCACATTAGGCAGTCGCAGAGCCAGCTGTTTTGACAAGAGCGTCGGCAGAAACAGCAGGATCAGCGTCATGCCGCACAGCATCACGTCGTGCCAGTCGTGCTCCCAGATCTGCCTGATCAGCGCCAGAACGACTAAAACCCTTACCACAACGTAGACAATAAACTTTACTTTTTGTCCTTTTTCTTTTTTCATAAATTCTTTCTTATTTCAGGTGAGCCCCCAGTGCAGCCATCACATAGCTTAAAGCCTTGTCTGCATACGCCTGAAATTCTTTGTCCCCTTCTTCAACTTCTCCTGCGTTTTTATTGTCGGCAGCCAGTGCTTCCAGAAGGATCATGCTGCTGTCTGCCAGAAGCTTTGCATCCTCTTTGCTGAAATCAGCTTTGCCTTCGCCTGCCCACCGGTTAAATACAGCTTCCAGAGTTTCCTTTTCCTGCACAGCCGTTTCGACATACAGATCTTCCATCTCATCGTCATTATAAAACATCGTCGTTCTCTCTGTATAAAAGAAACGGAACTTGGCATAGTGCGCCAGGAACTTCTTCAGATACTGTTCCAGATCTTTTTTATCGTTGATTTCCTCTGCCGTTTCCAGAATCTCTGTGATCTCCGGCACCATCCGTTCTTTCCAGGTGCAGCGGATCACTTCTTCCTTGTTGGTGTAGTAGTAATACAGATTTCCCGGGCTGATTTCCAGTGCGGTCGAGATCTGTACCGTACTTACGTTTGACGCCTGCTTCCGATTGAATAACTCAATGGATTTGTCTAAGATTCTTTCTCTGGTTCTGTTGATTTTCATTTTCTTTCTCCTCCCATTCTCCTTGCTTCCATCCATACTTTTCTCATCACTTTCCTTTTATTTACAAAAACATGCGTTTCTGTTTTCTATTGCACTATAGTGACCCAGTCACCTGCAAGTTCTGCTGCAGAACCTGCTCCGGTATCCTTCTTCAGTTCGATTTCACCGGATTTCAATTTCGCGAAAACGGCATCGTAGTCCTCCTGCGTGAACTTGTCGAATCTTCCGTTATCGATTTCCAGAGCAACGCCGTTATTTTTCGCCGCATAGTTGAACGCCATGCCGCCTACAAACTTATCCGACGCATAGTCCTTCATAAGATCACCGACCGCCTTGTCCAGATTTTTTTCTGCGGAAGTCAGCACAGTATCCGACAGCTCGCTCTGATCCACATCGGATCCGATCACCTTCTTCTTCTTTTTATCCACCTTTTCAGCTGCCTTGATCACAGAACTGTTTATGGAGCCTCCGCTTGCAAAGATCACCTGCGTGCCGTCCTTATACCAGGCTGACGCCGTGTCCTTTGCCGCATCGGACGCATCGTTGGATCCGGTGTACTGATACCTTATCTCCACCTTCTTTTCCTTTTCAGCCGCAGCTGCCGCAGCTCCCTGCACGAATCCATAGCCATAGCGTTTGACAGAAGGTATCTCCTGTCCGCCTAAAAATCCCAGCTTCGTATATCCTTCCTTTACCGCCGCATAGCCCGCCAGATACCCGGCCTCTTCTTCTGCAAAGACCATGCTGACCATATTGGATGCTGTCGCATATGCACCGTTTTCATCGTGAGGCACCCCGTCGATCAGCAGAAAATCCACGTCCGGATACGCCGACTGTGCCGCATACGCCGCCGTTTCAAAATTGCTGCCCGGAAGCACAATGAATTTTGCTCCCTTGTCTACAGCCTTCTGGATCGATGCCAGATACGTATCTTTCGACGGATCCTTCGTAGTATAATACTGACTGCTCAGACCATTTTCATCAGCAAGCGCTTTTACACTCAGCCATGTGTTCTGATCCACAGAGCCTTCTGCCAGCTGCTCGCCATCTACGATCATGGCCACCTCACTGGTTCCCTCGTCAGATTTCTTTTTCTCGCTGCTGCCTCCGCATGCCGTCAGGGAAAAGATCAGAATCACCGCTGTCACAAACATAAAAAATCGCTTCATCGCCAATCCTCCCTTATTGAATTACTTCGTGTATCAAACTGTTACAATTAACAGGATTCTCGCTTATTTTAACAGCATTTTTTATTTCTTCCAATGCTTTTTCTAATTTTTTTATATTTTTTCCATAAATCTTGCAAATTACATCACCTTTTTGTACAAAATCGCCTACTTTTTTATACAAAAGGATGCCGGCAGCCAGGTCGATCTCATCTTCCTTGCGTTCTCGCCCCGCTCCTGTATGCTGAGATGCCAGTCCCATTTTTCTGGCATGGATCTCTTCGATACAGCCGTCACGGTCTGCTAAAAATGCAAGCTCTGCTTCTGCCTGAGGCAAAAGCGCTGTATCTTCTATGATCCGCGGATCTCCGCCCTGGCTTTCTACCATGTCACGGAACTTCTGCAAGGCACTTCCGTCTGCTATTTTTTTCTTTGCCATGGCGATCCCCTCTTCCGGTGTTGCCGCTTTCTCTCCAAGATAGGCCATCATGCCCGCCAGTGCTGCAGAAAGCTCTGAGATGTCTTCGGGGCCGTTTCCCCTAAGGACTTCGATCGCTTCCTTTACCTCAAGGGCGTTGCCGATGGCGCAGCCAAGAGGCTGATTCATATCGGAGATCACCGCCATCGTCTTCTTACCGTGCGCTCTGCCGATCTTGACCATGAGTCTTGCCAGCTTCTCTGCCTCTTCCTTCGTCTGCATAAAGGCTCCATTCCCGCATTTGACATCCAGCAGGATCGCATCGGATCCGGATGCCAGCTTCTTGCTCATGACACTGGACGTGATCAGGCTCAGATTATCCACCGTTGCTGTAACGTCACGCAGCGCGTAGATCTTCTTGTCTGCCGGTGCGATATGTCCCGTCTGACCGATGACTGCGATGCCTTTCTCATTGACCTGATCGATAAAATCCTGTTCCTCGACCGCCGTCTGAAATCCCGGGATCGCTCCCAGTTTATCGATAGTCCCGCCGGTAAAGCCCAGGCCTCGTCCACTCATCTTGGCCACCGGTACACCGCAGGCGGCTGCTGCAGGACCTGCGATCAGCGTCGTCTTGTCTCCGACGCCACCGGTGCTGTGTTTATCCACCTTGATGCCTTGGATCCCTGAAAGATCCACCGTATCTCCCGACTCTTTCATGTATTTCGTCAGCAGGATCGTTTCCTCTTCATTCATTCCCTGAAAATAAACAGCCATAAGGAACGCAGACATTTGATAGTCAGGGATATCTCCCGCGGTATAGCCGTCTACCATGTAGCGGATCTCTTCGGCGTTCAGTGTGGATCCATCCCGCTTTCTGGTGATCACATCAACTGTATTCATCCTTCATCCTCCTGCAGGATCAGTTCCCGCATGCTCTCTCCGATAGGAGTCTTCTTTCTTCCCTCCGTGATGATAGCTGTTACGGTTTCTCCGATATCTGCAAAGGTGCTCCGGGTTCCCAGGTCAACTCCTTTTTTCAGTTGATCTCCCGTCATGAGTCCGAAGATGTGCTCCCTGGTGTGATCCCATCCGCTGTGTATCGGGTCATTGCCGTGGTCGGAGCACAGGATCAGCATATCATCCGGTTTCATAGCCTTGCGGATCTCCGGCAGCCGCACATCGAATTCTTCGATGGCCTTCCCGTATCCTTCCGGATTTCTTCGATGGCCGTATTTAGAATCAAAATCCACCAGATTTGTGAATATCAGCCCCCGAAAATCCTGCTTTATCGCTTCTATTGTCTTTGTAACACCATCATCATTGCTGACGGTGTGTACGGATTTCGTGATTCCTTTCCCATTGAAAATATCATGGATCTTACCTACTGCATAAACCGTCCCGCCGTCTGCCCGGATCAGATCCAGCATGGTATCCTCCGGCGGTGTCACAGAGTAGTCGCGACGATCAGAAGTCCGTACTCTCTGTCCGTCCGGCTGCAGCACATAAGGCCTTGCGATGACTCTGCCGCAGGCATATTTACCGTGAAGCAGCCCACGCGCTTTCTCACATATGCTATAAAGCTCCTCAAGCGGAACGACATCCACGTTGGCCGCCACCTGGAACACGCTGTCCGCCGAAGTATATACGATCACCTTACCGGTCTTTTCATGTTCCTGCCCCAGCTCCTTGATGATCTCCGTTCCCGATGCAGTACAGTTGCCCAGCCAGCCTCTGCCTGTCTGTCGTGAAAACTCTTCCATCAGTTCCTGCGGAAAACCATCAGGATACGTTTTGAACGGTTTCGGCGTATAGAGACCTGCGATCTCCCAGTGTCCGGTAGTCGTGTCCTTTCCGGTGGAATGTTCCATAAAGCGCCCGTAAACGCCTTCCGGATGTGCCACTTTCAAACGTCCGCCTGCCGCGTCTTTGATGTTTCCCATACCCATCTTCTGCAGATTCGGGATCTGAAGCTGCGGACAGTGATCCAGAATATGTCCCAGCGTATCCGCACCCTGGTCCCCATACTTTGCAGCATCCGGCATCTCGCCGACGCCCAGGCTGTCAAGTACGATAATAATGGCTCTTCGAATCATAAATACCACCCCTGCTTTCTGATCTGCAGCGGAATGCACTGCCGAAAGTCCAGCGAGATCAGCTGATACTCCACGCCGTGATGCACTCCCTGTATCGTGTTGCGAAATCCGTCTTCTCCATGTACATGTCCGTACAGCACCCGCTTCACCCCGTAATCTTCAAACAGCTGCTGAAATCCCGAAAAGGAAGCAGCCTTTGATACAGGCGGATAATGGAGGACTCCTAACAGTTCCGCATCGTCTTCTTTTTCATAACGTTTCTGCCGATCCTTTGCAGCTTTCTGCAAAGAAGCCTCAAGCCGCATCAGTTCCCGGCGATAGATCTTCTCATCCTCTTCTCCGAACTCGTCGTTATCCGGCGTCAGCCAGCCGCGGCTCCCGCAGATGTAGATGTCTTCTGCCAGGTAAAAATCGTTTTGCAGAAACGTGATATTCTCATACATATTATTGAGTTTCGTGATCCCGTTCCACCAGAGGTCGTGATTTCCCTTGAGGATCACCTTCTGTCCGGGAAGAGCCGCCACCCAGTCCAGATCCGGTTTTGCCTCTTCCAGTTTCAGTCCCCAGGAAATGTCTCCGGCGATGATCACCGTATCATCGTCTGTTATCCTGCTGCACCAGTTGTCGTGCAGTCTCTGTGCATGATCATGCCATCTGGGCCCGTAAATATCCATCGGTTTTTCTACGGAAGAAGCAAAGGAAAGATGCAGATCAGCGATCGCATAAATGCTCATATTCATCCTCCGTTTCCTCACCCAGTACCGAAACATTTTTTAATGCTCGCTGGATCCCGCGCGTTCGAACTCCCACCAGGGTTTCCAGATCTTTTTGTGCCTGCTCCATCTTCGTCTGTGTCTTCACCAGCACATTGCCAAACTTCTCAAATTCTGTCCGCACCTTTGCAAGCGTATCCCAGACCTCGCCTGACCTGCGCTGTAAAGCGATAGATTTAAAGCCCATCTGAAAGCTGTTCAGCATAGCCGCCATGGTAGTCGGTCCGGCGATATTGATCCGGTAATCCCGCTGCAGGCTCTCTACGATGCCCAGACGCAGCACTTCCGCATAAAGGCCTTCAAACGGCAGGAACAGGATCGCGAATTCCGTCGTCTGCGGCGGCTGGATATACTTGCTTCGGATATCCTTCGCTGCCTTGATCACAGCGTTTCTCAGGTTGTCTGTCGCTATTTTGATCAACTGCCGGTCGCCTGTATCATAAGCGTCCTGCAGGTTGAGATATGCATCCCCCGGAAACTTGGAATCGATGGGAAGATACACTGGTCTGTCTCCTTCTCCCGGGAACTTCACAGCGTATTCCACACGCTCGCTTCCGCCCTTTACCGCGATGTTTTCTTCATATTGTTCCGGCGAGAGGATCTGCTGCAAAATAGCCCCCAGCTGGATCTCTCCCACGATCCCGCGGGTCTTCACGTTTGAGAGGACTTTTTTCAGATCCCCGACGCCTGCCGCCAGGTTTTGCATCTCTCCCAGTCCGCGTGTGACCTGCTGCAGGCTCTCACTGACCTGGCGAAAAGATCTTCCGATCCGTTCTTCCAGCGTTTTCTGCAGTTTTTCATCCACCGTGTTTCGCATTTCTGCAAGCTGCCGGTTATTTTCTTCTGTCATGTTCGATACTTTTTTCTCCATGGATATTCTGATATTTTCCAGTCGCTGTTCAATATCCATGGAGGTACGGGCAAACTGCTTGTTCAGTTCCGACAGCCGGCGGCTTTGCAGCTCCATGCTCTCCCGCTGCGCCTGCGACAGCATATCGCCCATGTTCTTCACGCTGCTCTGCACCATGCCGATGGTTTCCTGCCGGGAGCGGTACATTTCTTCCCGCAGCTCCCTCGGCAGACCGCCGCCTCCATACCCTGCCGAACCGGACAGGCGCCCGGATCTGGTACGGATCAGCAGGATGATCACCAGCACGACCAGTATCAGCAGTGTGCTCCATACTCCAATCAGTAATATGTTCATATGTCTTTACCCTGTAGTCTTTATCGTCTTCCGCCGAGCCTTCCTAGTTCAGGAACGTATACGGATCCTCGTTTTCATCGTAGGAATAATCGGTGTAGATGATATCCAGTTCATGAAGCTCTTCGTTGAGAGCTTCTCTCTTTTCCTTCATCGTCCTGAAAATCTCATTGTATTCGGAATACTTCAAAGGCTGTTTCTGAGCCTTTTTCTTTAAAGCATCCTGCAGACTGATATAGGCGTCGCACCTG
>NZ_JACRWC010000022.1 GCF_014306095.1 Lentihominibacter faecis
TCAGTCATGCGGTTTTTATCAACGTTATTCAGGAAGTCTCCATTTATTGGGAATTTAATATGGATATAGAAAAAGCCCGACACCTTATTTCTAAGGTCGGGCTTTTGTCTACAGTCTGAGTGTTTCGAAGATATCGAAACACTCTTTTTTGCGTCTTTTCTATTTCTTTTTCTTTGGCGCCATGTGGATCGCACCGCCTTCCAGCTCTTCCAGTGCCTCACCGACTGCTTCGTTATAGGTCGGATGAGCACGCATGCCTTTGAGCAGCTGGGATGGAGTCAGTTTGTTGGCGATGGCGGTAGCCATTTCACCGATCATATCCGTGGCGCGGGCGCACATCATCTGGGCTCCCAGGATCTCTCCGGTATCTGCGTGAGCGATGATCTTCACAAAACCTCTCTCTTCCTTGGAGATCAGGGATTTGCCGTTAGCGCTGGTGATGTACTTGCCGACTTTCACCGGTGTTGCGGAAGCCTTGGCATCTTCCTCGGTGATGCCGACGGAAGCGATCTCCGGGCTGGTGTAGATGCAGGACGGAACGATAGCAAGATCTACGTTCGGAGTATGTCCCGCGATCTTTTCCGCTGCCGTGATCCCCTGCGCACTTGCCACGTGAGCCAGCTGGATACCTTTTACGATGTCGCCGATGGCGTAGATGCCGGGAGCGCCGGTCTGTCCGTAGATGTCGGTTTCGATGAATCCTCGCTCCATAGTGATACCCAGGGCATGAGCAGTCTGTGCCGCAGCTTCCAGGTGTTTGGTCGTAAGTGCCGCAGAGTTTTCTGCGATATCAGCAAATTCCTCCGGATCCAGGAACAATCCTGCAGCGTTTGGCTTTCTGCCCACTGCGCACAGCACGTACTGGGAGGATATAGACTGATCCTTGTCTTTTTCCGTATAGTGGCAGATGAGTCCTCCGGCAGGATCTTTTTCGATTTTCGCAAGGGATGCGCCGGTATGGATGTCTACGCCTCGTTTTTTCAGGATCATTTTCAGATTCTGAGAGATTTCTTTATCCAGGTTAGCCAGCAGCTTCGGCAGAGCTTCCAGGATGGTGACTTTGCAGCCCAGTGCTGAAAAAACTTCTGCGAATTCCACACCGATCACGCCGCCGCCTATGATGGTCAGGCTTTCCGGGATCTCTTTTAATGCAAAGAGCCCGTCGCTGGTCAGGACCCCTTGCAGTTCCATGCCTTCTACCGGCAGCTTTGCAGGATAAGAACCGCCTGCCAAAATGATATGTTCTGCATCGTAGTAGCTTTCTGTCGCACCGTCTTCCGCAGGTTCTGCGAAGGTGACTTTCACCTGGCGGTCTGCCAGAAGGGTACCGGTGCCTTTCAGCATCGTCACGCCGTTGGCTTTAAGAAGCTGCTCTACGCCGGACACCAGCTTGTCGATGGTTTCCTGTTTGTAGTCCAGGACTTCACCGTAGTTGACGGTCACTTTTTCCGCATGGATGCCGAACCGGCCGCCCTCCAGGATTTCGCGGTACAGGTCGGCCGCATGGAGCATCGCCTTGGTTGGGATGCAGCCGCGGTTTAAGCAGGTACCGCCGAACCGGTCCTTTTCAATGATTGCCGTATTCAGTCCCAGCTGCGCGCCCTTGATGGCAGCAACGTAGCCGCCCGGGCCGCCGCCGATGACGATCAAATCAAAATTGCTCATAATTTCGTTCCTTTTCTCCGGGGATTGCCCGGCCTTTCGTTCGGGCGCAGCCCAAACTTGTTTCTTTTAAAAATCTTCGCCGTTCACAGCTTCCAGGATATCCGAAAGCATCTGCTGTTCCTGCGGATCTGCCGTTTCATGGGATGCGAGAGCTTTGCAGATAGCGTCCTTCTGATAAATGACTCCGGTCAGATGTTCCGGCAGCGCCAGCATCAGCTCCGGATTCAGGGAGTCGGAGTAGAATACCGCTTCCTTGATAATGCCCTTTTCCACTGAGAAACAGAGATCTATGCCGCCCCAGTCGAAGCGGAAGGACATCTCGTTTTCGAAGGTTGGATTGTGACCGTAGAGCCATTCCCAGGAGATGAACCGGTCTCTGCCTTTCTGCAAAGCATCCTGATCCAGATCTTCTTTTGTCAGGATGCCGGCCTTTAGGCCGTACACTTCTTCGAAGGATTCTTTCAGGGCTTCTTTCAGCCGCGCAACGGTCAGATCCGGTACGAATTCCACCAGATTAGTGACACGGCTTTTCACGGAAGAAACGCCTTTTGACTTCAGTTTGTCCGCCGATACATTGAGGTACCGTGACAGTTTGGTCACGTCTACGTTGAGCATGATGGTCCCGTGATGATAGCAGAATTTGTTCTGTTTGTAAAACGCGTTGCCGGAGAATTTTTTCCCGTCAGCAAGGATGTCGTTTCGGCCGGAGCGTTCCGCCTGGATGCCCAGTCTGCGCATGGCGCCGATGATAACATCCAGCTGGCGCCCTACGTCGTAGTTTTCTTTTTGCACCAGGAAGGTGAAGTTGACATTCCCCAGATCGTGATAGACGGCTCCGCCGCCGGAAAGTCTGCGCACCAGATGTCCGCCGCTTTCTTCCAGCTGGGTCAGGTGACATTCTTTCCATGGGTTCTGATTGCGGCCGATAACGATGGTGTGCTCATTCTGCCAGAGGTAGAGGATGCACTCGGTCTCGCCGCAGTGGAGCATCAGATATTCCTCCATGGCAAGATTGGCATAGGGATCATAGGTGGTGCTTTCAATGTAGTTGATTTTATCGATCATGAATATTAGTACTCCTGTGAAAAACGGCAGCTCCGCGCCTTTCAGGGCAACGAAGCCGCCGTCTTTATGTTTTATTTAGTCTTCAAAGTGATAACGCAGGTGCGGATGTCTTGCGGCGCCGACTTCGTCCAGTCTTGTTACCGGAGTTTTGGTCGGTGCGTGGTGCAGTCCTTCCGGATCTGCTGCCGCCTGTGCATGGAGCTGACGGAATACGGCTACCGCTTCGTCCAGGGTTTCGCGGGATTCTGTTTCCGTCGGTTCTACCATCAGCGCTTCCTCTACGATGAGCGGGAAGTACATTGTAGGCGGATGGATGTTGTTGTCTAAAAGACCCTTGGCGATATCCATCGCGGAGATGCCGGTGTCTTTTTTCAGGTCTGCCAGACTCATAACGAACTCATGCATGCAGATATCGTCATATGCCATGGTGTAGAGATCCTTCAGCTGGTTCATCATGTAGTTGGCGTTGAGTACGGCATTGCTGCTTGCCTGCGGGATGCCTTCCCTGCCCAGGGTCAGGATATAAGTCAGAGCCTTGACCACTACCAGGAAGTTTCCGTAGAAGCTCTTCATTTCGCCGATGCTGTGCTCCGGCTTGGTGAAGTGAAGATCGTCACCGTCTTTTTCTACCAGTACGGACGGCAGGAACTGTGCCAGTTCTTCTTTGCAGCCTACCGGGCCTGCTCCGGGACCGCCTCCGCCGTGCGGCGTTGAGAAGGTCTTGTGAAGATTGAGATGAACGATATCGAATCCCATATCGCCGGGACGAACGATGCCCATAACAGCATTCAGGTTTGCTCCGTCATAGTAGCAAAGTCCGCCGCAGTCATGGACGATCTGGGTGATCTCGCGGATGTTCTTGTCAAACAGCCCTACTGTGTTCGGGTTGGTGAGCATCAGTCCTGCGATATCATCGCCGGCAGCTTCCTTCAGCTTTTCGATATCTACGCAGCCATCGTCTCCAGATGGGATGCTGACTACTGTATATCCTGCCATGGCGGCACTTGCCGGATTCGTTCCGTGTGCGGAGTCAGGGACCAGGATCTTGGTTTTATGTGTGTTACCTTTACTGGTATGATATGCTTTCATCAGCAGCAGACCGGTCAGCTCGCCGTGGGCGCCTGCTGCCGGCTGGAGGGTCATGTGATCCATGCCGGTGATCTCACAAAGGTATTTTTCTGCCAGAGCCATGACTTCCATGCATCCCTGCACAGTGCCTTGCGGCTGCAGCGGATGGATCTGATTGAAGCCTTCTAATGCTGCGATCTGTTCATTGACTCTTGGGTTGTATTTCATAGTGCAGGAACCCAGCGGATAGAAACCGTCGTTGACGCCTCTCGTTTTGTGAGCCAGCTCCGTATAGTGGCGTGAAAGCTCCGGTTCGGAAAGCGCCGGCATGTGAAGCGGCTGTTTCCGCGCGTCTTTTTCCTGCGGCAGGACTACCGGCACATCGCATTCCGGAAGGATCGCGCAGCCTCTGCCTTCTCTGCTTTTCTCAAATAACAGCATGGGTTACACCTCCTTCACGATACGAACCAGCAGATCCATATCTTCTTTTGTATTCATTTCGGTACAGCACCAGAGGATCCGGTGATCGTCCAGTTTCTGTCCGCCCAGGATGTTTTCTTTTTCCAGAGCAGCCAGGACTTTATCCGTGTCTTTGCTGGATACGGTGACGAATTCATGGAAGAAGTCGCCTTTGTTTTCTACTGCAAAGCCTGCTCCGGTCAGCTGATCTGCCAGGTAGTGGGCTTTTGACATGCACTGGGTCGCAGCTTTTTCCAGCCCTTCGTTGCCCATAGCTGCCAGGTAAACGCCTACTGCCAGTGCGCACAGTGCCTGGTTGGAGCAGATATTGCTGGATGCTTTTTCGCGACGGATATGCTGTTCTCTGGCCTGCAAAGTCAGCACGTATCCGGTCTTGCCGTCGGCATCCACCGTCTGACCCACGATACGTCCCGGAAGTTTTCTCATCATCTTTTCGCGGCATGCCATGAAACCCAGATACGGGCCTCCGAATGCCATAGGAAGTCCCAGAGGCTGACCTTCTCCCACCGCGATATCTGCACCATATTCTGCCGGTGTTTTCAGAACGCCGAGAGAGATCGGGTTTACGCCCATGATGTATTTTGCACCGGATTCGTGAACGATCTCGCCGATAGCTTCTGCGTCCTCCAGGTTGCCGTAGTAGTTGGGATGCTGGATGTAAACACAGGCAACGGACTTATCCATATGTTCCTTCAGATAGTCCAGATCGGTCACGCCGTTCTTTTCAGGGATGATCTCAAGTTCTATCTCGTTACCGAAGCAGTATGTCTTCACGGTCTCAAGGGCAGCGGGAAGGACTGCTGCGGAAATCAGCGCCCTGTTTCTTTTTTTATCACGGCACATTGCGATGCCTTCTGCGGCCGCTTCTGCTCCGTCGTATACGGAAGCGTTGGATGCATCCATACCAGTCAGATCGCAGATCATCGTCTGATATTCGAAGATGGACTGGAGCAGACCCTGGCTGATCTCAGCCTGGTACGGAGTGTAGGCTGTCTGCACGCTTTCGTTGGAAAGGACGCTGCTTACAACGGCAGGGATATAGTGGTTATATGCTCCTGCGCCGCGGAAAATAGAAGAGAACACTCTGTTTTTTGCAGCGATTCCCTTCATGATACGGCTGACTTCCAGTTCGGATTTTCCTTCCGGGAGAGCAAGGCCGTCTTTTAATTTCATGTCATCCGGGATAGCAGCAAACAGGTCGTCCATAGAGGAGTAGCCCATGCTCTTGAGCATTTCCAGCTGCTCTTTGCCCGTATTTGGGATATAGCTTCCCATTGATCGATCACCGCCTTTGCTTATTCTTCGGATTCCTCTACAAATTTTTCATATTCTTCAGCAGAGAGAAGTTCTTCTTCTTCACTGATGTCAGTTACCTTGATGAACCATGCATCGTACGGTGCTTCGTTGATGCTTTCCGGTGCGTCCAGAAGCTCTTCGTTGACAGCGCTTACTGTGCCTGTTACAGGGGAGTAAACATCGGAAGCCGCTTTAACGGACTCTACATCGCCGAATGCTTCGCCAACGGTTACTTCGTCGCCTTCTTCCGGCAGGTTTACGAATACCAGATCTCCCAGTTCGGACTGTGCGTAGTCGGTCAGACCGATGGTAGCAACGTCTCCATCTTTCGCGATCCATTCGTGGGATTTCGTGTATTTCAGTTCAGCTTTCAGTTCCATGATAGTGATCTCCTTTCAAATCATGCGTAATATAATAATGTTATTTTGCTCTTGTGTAGAACGGCAGAGGTACGATCTCGACTTCTACCATACGGCCTCTTACGTCAACGATGAGCTTGGTGCCGACTTCAGCGTATTCTTTGTCGATCAGTGCCATGCCCACCGGTTCGCCCAGGAATGGGCAGTGGGTGCCGGAAGTGGTGTGACCGATTTCTTTGCGACCGTCCGGAGCGGAGGCGTCCTCTGCGTAAACAGTCTGATCTTCACGGATGATGCCGCGACCGGTGACCTTAAGACCGACTCTCTTGATTTTCGGCGCGCCGGCTTCTTCCATAGCGGATTTGCCGATGAAATCATCTTTTTTCATCTTGACTGCGAAGTTGAGCCCGGTTTCCAGCGGAGTTACATCGTCGTTCATTTCATGTCCGTAGAGCGGCATGGCTGCTTCCATACGAAGGGTGTCTCTAGCGCCCAGTCCGCAAGGGATCAGGCCGTCGTCCCTGCCTGTTTCCAGAAGCAGATCCCAGAGTTTTTCCGCCTGGTCAGCCGGTGCGTAAAGCTCTACACCGTCTTCTCCCGTGTATCCCGTCTTGGAAATGATGCAAGGGATCCCGCCGACTTCCCCGTCGAATACTGCGTGGTAGTATTTCGTCGGGATCTTGTCTTCCGGCGCAAGTCTGCGAAGGATCTCCATTGCTTTCGGTCCCTGCAGAGCCAGCTGCGCATACTGGTCGGACACGTCTGTGAAGGTAGCTCCCGGGAGCTGGTGATCCAGCATCCACTGGAAATCTTTATCTTTGTTGGCAGCGTTGACTACGATGAAGTAGTGGTTATCTGCCTTTTTATATACGATCAGGTCATCTACTGTACCGCCGTGCTCATTGCACATCGGGCTGTAGCGTGCCTGTCCGTCAACCATATTTGTAAAGTCGTTGGTCAGCAGATGCTGCAGGTTTTCGAGGGCTTTTTCTCCTTCGCAGAGGATCTCGCCCATGTGAGAAACATCGAATAATCCTGCTTCCTGCCGTACGGCCATGTGTTCTTTGATTACGCCTGCTTTGTACTGTACCGGCAGGATGTATCCTGCGAAAGGTACCATTTTACCGCCTGCTTTTACATGCGCGTCGTAAAGCGGTGTTTTCAATTCCATTGTTCAGCCTCCTTGTTTTTTTTATGATCGTTGTGATAAAGGGTCTGTAGTCTGTATGCTGCAATCGGAGGTTCTCCGTCGGAGGGAGGGTAGTTTCCAGGTTGACCGGAGAACCTGTTTTGTTACAGCAATGTGTGAAGAATTTCAGAACTCTGCGAGCCTGTCATCACGGATATAGATCCATGATGAAAAAAAGACAGGGTGAATAATCCCTGTCTGGGATCACTTTTCCCTGTCTAAATGACAATCCAGAGGTCCGTCCGGATCCAATTCTTTTTGCCTGAGAGTTTCAAGTACCTGTATCAACAGGTTCGCTCTTGCCCCTTCGGCGCTGCTGTGATCTGCAAAGCATAGGTTGGAGATTTTTTCCTAAAAAGGGTTTCTTGTCTTCGCAGAGGTTTCGTTCGTTTTAAAAACAGCAGTCTCTCTTGGATCTTTCAACCGGAAATATTAGTGATGTTTCATTATTATAGCGTGGAATCATGCGGATTGTCAATATGTTTGGAAACAGAGACGAAAAGTAGGAAAGAGTGGAATAGACGGTGGCGAAAAAGCAGGTCTATATGTGTAAAATCCGAGAGATCCGGTCGCTGCGTTCCGATTTGTACATATCGGAACGTGTAAGCAAAAACGAGGCGTCCCGGTTTCCACAGGTGCCTCGTTTTCGTAAGGGGTCTTATGCTGTCCAAAACTTGACAGCGCTAGGATTAGATGTTTTCTCTTTATTCTATATCCACAATATCT
>NZ_JACRWC010000052.1 GCF_014306095.1 Lentihominibacter faecis
GCAGCAATCATCGCATGGGTTCTGGCATTCATCTTCCCACTCCTTACATACTTCGGAGTACAGGGATCCTTCTGGACATTCATCAACTCGATCAACTACGTATGGTCCTTCGTAATCGGCTTCGTAGTATACATCCTGCTGATGAAGACCAGCCTGGCTGGAAACTCCAACATTACAGAAGAAGAGCACGAAGCTCTCACAGAAAGAGTTTAAATGCTTTCTGAATCATAAAGTCTGCAATAACTTTATATAAAATCGTAGGAGCCTTTGTAAGAAGGCTTCTACTTTTATCACACTTTTGCAAAAAGGAGGACAAAAGTTATGGATTTATTAATCAAAGGCGGCACAGTCGTAACTGCTACTTCATCTTTTAAAGCAGACGTTGCAGTTAAAAACGGAAAGATCAGTGCAATCGGTGCAAACCTGAAGCCTGAAAAGAAGACTGAAGTTGTTGATGCAAAGGGTAAGATGATCCTGCCTGGCGCTATCGACGGTCACACTCACCTGGCAATGCCTTTCGGTGGAACAGTTGCTACTGACGACTACTTCACTGGTACAAGAGCTGCTGCTTGTGGTGGTACTACTACAGTATTCGACTTCGTTCTTCAGGGTGTTGGCGAAACTATGGACGCTGCTCTGGAAAGAAGAGATGCGATTTGTAAGGCTGACGGTCCTGCAATCGACTACTCTTACCACATCGGTGTTGGCGACGTTACCACTCCTGAAATGCTGGCTTCCATGGATGAATGCGTTAAGAGAGGCGTAACCTCCTTTAAAGTATTCATGGTTTATGATTTCGGCGTAGACGACGGTCAGTTCTTCGAAACTCTGCAGCACGCTGCAAAGATCGGCGCACTGGTAGGTGTACACGCAGAAAACAGAGACGTAAACAACTGCCTCATCAAGGAATACCTGGCAGAAGGTAAGACTGATGCATGGTATCACTATATGTCCAAAAATGAAGCTGTTGCAGGCGAAGCTGACGTAAGAGCGATCAACCTGGCTAAGATGGCAGGAACTTCCCTCTACATCGTTCACCTGGATAACAAACAGGGTGTTGACGCTGTTGCTCAGGCAAGAGAAGAAGGATATCCGATCTTCGCAGAAACTTGCCCGCAGTATCTTGCATTCACAAAAGAAGTTTACAAGAACGGCATCCCTGAATTAGACTTAAGAGCTCGCGACTTCGTATGCTCTCCTCCAATGAAGGGCAAAGAATCTCTGGAATCTCTGTGGAATGGAATCAAGAACGGCACTGTATCCACTCTGGCTACAGACCACTGCCCGTTCCTGAAATCCGAAAAAGACTGGGGAATCACAAAGAAAGACGGTACTCCAGGAAACTTCACTACAATTCCTAATGGATGCGCTGGTATCGAAAACATGTACCCTTACATCCTGTCCGAAGCAAACAAGGGCAGAATCTCTTTCGAAAAGGCTGTACAGATTTCCGCTACAAACCCTGCTAAGCTGTTCGGTATCGACTACTGCAAGGGCGCTATCGAAGTTGGTCTTGACGCAGATATCGTTATCTACGATCCTAAGAAGGAATTCGTTGTTAAGAACGCAGAAAACCAGCACGGTGCTCTTGACCACACTATTTGGGAAGAATCCAAGTTCAAGGGATATCCAGTTGCAACTTACTCCAGAGGTAAGCTGGTATTCGACGGCAAAGACTACGTTGGCGAAAGCGGCGACGGTCAGTTCGTTAAATGTAAGAAAGTTAAATTCAAGAGCCCTGAATTCTAAACCAGAGTACAAGGTTCTCCATAGAACTTTTCCTAAAAACGGTGATCCGCATTGCGGATCACCGTTTTTTATATAGTTTACAATGCCAGCGACATCAAAAAATACCACGAATTACGGCTTGATATAACTGTTAGGGTATTCTCCCCTTCTATTCACGTTTAAAAAGGCTCTCGCGCATGAAAAACTACCACAGTTCTATATTTCCATTCCATTTCAGATAATGAGTTTTCGATAAATACCCTGAAAGTCAATATCTTTTGCTCCTGGGATAGTTCCACTACCCTGTCAACATCCTACATCGTAAAACAGGGCATTTTTAATGATCCAGAGCCGCCGTGCAGCGGCAAGAACCTGGTAAGGACAGTCATCTTTTTTTATTTTCCCTCTTGACAGTTGCGTGCTCATTCAATTATAATGAGCTTGTAAGATAGTTGAACGGACGCGCAACCGTTTTGAAAGGAGATACATTATGGGTAAAACAGAAGCCTGCTGCGACTGTGCGGCGATCCACGATGACGTTCTGGAACATGTGCAGGAACACATCGTGCCGGAAGATCAAAGACAGAGTATGGCCAAACTCTTTAAGATCTTCGGTGATAATACCAGATGCAGTATTATGGAGGCATTGAACTGCCACGAAATGTGTGTATGTGACCTGGCGGTCCTTCTGGATATGACCAAATCCGCCATTTCACATCAGTTGAAAATCCTGCGGGACAATAATCTTGTAAAGTTTGAGAAGAAAGGAAAGCACGCCTACTATTCCCCGGCCGATGAACATGTCAGAGAAATCCTGGACGTTGCACTGGAGCATATCAATGAATAAAGAATTACATGAACACGAACACCATCATGAGCATGAGCACGATCATCATCACGACCATGGCGACGACTGTGGGTGCTGTTGCGACCACGATCATGAGGGCCATGAGCATCACCACCATGAGCACGAAGATAACTGCTGCTGCGACCATGATCACGACCACGAGCATGAAGACCACGAGCATCATCACCACGACCATAGCGA
Organism: Lentihominibacter faecis; assembly: GCF_014306095.1. Lineage (GTDB taxonomy): Bacteria > Bacillota > Clostridia > Peptostreptococcales > Anaerovoracaceae > Lentihominibacter > Lentihominibacter faecis. The sequence goes on from NZ_JACRWC010000052.1 coordinate 2,777, forward strand.
TGACTGCGGGTGCTGCGGTCATGATCACGACTTTGACCACATCGCCAAAGACAAACAGCGTATCTATATCATAGAAGGTCTCGACTGCGCCAACTGCGCTGCCAAGATGGAACGAAAGATCCAGGCAATGAGTGAGATCCAGGCCGCCAGCATCACCTTTGCAACAAAGCAGCTTCGCTTTGCAGCAGATGATCCGGAAAGCCTGGTGCCTCAGCTGGAAAAAGCCTGTAAAACCATCGAAGATGAAGTAACGCTGGTTCCTAAAGACAATACTACCGCTCCCCGCATAAAAAAAGAAAGCGTATGGAGCGAACATAGATCCGATTTGATCTCGATCATCGCCGGAGCAGCGCTCTTTGCAGCTGGAATGATCGCAGAACACGTCATGGGCGCAGGTATAAGCGTAACCCTGCCGATCTTCCTTATCGGCTATCTGGTGCTGGGCTGGGAAGTTCTGTGGACATCCGCTAAGAACATCTCAAAAGGTCAGGTATTCGACGAAAACTTTCTGATGTCCGTTGCGACCATTGCGGCGTTCTGTATCGGGGATTTTGCAGAAGGTATGGGCGTAATGCTCTTCTACAAGATCGGCGAGCTGTTTGAAGACATCGCTGTAGATCGGAGCCGATCCCAGATCATGGACGCTGTGGATATGCGCCCGGAAACCGTGAACCGTATCCACGGAGACGACATTGAAAATATCCCTGCAGAGGACGCCCAGATCGGTGATATCCTGCAGGTCCGCCCGGGAGACCGTATCCCGCTCGACGGCATTGTAACCGAAGGGGAAAGCCGGATCGACACCTCCCCTGTTACCGGTGAGCCTGTTCCTGTAACTGCAACCGCCGGCACAGAAGTCATTTCCGGCTGCGTCAATGAGCAGGGTCTGCTGAAGATCAAAGTAACGAAGCCCCTTTCCGAATCCATGGTCACGAGGATCCTGGATTCCGTGGAAAACGCTGCCGCAGGCAAACCGAAAATCGATAAATTCATTACGAAGTTTGCGAAGGTATATACTCCGATCGTTGTTATCCTGGCAATACTGACCGCTATCATCCCTTCCCTGATCACAGGCAACTGGGGCGAATGGATCACCACCGCCATCACCTTCCTGGTAATCAGCTGCCCTTGCGCGCTTGTTATCAGCGTGCCTCTGGCATTCTTTGCAGGAATCGGTGCCGGATCCAAACTGGGGATCCTCTTTAAAGGAGGCATCTCCATCGAAGCACTGAAAAACGTCAAAGCCATCATCATGGACAAGACGGGAACCATAACCAAGGGCAACTTCGTGGTACAGAAGATCACAGCTGCCGCAGACCTGAGCGAAGACCAGATCATCGCCATGGCAGCCGCCTGCGAAGCCAGCTCCACTCATCCGATCGCTCTAAGCATCATGGAGGAAGCTGCAAAGCGCACCGCGACTGTACAGAAGGCAGAATCCATAGAGGAAATCTCCGGCAAGGGTATCAAGGCCAAACTTGCTGAGGGCGAAGCTCTTTGTGGCAATCGTAAACTGATGGATCAGTTCGGCATCGATATCAGCAGGCAGGAATCCGGAGAGGGAACGGAAATCTTCCTGGCTCTGGGCGGCAAATTTGCAGGACATATCACCATTGCAGATACCATTAAATCCGATGCTGTGGATGCCATCGCAGCCATCAAGGCGGACGGTCTGATCCCGGCTATGCTGACCGGTGATGCTGCAGGAAGCGCTAATGCGGTGGCCAGGACCGCAGGCATCGCAGAAGCCAATGTTCACGCACAGCTCCTGCCGGAAGATAAACTGAATGCACTGAAAGAGATCCGCAAACAGAACGGCGCAGTTATGTTCGTCGGCGATGGTATCAACGATGCTCCTGTTCTGGCTGGCGCAGACGTCGGTGCGGCCATGGGAAGCGGTGCAGATGCAGCCATCGAAGCAGCAGACGTTGTCTTCATGAATTCTTCCGTAAGTGCCATTCCACAGGCTATCAAGATAGCCCGGGCGACAGGACGTATCTCTATGCAGAACGTCATCTTTGCACTGGCAGTCAAGCTGCTGGTACTGGTACTGGGGTTTGTGGGATTTGCCAACATTTGGGCTGCCGTATTCGCAGACACCGGTGTTGCAATGCTTTGCATCCTCAACTCCATGCGGATCCTGTTGAAAAAATTCAAGTAGCTGAAAATTCAAAATAACATACAGAATATTGCACATCCTCCGAAATCTTGATACAATGAATTAAGTATGGGCTGCGGAGCAGACTTTGCAGCCCGAAATCCAAGGAATCTATCAGAAAGGAGATCCGGCCTGCCCTGCGGCGGACCGGTGTGCAAATATGGATCATACGAAACTGGCGGAGCTGCTGTTTCCGCACATTACGAAAAACCCTGAAGACTACGAGGCACAGTTCCCGAAACGCGACCTGAAAGAAGGCGCGATGGTGACGAGACTGGGGCCAAGTCCTACAGGGTTTATTCATTTAGGAAATCTTTACGGTGCATTCGTTGACGAGCGTCTGGCTCATCAGTCGGGCGGAACGTTTTATCTGAGAATCGAGGATACCGATGATAAACGTTACGTGGAGGGAGCAGTAGAGACCATCATCAATTCCCTGGCATTCTTCGGCATAAACTTCGATGAGGGTGCTCTGCTTGACGGTGAAAAAGGCGATTACGGTCCGTATTTTCAGAGCAACCGCGGCGAGATCTATCAGTGCTTCGCCAAGGAGCTGGTGAGCAAGGGCATGGCGTATCCGTGCTTCCTGACGGAAGACGAGCTGGCTGAGATCCGCCAGAAGCAGGAGGCTGCAAAGGAAACGACAGGCATCTACGGCAAGTATGCAGAAAAAAGCCGCAGCCTTACCATTGAGGAGATCGAAGAAAACATCAAGGCCGGCAAGCCTTATGTAGTCCGCCTCAAATCCGACGGAAACCACGATCTGCCATCCGAAGAGGTCCGCCACATCAAAGTGGACGATGCTATCAGAGGAACTCTTTCCATGCCGGAAAACAACCAGGACGTTGTTATTTTAAAGGCCAATGGTATCCCGACTTATCACTTTGCTCACGCCATCGACGATCACCTTATGCGCACGACTCATGTAGTCCGCGGCGAAGAGTGGCTCATGTCCCTGCCGATCCATGTGGAACTGTTTGAAAAACTGGGATTTGAAATGCCGACCTACTGCCACACAGCACAGCTTTTGAAGCTGGACAACGGCAACAAGAGGAAGCTGAGCAAGAGAAAGGATCCGGAATTGTCCCTGGATTACTATAAAAAAGAGGGCTATCACCCGCAGGCAGTCAAGGAATACCTGCTGACCATTTTGAACTCCAACTTCGAGGAATGGCGCATCGAAAATCCGGATGCTCCGATGGAGGAGTTTGAATTTACTACTGCAAAAATGAGCAGTGGCGGCGCTCTGTTCGATATCAACAAGCTGAACGACGTTTCTAAGGACGTGCTCCTGCGCATTCCGGCATCTGAACTTGCTAAATTCATGACCGAATGGGTAAGAGAATACAAGCCGAAGGCTTTGAAGTATTTTGAAGGGAACGAAGAATATATCGCAAGGATCCTGGATCTGGGAAGAACGGGCAACAAACCGAGAAAAGACTTGGTTTATGCAAAGCAGATCTTTGATTTCATCAGCTATTTCTTCAATGATTATTTCGTGATCACCGATCAGATCCCGGAACAGATCAGTGATGCCGATGCAACAGAGATCCTGAAGCGTTATCTTGAAAGCTACGACCAAAGCGATGATCAGAGCCAGTGGTTCGATAAGATCCGTACCATCGCAGAAGATATGGGATACGCTGCAAAGCCAAAGGATTACAAGAAGCATCCGGAGGAATACAAAGGTCACGTCGGTCATGTCAGCACGGTCATCCGTCTGGCAGTTGCCGGGCGCAGCCAGTCTCCGGATATCTGGGAGATCCAGCAGATCCTGGGAGAAGAGAATACGAGACAGAGAGTTGAGATGCTGATCGGGTAAGCCTGCTCAAAAGTGGATATGGATGTCTCCCCTCGCTTAGTCCTCGGAGCTATGCTCCTGCGGAATCGCTCCGGGAGACATCCATATCCACAGGTCATCAGAAGACCCAATCAGCATACCGTACCGTATCCCTGAGCGGAAGCGGAATCGTTCAGCCAGCTTCCCGGCTCTATCGTGCAGTGGAATCGACTTGAATATAAAATCCTATGTATAAACGAACTGCTGCATCCTTAGTTGGGTGCAGCAGTTTTTTACGCTTGCTTTACAGTTGTTCATAAAACGCTATCATAGATTACATGTATATCTACATTTAGGGTAATTGCTGCATCCGCAAAACTGACCATAGCGACCATTCCTCGTTATGAGCTTTCCACCGCATCTAGGACAAATCCCCTTCTGCACCTGCGATTGATTATATCGTACACGTTTTCGTATCTGCTCTACATGTTCTGCACGTTGTTCTTTAGAATTATTACTGCTGTTATGAATTACAAAGGCTATCTGTTCCAGTTCCTGATTTGAAAATATCATTGAATGATACTGCCTGATTACCCTTAATAAATCACTCGTGTAAATTACATTTTGCGAAGTATTTACTTTGATTGTACTATGTTGGGAAAAAACTACGATAGAAATAAACTTATCTCTTGAAAGATTTAAAATTTCCTGCAAAGCTCTTATATGCGCCATATTCTGTTTTAGCGGGTTTCGAAAGGAATACTTATGTCCATACATATTTTTTGTCCATTGCTCTCCATGTTCACTGCCCATAATCCATCCTGAATAGTTCTTTGTTTCAACGACAAAAATTCCATGAACAGAAACAACGACATGATCAATTTGTGTGGTTCCAAACCTACTTTGTACTAGAAGGTTATTTAAAACCTTATATTCATCTTCTGGCAATCTTCTTAAAATGTCAGCGACTCGTCGCTCTCCTTTTGCTCCCCGTATTTGAGGGTCGTATTTCCCAAGTTGATATGCAACATATGCAATG
>NZ_JACRWC010000010.1 GCF_014306095.1 Lentihominibacter faecis
GCCAGCTGGAAGTAGCGATCGCAGCGATCCATGCCGTGTGCGATAAAAAACCGTGCGGCACTTATACGATCTGCAAAGAAGACGTCGGACATTACGATGGTCATGAGCTGATCGAGTCTGCAAAGGAAGATGGAGATGATGAGCGGACGGAAAAGCCGCAGGTGACTTTCGTGAAGTACAGGCCTTTACAGAAGCGCAGATTTTTATAGAATCGGCATAATGAGCCGAAGCAACGACAGACAGGAGAATGACAGATGAAGACGAGGATTCTCGTAAAGGAAGGGGAGTACCGCCTGGCAAAAGCGTACTGCATGGATGCTAAGATCGATGCACAGGAGCTGTACTGCTTTCTGACCGGTATGGATAAAGTCCAGCTGTTCCTGAAGGCGGAAGAGGAGGTAGACCCGGAGATAGAAGAAAAATATATGGAGCTCATCGCCAAACGCGCGGAGCGGATACCTTTGCAGCATATCACAGGGGTACAGGAGTTTATGGGACATACGTTCAAGGTGTCGCCGGACGTGCTGATCCCGCGCCAGGACACGGAAACTCTGGTGACGGAAGCTGCCAGGGTGATCCAGGAAACGCCGCGGGAAAAGCTGAGTTTTTTTGAAAAGTTAAAAGGCGGCAAGGAATGGGAGGTGCTGGATCTTTGCTGCGGAAGCGGAGCAGTCGGGATATCGCTGGCTAAGATCAGTTCCAATGTAAAGGTCCTGGGGACCGACGTCAGTGAGAAAGCTCTTGCGGTCGCAGAGGAAAATGCGAAAAACCTGCGGGTAAAGATGAGATTTGCCAGAGGCGATATGTTCGCGCCGGCAGCAGGAAAGAAGTTCGACATGATCGTCAGCAACCCGCCGTATATCCGGACGCGGATGATCTCGATTTTGCAGGAAGAAGTGAAGGATCATGAGCCTTTGCGGGCACTGGACGGCGGCAGAGATGGACTGGATTTTTACCGCGTCATTGTGAAGGAAGCGGCGGATCATTTGAAACCGGGGGGATTTCTGTTGCTGGAAATCGGCCATGATCAGGGCGAAGATCTGCGGAAAATGATCCGTGACGACGGTCGCTACACACCTGCGGAAATAATCAGGGATTTACCTGGCAAGGATCGTGTGGTAAAATGTGAGATAAGAGATAAGAATGAACATCGTGCTGAAGCTAAGGGTGTTACCGAGGAACAAGGCGAGGATCAATAGAGAAGACTGGCGGCAAGGATTTTTGCAGCATTATTTTTTGATTGATCGGCTCTGTTTGGGAATGCATCTGCTGCCCGGACAGAGCTTTTTTGCTTCTGCAAACGGATCGCTATACGACAGCAGTTTGAGAAGCCGCCGGATGATGCGTCGAACGACTTCGATGGTGCGCCCCCTTTTTTGCAGATGAGGAGGTAAGGTATATGAGCTACAACAGTAAATCAAAGAAGGCAGAGGAATTCATCTGCCACGAAGAAATCGAGGAAACTCTGCGCTATGCGGAGGAACATAAAAATGATGTCGAGGACATGAGAAAGATCCTGGAGCGGGCGAAGGACTGCAAAGGTCTTTCCTACCGGGAAGCGGCGCTGCTTCTGGAATGTGAGGATGAAAACATCCATCAGGAAATTTTCAGACTGGCGGAGGAAATCAAGGAAAAATTTTATGGCAACAGGATCGTGCTGTTCGCGCCGCTGTATCTTTCAAACTACTGCATCAATGGCTGTAAATACTGCCCGTATCATGGACAGAACAAGCATATCAGCCGAAAGAAGCTGACGCAGGAGCAGATCCGTCGGGAAGTCACGGCTTTGCAGGATATGGGACACAAACGGCTGGCCATCGAGGCGGGAGAAGATCCGAAAAACAACCCGATCGAATACATACTGGAATGCATCGATACGATCTACAGCATCAAGCATAAAAACGGAGCGATCCGCCGTGTCAACGTCAACATCGCGGCCACGACGGTCGAAAACTATAAGAAACTGAAAGATGCCGGGATAGGAACATACATCTTGTTCCAGGAGACATATAATAAAGAAGCGTATGAAGATCTTCACCCATCCGGTCCGAAGAGCGACTATGCTTATCATACCGAGGCCATGGACCGGGCGATGGAAGCGGGGATCGACGATGTAGGCTGCGGCGTTCTGTTCGGCCTCAATCTTTATAAATACGATTTCGTAGGCATCCTTATGCATGCAAAGCATCTTGAAGACACGTTCGGCTGCGGACCGCACACCATCAGTGTACCGCGTGTGCGTCCGGCGGATGATATCGATCCGGATACCTTTGACAACGGCGTGCCTGATGAGGTTTTCAAGAGGATCATTGCGATCCTGCGGATCGCAGTACCTTATACCGGTATCATCATGTCCACGAGAGAATCCAAGGCGATGAGAGGCGAAGCTGTTAAGATCGGCGTTTCTCAGATCTCCGGAGGCAGCCGTACAAGTGTAGGTGGCTACGTGGAAGAAGAAGCCGAAGATGATAATTCTGCACAGTTTGACGTCAATGATACGAGAACTCTCAACGAGGTAGTGGACTGGCTTTTGGATCTTGGCCATGTGCCGAGTTTCTGCACTGCGTGTTACCGGGAGGGCCGTACCGGAGACAGGTTCATGAGTCTGGTCAAGTCGGGACAGATCGCGAATATCTGTCAGCCGAATGCACTCATGACTCTCAAGGAATACCTGGAGGACTACGCTACCGAAGAGACGAAAGAGAAGGGTCTGAAAGTCATCCAGGATCGCCTTGCTAAAATACCGAATGAAACCGTCAGAGCCAAGGTGGAGGAACATCTTCACGATCTGGAAGGCGGCATGAGAGATTTCCGGTTCTAGGAAACGATTGCCTGAGATGAGATTGCTCGGACAGAAAGCCCTCTGAAGGGAGACAGCCTGGAGAACGACTGGCTGGAATGTAATTGCGGGAAGGACCAGCAACTTGATGAGATTGCTCGGAGTGAACCGCTTGCCGGGAAAGCAACCAGACGAAACAACAGGAGGATGTGAACATGGGACTGAACGATACCCCGCGGGCAGACCGCCTGCACATCGGATTATTTGGAAAACGAAACAGCGGGAAATCCTCGCTCATCAACGCATTGACCGGTCAGCAGCTGGCTCTGGTCTCCGATACGCCGGGAACGACTGCAGATCCGGTATTTAAAGCTATGGAGATGCATCCCATCGGTCCGGTGGTTTTTATAGATACCGCAGGATTTGATGATGAAGGAGATTTAGGGGAGCTTCGGGTGCAGAAAACGAGGGAGATCCTGCCACAGACAGATCTCGCTCTTGTGATCATCGATGATCAGTCGGCTCTCGCCAGAAATCTTGATGAAGAACGGCGCTGGATCATGGATTTTTCAGAAAAGGATATTCCGGTCATAGCAGTTTTATCCAAGAGGGAGAGACTGAGGCAGCCGGTACCGCAGGTTCTGGCTGCCATCCGGGCGGAACTGGGCGATGACATCCCGGTCCTTGCGGTCAGCGCAGAGGCGGGAGCCGGTCTTGAGGAGCTGCGGCATAAAATCGCCGAGATGATACCGGAAGATTTTATGCGGCAGCAGATTTTGAGTGATCTGGTGGATGAAGGCAGCCTGGTCCTGCTGGTCATGCCGCAGGATATTCAGGCTCCAAAGGGGCGTCTGATCCTGCCTCAGGTGCAGACGCTCCGGGAACTTCTCGACAGGCGGTGCACGGCTGTGGCGTGCACCGCGGATGGGCTTGCGGGGGCGCTCGGCGCTCTGGGCCGGGCGCCGGATCTGATCATTACAGATTCGCAGTGCTTCAAACAAGTGTATGATGCAAAGCCGGCGTCCAGCAGATTGACGTCGTTCTCAGTGCTTTTTGCAGCATATAAAGGGGATATCGAAAAATTCGTTGCGGGCGCATCGCAATTAGACGAAATGACTGAAAAATCAAGGGTTCTGATTGCAGAAGCCTGCACCCATGTTCCGCTTTCGGAGGACATCGGTCGTGAAAAGATCCCGAATTTACTGCGTAAAAAATTTGGCCGAGGGATCGAGATCGTGAACGTTTGCGGCAATGATTTTCCGCCCTTTGACGAGTTGCAGTCATTTGATCTTGTGATTCACTGCGGTGCCTGCATGTTCAACCGACGGCTCGTGCTGAGCCGGATCGGAGAGGCGCAGGCGGCTGGAGTGCCGATCACTAATTACGGCATTGTGCTGGCGAAGCTTGCCGGGATCCTGGATAAGATCGATATGCCGAAATAGCGGTGCCGGAAGCTTCAGGCAGAGCCGGCGACATTCAATAGAGCCGGCTTTGGCTTTTTGCACGAAAACCGCATGGAACATACACTGAATCAACACATGAAAGGGTTAGGATACTGCTATACGATTATACGATAAAATAAACGCAATATGAGTAATAGCAATAGCCTGTGAACGAGGAGACCCTGGATCATGAAGAGACTTTTGCTGGTCGGCTGTCTGTCGTGTTTGCTGCTTCTGACGCTTTCGGCGTGTAGTCGGAGTACAGAGGCTTCGGAAAATGATAATATCGTGTACGGCCAGGTAGTGAAAACGGATGAAAATCAAATAACGATCGAAAGTGGAGATTACACATACGGCGGATCTTTTGAGGGTGACGGATGTGAGAAATCCTATAATCTTCCTGAGAATGTCTTTTATGATGATTTCAAGGCGGGAGATATCGTCTCGATCCTCTGTGACGGCAGAGATGCGACTGCTGTCGCGAATGTGAAGGATGTGAACCACAGGAGATCATCTGGATCAGGTTCGGATCCTGGATCTGAAAATTCTGGTTCCGATGGGGCGTCCGGTTTCGGGCAGGCAGTGCTGACAGGTGCGGATGCGGCTCAGCTGAGTGCAGACGATGAGCCGGTGGCTGTTAATGATGATAATTATGAAGTGCAGGAGGATGGACAGATCGGGATTTTGGCTTTGAACAGCGGGGGCAAAATCACCATGAGGCGGTCATCTGTTGCTGTGATGGGAAGAAATTCCTGTGGCATTATAGCGGCGAACGGAGCTTCGATCGACGGGGAACAGGTCAATCTGTCTACTTCTGGAGAAAATGCGGCAGCGGCAGCAACGTTGGACCTTACTAGCGTGATCGATTTGAGCGACAGTACGATGGAAACGGCAGCGAGTGGCAGTCCGTGTGTGATCTCTGCCGGGAATATCTCTCTTACGGGAGTTTCGGCAACAGTCCAGAAGAGTTCTGGCGTTGCGATATTGCCGGGCGGTGTAGTAAATTTGAAAAATTCCAGTATGGTTTCTCATGGCGATGCGGCCGTGAAACTGTGTAACATTCCGGATCTGCAGGATGATAGAGAGGCGGACACTGAAAGTGGCAGTCGGTCTTCCGGCAGCAGTGAAGGACATGATTCGGGAATTGAAAAGGCTTTTTCGAGCTCCACACAGAGCGGAAAAGCGAAGTTTATGGCGGATGGTTCTTCCATCGAGGCGGTATCGAACAAGACTCTGGTTCAGGTGACTGGGATCGAAGGGTTCGTGAAGATGATGAACACAGATCTGGCATCGGCGAATCAGGTTCTGGCAGATGTCCGGGCTGATGAGCAGAAGAACGGCGGCAAGCTGCTGCTGTATGGAGTGAATCAGAAGTACAGCGGCGATATCACTTGCGATAAATCCAGCAAGGTCAAGCTGGTGCTGACAGAGGGGAGCTCTTATTCGGGGGCTTTTGATGCAAAGGGCGCGGCGGCGTACAGCAAAGTGTATCTCAGCAGAAACAGCGCGTGGAACGTGACCGGAGACAGCCATATAGATTCGCTTCGTAATGGCGATAAAAAATGCAGGAATATCAAGTCTAATGGACACACGGTTTATTATGATAAAAACAGAGAAGCCAATGACTGGCTGGGCGGCAAAACATTGTCTCTGCCCGGCGGCGGCACACTGCAACCGGAATAAGAAGATATGAAGAGAATCGAAAAACTTTGTTTTTTGATTCTCTTTTCTGATGATGCGCCTGCCGCGCTGGCTCTTGCTTTGCCTGCCGCGCTGGCTTTTGATGCGCCTGCCGCGCTGGCTGCAGATAATAATGTGCAGAAAACGCCGATAACGAAGACAAAAACAGAAAAAGTTTGCAGGAGGCATTACATAGGACGAGTATTTTATGAAGTCTTTGCATATTGTTTGTATAATGACTGCTGAAATGCATGATTATGCACATAAACGGGTGTTGTGCGAGAATCAAAGACCTGTAATGATCGAAATCTTTGCAGTACTTCATCCACATTCTGAAAAATTGATACCCGAAGGAAATTTTGCAGAAAAACTTTCTGTCTATTAGATCAATATAATTTACTTTTGTAGAAAATCATGCCAGAATCGCATGACATCAAAAAAACCATTGAAATTCAGGTGTGCATATGATACACTAAATGAGCTGTGATATTGAATCCAGCATATTATTATGCAAAGGTGGTAAACCTGAGCAGGAAAGAGGTGAATAGCATGAAGGAAGGAATCCATCCTGACTACAAGGAATGTAAAGTAACTTGCGCATGCGGTAACACATTTATGACAAAGTCCGTACAGGAAGAAATCAGAACGGACATTTGCTCAGCGTGCCATCCATTCTTTACAGGACAGCAGAAGTTCGCTCACAGAGGCGGACGTGTGGAAAAGTTCAAGTCCAAGTACAACCTGGACTAATGATCCACCAGGAAACGAAATCAAGAAACCGCTCACTTGGGCGGTTTTTTTGCGTTTAGACGGTTGCTCGGAATATTGGTGAAATATCACGTCGGCAGCAGGAGCTTTCATCAACTCTATTCGCTTATTTGATCCGATATACTTCCAATGGTTGTTAACCTTGTTAGAGGCCGGTGGCTGTTCTTAGTGGTAAGGTACCTGGAAAATCATGAATTCCCAGATCACGAAAAAAACGATCTTAATTTGGATTTTTTACTGCTTATCAGCTGTTTCTTCATTCATGAATTCCCGTTTTTCAAAATAAAACAGCAAGCTGGGAACTGCTTTACAAGATATTTACAGCGCAGAGAAAAACAGTTCCCAGATAAACAGTTTTTATGTCTTTTAGGGAATCATAGCGAGTGCTGTATCTGGATCTTGAAACCTTTACAGTATCGAACTTCCCACATGGCTTTGAAAAAATCAAATCTGGGAATTCATGACGCGAGCAAACATCTGAATCGAGAGGCTGATTCCCAATTAGATCAGATAATTTTTGATCTGGGAATTCATGATGTAGATGAGAACGTGATCGGCTTCAGTTTACCTATAATAACCTTTTCCTGTTTCTGCAGAATTCCGCAACTTCATCTTGACAAAACCACACACAAGTATATAATTATTGGTAGCACCAATTCACGCAGCCTGGGAACCTCGCACAGCCTAAGCGCTTCGTGCAGCCTAGGAACCCCGCACAGCCTAAGCGCTTCGCGCAGTCTGGGAACCCGCACAGCCTAAGCGCTTCGCGCAGTCTGGGAACCCCGCACGGCCTAAGCAATTCGACCGGCCTGGG
>NZ_JACRWC010000049.1 GCF_014306095.1 Lentihominibacter faecis
AGATGTGTATAAGAGACAGACACCGTTCCGTATTATAAATTGATCAACCGAAAGGATATCTGCGAGAAGATTCTGGCAGAATTCGGCCTGGATCCGAAGACTTCTCATATCCTGAACGGTCATGTACCGGTAAAGATCAAGGATGGAGAAAGCCCGGTAAAGGGAGAAGGCAAGCTGTTCATCATCGACGGCGGTATCTCTAAAGCGTATCAGAAGCAGACCGGTATCGCAGGATATACCTTTATCTTCAACTCTCGCTTCATGGCACTGGCGGAGCACAAGCCGTACAGTCCGCTGCAGGAGGATGGAAGCCAGGTGTTCCACACTCCGGTGCTTCGTACGGTAAAGACGCTGGAAAAGCGTATGCTGGTGCGGGATACAGATCAGGGTGAAGAACTTCAGCAGGAAGTAGAAGAACTGAAAGAACTGGTCAAGGCTTATCGTAATGGTGATCTGAAGGAACAGTAGGTCGAGTAGATCGCCGGGCTGATGTGAGAGCCTGAGATTGTGACTGGTTTGGGTGTGAGAGCTTGAAATTGTGATTGGCTTGGGTGTGAGAGCCTGAAATTGTGATTGGCCTGGGTGTGAGAGCCTGAAATCGTGATTGGCCTGGGTGTGAGAGCCTGAAATGAAATCGACCTGGATGCAAAATCCTGACGGAATAAAAACTGAAAAAAGAAAAACTGCATTGCAGCAGACGGTCTGAAAAGACGGAAGCTGGATGCAGTTTTTTGTTGTCTGAAATTGCCGGAAGCAAGACCAACTTGCCTGAAATTGCCGGAGAAAAGCCCAACTTGCCTGAAATTGCCGGAAGCAAGACCAACTTGCCTGGAATTGCCGGAGAAAAGGCAAGCGGTTTCGTCAATCTAAAAATTTCTCGACACGATACCAGGGCAGACCTACGATGTTATCCCGGTCGCCTTCGATGTGATCCACGTATTTCCCGAATGTTCCCTGGATGGCATAGCCGCCGGCTTTGTCATATGGTTCCCTCGTATTGACGTAAGCCTGGAGCTCTTCATCGCTGTAGTCTGTGAAGTACACCGTGCTTGTGTCATAAAAACAGGTTTTGCTGCCTGTTTGAAGATCGATCACGCAAACACCTGTTATAACGTGATGTGGGTTTTTGCGAAGCATTCTTAGAGTCTGGAAAGCTTCCTCTCTGCTCTTTGGTTTGCCGATAATCTTGTCATCAAAAACGACAATGGTATCAGCTGCGAGAATATGTGATGGTTCGCCTTTTTCTCTGCAAAGAAGAGGATGCTCCGGATTTGCCTGAGCAATGACTTTTCGCTGGTTTCCTGCGTGGAGCGCCTTTTTTAGTGCCAGATACATGACTGCGATCTGTGGTTCCATAGGAAACGGCAGCGTCTCGGATACGTCGGATGGCTGGATGATGGGATCCAGTCCATGCTGTTTTATCATCTCGATCCGTCGCGGGGACGAAGAGGCTAAAATAATTGTTTTCATGGCATGATTATACCACAAATGGTCATACTAAGGCATAGAAGAATGGGATTTTGAGAAGAAATCTTCAGAGAGAAAATTTTGCGGGAGCACGGGAAATGAAACAGGATAAAAGAAACCATGCGGGAGCACCGGACGATCCTAAAATGAAAAAGGAAATAGCGAAGGCTTATGAGAATTACAGCAGCCAGTTTACGCCAAAGCCTCGCTATTTCATGAATGCAGCGAGAGCGTTTATGAGCGGCGGGAGCATCTGTGCAGCTTCTCTATGGCTGGAGGAATGTTTTATTGGATGGGGATTTTCGGATAAGACTGCTGCGGTCTGTGTGGTGATGATCCTGATCATGGCGGCGCAGCTTTTGACAGGGCTGGGACTTTTTGATTCTATTGCAAAGTTTGCCGGTGCGGGCGTCGTGGTGCCTATCACGGGGTTTGCCAATTCCATGGTGGCACCGGCCATCGAGTATAAAAAAGAGGGAATCGTCCTGGGAGTGGGAGCTAAACTGTTTTCACTTGCCGGGCCGGTGCTGGTATGCGGCATTACTTCATCTATGGTGATCGGGATCGTGTACTGGATCATGGGGTTGTTTTAGAGAGAATACCTGAGGCGTGAGGCGAAACTAGGGAGTGCAGGATGCCGAAGAAAAAAGGAGACGGAGATATGAGGGCGAGAAAGCAAACGCTGAAATTCCGCAACAGACCGTATATCATAAGTGCTTATGCCATAGGCGGAAAGAAAGAAGGGGAAGGCCCCCTTCACGACTGGTTTGATGAGTGTCTTTCTGACGATACGTATGGGGAAAACACCTGGGAAAAATCGGAGAGCAGGATGTTGAAGACTGCGATGACGGAATGCATGCGAAGAGGCGGCAAAACGACAGAAGAGATCGGTGCAGTGCTGAGTGGGGACCTGCTCAATCAGCTGATGTCATCATCATTCATGGCGAGAGACCTGCAAATACCTTTTCTGGGCATGTACGGTGCTTGTTCCACGATGACGGAATCTTTGATGCTGGGTGCTGTGCTTACGGATGGTGGTTACAGTGATAATGTCATGATCGGGGCATCAAGTCATTATTGTACAGCAGAGCGGCAGTTCCGCCTGCCGCTCGAACATGGAAACCAGAGGCCGCCGTCGGCACAGTGGACAGCGACGGCGGCCGGAGCGATGCTTCTAAGTCGTGGAATTGAGGGGAACAGCCGGGATGGCTCTGGAGGAAAGGAAAGAGGCAGAACGAAAAACACTGGAACGGAACTGCGGATCGACGGTGCCGGAAATGTCTATGCGCAGCGTCAGATCCGCATCGAGTGTGGAACCATTGGGAAGGTGATCGATGCAGGTGTGAAAGATTCCAATCAGATGGGAAGCGCCATGGCTCCCGCGGCAGTGGATACGATCCTGACTCATCTGGAGGAAACAGGGAGAACACTGGATCACTATGACCTGGTATGTACAGGAGATCTGGGATTTATCGGCAAAAGTATCGTTCGGGATCTGCTTGAGGATGCAGGCGTGAGTCGAAAAATGATCGCGGATGTATATGATGACTGTGGTGCGATGATCTATGCACCGGAACAGGATATCCACAGCGGAGGCAGTGGCTGTGGCTGTTCTGCATCTGTCTTCGCCGGATATGTGTACCGGAATATGAAGGAAGGCAAAATAGGGCGGGCGTTGATCGTTTCCACAGGAGCTATGCTTTCGACGATCAGTCCATTCCAGGGGGAATCCATCCCGGGGATCGCGCATGCGATTTCGCTGGAGTCGGTTTCCGGAATAATGGATAGACAGAAAGGATGCAGGAAATGATGACATATTTATACGCTTTTTTGATCGGTGGCGGGATCTGTGTGATCGGTCAGATCTTGATGGACGCCACCAAACTGACAGCACCGAGAGTACTTGTGATACTGGTGACAGCAGGGGCGCTGTTGCAGGCATTTCACCTGTATGAACCTCTGGTGAACCTGGCGCAGACAGGTGCACGGGTGCCATTGCCCGGATTTGGATATTCTCTGGCAAAAGGTGCGATGGAAGGTGCGAAGGAAAATCTTCTGGAGGCCGTTACAGGCGGGATCAAGGCTGCTGCAGGCGGAATCACTGTAGCGATCGGATGGGGGTATTTGATCGCGCTTGTTTTTAATCCCAAGTCGGTTCGATGAGGGGATTTGTGCGCAGGGCTGCCTAGTAGATGAGGGGCTGCCGGACTGTCGGGGATAAAGGGCAGCCGGTGTATGCAGGGCTGCCCGGGAGGTAAGAGGTGCCCAGGAGATGCAGGAGCAGGGATGTCAGTCTGCCGGCGGTTACAACAAAGGCCCCGGGGTCGAAAGACCGCGGGGCCAGGGTTTGTGTATCTAGTTGTTATGCTCTTCACCGCTGCCTTATGGAGCAGTTGTCGCGTGCGATTCCTGTGTTGTTGGAGGATTGGTCGTTGGTGCCTTTGTCGTAGCCTTTGTGATCTGTTCCGTCGTATTCTCCACTACGGAGCTTGCAGTCGTTTCGTCTGCTGAGTCACCGGTCTTGGTGAGAGATGTCTTGGAGTAAGTACCATCTACATAATATTCGCCATTTACGTTCTTAACGTTGCTAGGCTTTTCGCGGAAGGATGCTGTCGGCAGATCTGCACAAATTCGACTCATCATGTTTTTCCAGAAAGTTGCCGAAGCACTACCACCGTCGTTGAGCTTGATATTGATATCGTTACCCATCCAGACTCCTGCAGTGTACTGCGGTGTGAATCCTACGAACCACAGGTCGTACTTGTCAGTTGTCGTACCAGTCTTACCGCCGGATGGCTGGTTGCTGATCCGTGCGTTCTTACCAAGACCTTCTGTAACAACACTGTGAAGGATGTCTGTCATGATCCATGCAACACCTTCATCGTATACGCGTTCTTCTTCAGCAGTCTTCTCGAAGAGTACTTCGTCGCTCGAATTGAGGACCTTCGTGTATGCGATCGGCGTCTTATAAACACCGCCGTTCGGGAAGATGGCGTATGCTGCTGTCATTTCCATCGGGGAGATACCGTTGGTCATACCGCCCAGCGCCAGAGCTGCTGCATTCAGGTCGTTTACATCGCCTTCTTCATCGACTGTTGTGACACCTTCTTTTTTCAGCATGGATGCGGAGTATTCTGCACCAATCTGCTGGAAGGTTTTAACGGAGCAGGTGTTTACCGACTGCTGTACTGCATGTCTTAATGTCATCTGACCTTTATAACCGGAGTACCAGTTCTTCGGCCAGGCTTTCCCGTTGTTCTTCACTGGTGCATCGTTGATGACGCTTCCAGCTGTGATATAGTCTCCCCAGTCACTTCCGTCACTGTTGTTAAGCTTCATCTTTTTATTATCCTGTGCATATTCATAACTCATCTGCAAAGCAGGACCGTAGCTTGCGATCGGCTTGATGGAGGATCCAGGCTGACGTGCGCTGGTCGCTCTGTTGTAAAGCTGTTTGCCCTTGGCACCACGGCCACCCATCATGGCTTTGATCTCACCTGTGGAGTTTTCCAGCACCACGGTAGCAGCCTGTGGCTGACGGACCTTCTGCTTGATGCTGTAGTTGTTGCTGGAAACTACCAGATTATCGCCGTTTGCAACAAAGAACTCAGGATAGTCCTTGAAGAACTTTGCAGAAATCACGGCATTGCCGCTGCTGTCTCTTGTCGTATATCCCTGCGGGATGGAAAGTGCACCACTTTCGATGAAGTAGAATACATTTCCTTCCTGCGTGTACATTCCCTTGAACTGGATGCTGACATCCGCCTGTCCGTTGACTTCGGTGTCGTAGATGTCCAGACGTTTCTTTGCATAAATCGTAAGGCTGCCGTCAGCGTTTTTCTTGTACTCGTCGCTTGACAGAGTGAATTCTCCCTTATCGTTTATGTAATAGGAGTAAGGCCGCAGCATCAGTGTGCCGTTTTTGGTCAGGATGTTGTTGTTCTTATCTTTTCGGACGGAACGGATGCCGGAGTAGTTGCTGTCTTTGGCAAATTCGTCTTCTACGATATTCTGGATATCGGAGTCCATCGTGGTGTAGATCTTCAGTCCATTGGTGTAGATCATATCTCGCGCATCAGCACGGCTGATCCCGTATTCCGACACGATGTCATCGGTCAGCTGATCAATGGCGTAATCGGTAAAGTAGGAAGATTCATCTGCGCTGTCAGAAACGCCGACTTTGATATGGTTCTGCAGGTCGTCATTCAGTGCGTCGTCTCTGGCACTGTCGGAAATATAACCTTCTTCTGCCATGTTTTTCAGTACGGCGTCACGTCTGTCCTTGGAGATCTCTCCATTGTACAGATACGTAACGGAATCCGTGCTGGAAATCACCGGCAGTCCCGATGGATTGGATCCGTCGTAAATCGCCTGTACCAGCGCATACGAAGTTGGGGACTTCGGAAGCGCTGCCAGGGATGCGCATTCTAGCGTGTCAAGATCTTTGGCATCCTTGGAGAAATATGCCTGGGATGCAGCTTCGATCCCGTAGGAATTGAATCCCAGGGAAATCGTATTCAGGTAAGCTTCCATGATCTGCTTCTTGGAAAGGTTCTTCTCCAGGATGATGGTGTAATAAGCTTCTGTGATTTTTCTGCTCATGGAGCGCTGACTCTTGATGTCGGACAGATATACGTTTCTGGCTAACTGCTGGGTAACCGTACTGGTACCGCTGATCTGTCCGCCGCCAAAGATACTGTCTTTTACTGCGCCCACCAGTCTGATATAGTTGAAGCCGCTGTGTTTCCAGAACTTCTTGTCTTCGATGGAAACGATGGCATTGACCATGTCTTCAGGAATCTCATCATATTCCAGAATGGTTCGGTTTCCTTCGGAGAAATAGAGGTTTTCAATTTCGTTTCCTTCTGAATCGTACATCGTAGAGCGCTGCGACAGCATGCTGTAGATGTCGTCTGTGTTTACATTGGAAGTAGATGTAGTAACCAGGATAACACCGACGTAAACGCCAACTCCCATAATGAGTGTCAGTATTGCGGTAAGTCCCAGTTTAACGATCTTTTTCCAGGTGCTCTGAGGTGGCATCGGTTTTCTCGGACCGCCGCCTCCATGCTTCCCGAAACCTGCTTTTTTTTCGATCGCTTCCAATTTATGCTGTGCATTCCTTACGTGCGGGTTGTTAGTGATCTTGTCGCGTCCATTGTGCGATGCACCTTGACGTGGATTAGCGCTGCGCCGTGCATTGCCGCTTCTCATGTTGGTTGCAGACGCACGGGATGACTGTGCATTGTAGCTGTTCTGATTTGCAGCAGGTCTTGCAGCTCCAGGATTTCTGGAGGCTGTGCCGTTTCCCTGATTTCTATGTACAGTAGTCCTCTGTCCCTGCGGCCGCTGACTTTGTGGTCTTTGACCTTGAACTCTCTGTCCCTGCGGACGCTGCGGCTGCGATCTGCGAGGGGCTGGTGATGAAGAATTTCTGTTGCCGGCTGGATTCGAAGGCCGTCTTTGCTGAAGCGCGGAAGGCTGGTCGAACTTGGCGAAAAATTCATCTATGTCATCTTTGTTATTATTGAAGTTATTATTTTTGTAGTTGTCTGCCAAAATACTTTCCTCCTGTGAACATAATCATCGTAATTATACCATAGACCGGGAAAAATTAAAAGAAAAACGGGGCGCTTTACAAAAACAACACAATGGAAAATAATGGACGATAACAAGACCTTCGTTGGTGATGTGTGGAAAGT
>NZ_JACRWC010000113.1 GCF_014306095.1 Lentihominibacter faecis
CGTCAGATGTGTATAAGAGACAGCCCAGAGAAGAATACAGCTCTGACGCCTCTGCGCAAGCTGGGTTATGAAGCTGGGATAACAACAGAATCTATTGTGTACAATTGTTTCTACATTTACTTTGTGATCTTTCTCACGAATGTTGTAGGCTTGAATCCTGTAATGGCAGGAACAGTTTCGTTGATTTCCGTTTGTGTAGATGCTATCACAGACCCGATCCTGGGCTGGATCGTTGACCATCCGAAGGTGAATCCGAAGAAGTTCATGCTGGTCGGCGGATTGCTTACAGGTATCCTGCTCACCTGTACGTTTGTCGTTGTAGATGGAAGTCAGGGCTTTAAGTTTGCTTACTATGTCATTGTATCTTCTTTGATGTGGTGTTCCTATACTTCGTTCTGCATTCCATACTATTCCTGCTGTGCGCAGATGACGGACGATTACGATGAACAGACGAAGATTCGTGGCGTATCTTCCACGATGAACGGTTTCGTTATTTACGGCGGATGTGTGTTCCCGATCCTCTTTATAGGATTGTTTGGAGGCATGGGTGTATCGGATACTTTATGCTGGACCATGGCTGCAGGATGCATTGGTGTGATCTCCATTATATTTGGACTGATCAACTACTTTTCCATTAAAAATGTTAAATTTATAGAAAAAGCTATTGATCAGGAACCGGAAAATATCTTAAAGACTTACAAGGATATTCTGAAACTGAAGCCGATGAAATTCTTTATTCCGTGGGTATTCTTCTATCTGTTTGGATCTGCGATGGTTTCGGCCAATACCAACTATCTGTTGATTTATTCAGCGGGAGTTGATCCGGAGGCTCTGGCAGGTACTGCCGTTATGACACTGCTGGCATTTTTCATTCTTTCACCGGTCTTTACGATGATCGCAACGAAGTGGGACAGAAAAGTAGCAGTGCTGGTAGCCTTTGGGATCACAATGGTCGGCGTTGTAATATGCAGGATTATAGGTGTGGATAGCTTATTCATGGTATATGTATTAACTGCACTGAACGGATTCGCTTTGGCTGGTTTCTGGTGTCTGTTCTATGATTTCTCCTATGATCTGATAGAACTGGATGAGTATAAGAATCGTAAGAGTAGAGCAGGGTGCATCACTTCTTTCCCGCAGTTGATTCAGAAGTTCGGAAATGCTGTGGGCTTGCAGGTGATCGGAATTGTTCTGGCAATGGTAGGATATGATGCTTCAAAAGAAGTGCAGAGTGCCTCTGCAGTCAGTGGAATCCAGAACATTTCCACGATTTTCCTGGCAATCTGTTTAGCAATTTCTATCGTTTGCATTATTGTTTATCCGGTAAACAAGAAAGTTTATGCGAGATTACAGGCAGCAAATGAGAGACGACGTGCAGGAGAAATCGATTTTGTGGATCCTGAAATAGATAAAATTTTATAAAAATAATTCACAAGGAAGGTATTTAGAATGTCCAAATTATTAAATGAGTACGATTATGCTGCTGTACATGCACAGGCACAGGAATTGATGAAAAAAAGAAAGCATCTCAAACGGAGTGCTGTAGAGAAGTATATGAAATACTTTAATGATAAGTGTGCAAAATCTAAAATCGAAACAGAAAAAGCTAAGAATGCGGTTCCGGGAGGAATTCAACATAACCTGGCAAATAATCATCCGTTTGCACTGGCGATCGAGAAGGCAGATGGGCCATACTTATATGATATTGATGGAAATCGATACATCGATTTCCTCTGTGCGGGAGGTCCGACAATTCTCGGAAACAATTGGCCTGCAGTAAGAGATGCTGCTATCAATCAGATCAGAGAAAACGGACCGGTATCCGGACTGTACAGCGTTTATGAAAGAGAATTGGCTGAGCTTATCAAGAAATATTATCCAACGGTAGAACTGTTCCGCGCTCTGGGTAGCGGTACAGAAGCCGACATCATTGCGATCCGACTGGCGAGAGCCTTTACAGGAAAGAAGCACATCATCCGCTTCTCTGGTGGATATCATGGATGGAGCGATCAGCTGGTATACAACGACGGTTGTACAACGGAAGCAATGAAAAACGGCGTTCCGGCAGAATGCTTCCAGAACACTCATGAAGTACCGATCAACGACGTGGAAGCGCTGGAAGCTATGATCAAGAAATATGAAAACGAAGGCGGTGTTGCTGCATTTATCATGGAGGCTGTTGGGCAGGATAGTGGCGCTGTACCAACGACTAAGGAATATCACAAGGCTGCACGGGAACTGTGCGACAAATACGGTATGCTGCTGATCTACGATGAAGTTGTAACAGGATTCCGTCTTGGTATGGGCGGTGCACAGTCGATCTTTGGTACAAGCCCAGATCTGACCGTATTCGGAAAGATCATCGGCGGAGGCTATGCGGGCTCCGGCGGTATCGGCGGCAGAAAGGAAATCATGTCTATGCTGACGGCTGGTGTAGATGCCAGTGATAATATAAAAGTCAAGGTGGGAGGAACTATGACTGCTAATCCTCTGACTTCTCTGGCTGGCATCACGGTAATCAAAGAACTGGAACGCCTTAACGTGCACGATGCACTGGACAAGGCTTCCGACTACTTCATGAGGGGTATTGCGGACCTTAGTGAGAAATACGATGTACCAGCTATCATATACCACCACTCCTCGATCCTGCACATTGACGTCAGCGGCGTACAGCATGTCCCATATTGCATTGATAGCAAAGATCCTCAATTCCAGAGCCAGTTAGAGGATGCGTATATGAATTATATTGAATTTTCCATGGCGCTGGCTGCAGAAGGCTTGATCATTGCTAACGGCGGAAAAACATATTTGCCTTATGGAAGTATTGACATTCTGGATGATGCATTGGCTGTGTATGAACGTGTATTTAGTCAGTACGAATAAAAAATCGAATCTAAGCGAAAGAAAGGAAGAATGGCACTGTACATGTGTGCAGTGCCATAATGATAACTGTGAAATGTATAGCTGCATATGATTTTGGTACCAGTGGTGTGAAGGCGGCACTGGTTAGTGAAGAAGGAAAAATTCTGGCAGTACAGGAAAAAGGGTATCCTCTTTATAAACCACAGCCTCTTTATGTAGAACAGGACCCGAAAGATTACTGGGATGCCGTTTGTGAGGTTACTCACGGAGTTTTGGCGAATTCCGGTGCCATGCCGGAGGATGTCAAAGCATTATCTTTTAGCGTGCAGGCGGTTAATATTATTCCAGTGGATAAGGACGGGAATGTTTTGCATAATGCCATAAGCTGGCTGGACGGCAGAGCGGAAAAACAGGCAGAAGAAATCAATACCAGATGCGGTATGGATCTGGTAAGGAGTCAGGACCATCAGTCAAGACTTTTGTGGATCAAAGAAAATCGGCCGGATATTTATGAAAAAACAGCATATTTTTTGGACTGTAACAGTTACCTCCAGTATAAGGCGACCGGTGTGATGGCGGTAAAACATGATCATCCGGGAATCGCGAAAAAGGATCCGATGATACAGACATACATAGATGCGACGTATGCTGATATCGATGCTGCAAAACTAGGACCGACTGTAGCGGCCTGTGAGAAGTACGCTGCGCTGGATGAAAAGGGTGCATCAGATTTGGGACTCATTACGGGTACGCCGGTTTTCGGTGGCATGATCGATGTTACGGCAGCGAGCGCAGGATGTGGCTGCTGTAAAGAAGGTGACGCTCATATTTATCTGGGAAGTTCTGGATGGATGTCAGCACTTATCAGTCAGGCATGCGATGGATCGGAAGGCTCGTATCTGTTGGACAGTATTGATCCGAAACTGCTGATTTATGGAGGCTGCACCAACAGTTGCTGCTTGATGTTCGACTGGGTCATTGACAAGTTTTATCACAAAGAAAAAGAGGAACTGGGCAGCGGGATCTATGAACTGATCGATGAAGAAGTTGCAAAAGTACCAGCGGGCTGCGAAGGTCTGCACGCTGCACCCTGGCTGTTCGGCGAGCAGTTCCCGATCACAGATCCATATGTCCGTGCCATGTTTTTTAATATCAGCGAAAAGCATACTAGAGCTCATTTTATCCGTGCAGTACTGGAAAGCCTTTGCTTCAGCATGAGAGGTCAGATCGATCTCTATCGCAAAGATGCCGGCAAGGATATTTCAGAGATCAGCGTCAATGGCGGCGGCTCATTATCTTCCCAGTGGATGCAGATCATGGCAGATGTGCTGCAGATGCCGGTTCATGTACCTGAGGAAACACGTCATTCAGGAGCTGTCGGAGCAGCGATCGCAGCGGCGGTCGGACTGGGCTGGTGTGATATGGACGATACGGGCAGCTTTATCGGTGTAGATAAAAGTTATTCTCCGGATGTGACGAAAGCAGAACTTTATACGAAAAAATATAAGCTCTTTTATGAGATCTATGATATGGTCAAGGATCTGTCAAAGAAGATGGAAGCTGCTGAATAAAAAAAGGAGTACAGATATGAGCAGATTAGATGAACTGAAGCAGGGTATCGTTGATATTGTCAAAAAAGAATATCGTTTACAGATGGTCAACATGTTCGAGGGCAACGTGTCAGTGCGATATGAAGATAAAATGCTGATCACGCCGTCTCAAATCAACAAGGAGATCATGACTCCGGAAATGATCATTGAAACGGATATGGAAGGCAATATCCTGTATCAGCCGGAGAACCTGCATCCGTCTTCTGAAACAAAGATGCATCTGGAGGTGTATCACGTCAGATCGGATGTTCAAGCAGTCGTTCATAATCACAGCATTTATGCGACGGCTTATGCCATCAACGGCATGCCTATCGTTTCCGATGCACTGACAGAAATGAACGTTACCTTTGGTCAGGTTCCGGTCGTGCCTTATGGAACACCGGGAACGGACAGGATCTATAGAGACTTTGATAAATATTTGGGCAATTATAGTGCAGTGCTTTTAGCAAATCACGGTGTGCTTGCTTTTGGGCAGGGTCTGGAGAAAGCCTTTTCTGTTGCAGAAGCAGTGGAGAAGGTGGCTCAGACGTTATATATTGCCAGGCAGCTGGGAGAGCCGTCTCCTATCCCTAAGGAAGAAGTGAAGGCGCTTCGGGAATTTGGAGAACAGATGAGAATTAAAGAAATAGAAAACATAATAAATCTAGAAAACAAGAGATCATGATTTCCCTCTCAAAGAGTATAGATAAGTAATAATGAATGTAAGATGTAAGGGGCGGCACGTTGTGTCGTTCTTTGCATTACAGCAGAAATTTTCAGAGGAATACAACGTATACTGGTATTTTCAAGAATAATACAGGGCATATATCTTGCAAAGGACTGTTAAAGTGGGTATGATAAGGATATTGATAAGAGAGAAAGAGGAGTTAAGGCATGAAAGAATTGAGCCTGACAGAAAAGAAAAAGGCCATGAGCATGGACAAGATTGTCCACGATTCACTCCATTACTTTGAGGAGAACGGATATTACAATACCTCCATTGAAATGCTCTGCGAGAAAGCAATGATCTCGCGAACGACGTTTTTTAATTATTTTGGAAACAAGGAGAAGCTGATCAAACTGATCATGGAAGATGGTCTGAAGGATCTGTGTGAGATGATTGATTCCTTGGATATTGATGCAGAAAATGATCCAGAAGAATGTTTTATGAAAGTCATTTTGTTTCAAATGGAGGCAGTGCGAAAATATAAAAATACCACATTTGTGTTTTATCGTATGCTGATGGAGGATGAGGAATGTCGTCAGATACAGAAAGCATATGATGAGGCGATTTCTGCGGTTTTGGATCGAATTCAGGACAAGTGGGATTTTCGAAAAAAATATTCCCGGCAGTGGATCGAGCATAGCATTGGAGGAGCCTTCATGCACATCGTGATCCTTGAACCGGAGGAAGAATGGGAGACCAGTCTTCGCGACAATATCGGCGGCATCCTAGACATGATGCGCTAAAAAACGATAATAAATTCAGAAATGAAAAAAGCCCCTGCATGCAGAGAAACGTCTGCGGCGGGGACTTTGCAGTTTTTGATATGGCAGCAGAAACCGGGATAAGATTACAGCAGTTCCTCGAAGCTTTCGATATACCGGTCGGAAAGTTCCTGGATCTCCGCTTTGTTCTGCTCTTCGTTTTTATCGGCAACGGCAATGACGTAAAAATCAGCTTCCTTAGCGCCGCGGATGGCCAGCAGTCCGTCTTCGACCACTATGGTTTCGTCCTTCGGTGTGCCCAGCTTTTTGTGTGCATCCAGAAATACCTTTGGACTTTCCTTGTCGCCGCCTGCTTCCTCACAGGTCATGATGAATGTGAAGTAGTCGCGGATCCCCAGGCGTACCAGGATCTCGTTGGCGATAGCTTTATCGGTAGATGTCGTTATGCACATGGCAACACCTTTCTGCTTGAATTTTTCCAGAAGGATCGGCACATATTGCTTGATGTCGGCGCTTTCCAGATAATCTTCCCGAAGGATTGTATTGAAGCCTTTCGCTATCTTGGACTCCGTCGTTGCGATCCGGTATTCGTCCTTTAAATAGCTGCAAAGCATCGGCAGGGTCATTGCCTTGGTTTTCTCACGCAGACCCGGCTCTGGAGTCTTTCGCAGTGATGTGATGTATCGTGCGGCTACGCCTTCCCAGATTTCTGTTGTATCCAGAAGCGTTCCGTCTAAATCAAAAATTGCTCCGCTGATATTCATTCTTTATCGCCTCCCTGTGTATCATAAAATAAGACAAGCCTTATTCTCTTTAACAATACCATTGGAATCGCTGATTGTCAATATTTGAAAGCCTTGGATGTAGGTTTGTCAAACATATGTTACACCATCAAGCACGAAATCATCTAAAACAGTTTGAGGAGATTTCCATCCCAGCGGGCGCATAGGAAAACGATTGTAATCCCTGTAGTTGTATCGCTGCAGCTGTTTTGAAAAATCCTCAAAGGAATAAAACTTATGAGTGGCGTAAAATCGTTCGTTATCTTTGCGATGACTGCGTTCTACTTTCCCATTATGCCTTGGTGTAAAAGGTTTGATCAGCTTATGGCAGATGTCGTT
>NZ_JACRWC010000067.1 GCF_014306095.1 Lentihominibacter faecis
ATAAGAGACAGGTTTATTGATTTGTATATGGAAAGCTTGAAAAGGCTTAGGATCCAGAGTTTAGAAGAGGAAGGGAGGAAATGAGGATGAAACCTAAAACAGCCGTATTCATTATTGCGAGCTTCGGGATCCTGGTTGTCGTAGCTGCATATGTGAAGCGTGGCGAGTTCGGGATCGGATCCGAATGGGCGCTGCCGGTGATTGCGGCAGCTATAGTACCGTTAAAGGAAGGAGGAAAGCGTAACTCATGAACATCACAAAAGAAGAATTTATTATCCGGCTGAAGCTGGTGGTCATGGCCGACGAGCGTTCCTGTGTGGAGGACATCACATACTGGAAGCAGGATGAAAAAGAAGTTGTCACCATCCGCTATGTTGGCGGAGCAAAGGCGATGATCAATGTGGCCTGCAACAGCAACGGGTGTAATGCACTGGAAATCATGCGGGAAATTTACGGATCCGGAGCTATCGGTAAAATCCGGGAAGAAGAATTACAGGAAGGAGGCTGGTTACATGGACAATTACATGGGACGGTGTGAGTATTGCGGAAAAGAGATGGGTATCATGGCCGAGAGTCAGGAAGAGGCGAACCACATTGTTTCAAAGGAATGTTTCTGCGGTGGAGCCAAGCAGGCGGAAGAGATCGAAAGAAAGAAGCAGGAGCTTCGTACTCAGCTGGATCAGCTGACTGGGCCGGACTGTGAAGAATTGAACTTCATTCCGCTTCCCGAGGAACTGCGAGATATACTGAATCAGATCGGAGAGGCTGTTGTGGACGGCAAGATCCGGCAGATAACCATGAAAACATACGGAACGCAGATCGTCATCCGCGGCGGCGAGAACATAAAAGCGACAAGGAGTTATAAGTATGAGCAAGGAGGAGAAGTCCAGTAAGGTGCTGGACAGCTATTATGAAAACTGTGCTTTCCCTAAGCCGAAGAGTAAGAAGAAAAAGCTACTTCATAACGGGTACAAGGACAAGCATGAGCGGATCTGCTGGTATACCGGAAGACCGGGAGCAGAACGACATGAGATTTGGGGTGGGCCAGACAGGCAGAAAAGTATTGAGATGGGATTTCAAGTTGATCTTTGCTCGGAGCTGCATGCACGGCTTCATGCAAATTGTGATGAATGGGCCAAAACAGAAAATCTGAAATGGAAAATGTTTTTCCAGATGCAATATGAGCAGAAGTTGATCGAGTCCGGGATTCGACCGGAAATGGCAAGGGAATGCTGGATGGCATTGATAGGCAGAAATTATTTATAACAGGGCAATGATACAAGCCGAAATTCGCAAAAGAAAGGGGAATCGCATAATGGACGAAGAAATCAGAAAAGCAAGATCCAGACAGTACGGTTCCTTTTTATATTGTCCTAATAGAGACTGCCTGTGTTTTGGCAGGGAGACCGATCTGGAGTGCAAGCATGAAAGTTGTATTTTAGACGATCCGGAATATCAGGCTTTGCAGAAAAGAATAGAAGAAAATCGAAAAAGGAATGAGCTGAATGCGTTACGGGAGAACTCGAACACCTCACATAGACAGGTTATCCGAAGGCAAACTAAGACAGCTGCAGAGATGCTGGAGGAGCGGATCCGTAGGAAAGAACAGTATGCGAGAGAATGCTATCGGGCGAATTATCCGAAGCGAGGAGACGATATTGTATATGAAATCGTTCGGCTTCGGGCGAAATTACGAAAATTGAAGGAAGGTGGAAGATGATGTTTTATAAAGGAGATTCAGTAAAAATCATAAAAACGGGAGACCGGAACTATGGGAAGTTCGGCGTTGTGCAAGGCATCAAGACGGCTATGGAAGATAAATGGGTTCTGGTGCAGATTGATGGGGAGCAGGAGTATTACCAGATCGGAGAACTGATTTTGGGAACGCCGGCTGAAAAAGGAGCGGAAACTGATGTATAGAGGAATCAGAGCTGTTTTGATGGCGGTTTTGGTAGTGTCGTCCTTATGGGTTGGAATTGGCCTGGGAATTGCATCAACTGAGAGAAAGCCGTCTGCTGAAGTCAGGAGCATTGGGGAGAACCGGATAGAGATCTGGAAAGGCGGAGTGGTCGTGATATGGACCACTCAGGAGAATGTAACCAACTGGGGTGATTATATTATCGTGAAAGGAGAGTGAAAGATCATGATAAACAAGGCGATTGAAAAGCTAACAAAGGAAATGATGAAGCTGAATAATCCATTCGCTCAGGCGATCGAAGAGCATCTGACCGAGATCTGCACCAGCGATGCGGTGGCAGATAAAATATTACAGGAAGGAAAATCTCTGAAAGGTGCCTGTGATTCCATCCGGGATGTAGCAAAGAAGAACGCTGTAGGAGGCGTCGGAGCAGTATCGGATGAAGATGCCTATAGGATGGCCGAAGAATATTACGGAATCAGCAGGGCAGAAAAGCATGAGACTCTCAATGTCTTGGATCTGCTGTAGGGGGTGAGCATAAGGAAATGGATGAAAAATCTTTTAACCTGCCGCCAGCTCCGGCTGGAGTCAGGAACTGGATCATAAAAGATGTGATCGAGAAAACCTATATCATATATAACAAAAAGAAAAATGAAGCGGTGTGCACCCGGTGCGGTCATCGCTTCCGGGCCGACCGGTTTCCAATGAAAAACAACGATACCGGAATTTGCCCAAAGTGCAAAAGTAAGGCGACATATAAGGCGGAAGGCATCGGACGAAAAAAGCTTGCGGAGCATTTCAGGGTGCTGGTATTGACCCATAGAGGAAATACCGTATATGGATCTCTGACGGAAATAACGGCCACCTTTGAGAATGTCGGAAAACCAGAGCTTCATGGATGGATATCGGCCGTATACGTGTTCAATAAAAATGAGCAGAGCTACTATAAGCATACACCGTCATGGTGCTGGGGGACGGACCATTGGGAGCAGATAAAAGCTGTAAAACTGCCGCATCCACCATCGGGCATGAACTGGTACAGCCGGCCGAAATTTGAACGAACGGAAGTGTACAAGGGCAATCTGAAACGCACGTTCCTGAATAGTTGTTTGAAATACGGATGGCAACCGGACATGTTTCAAAGAAATGAATTCGATGCATATGATCTCATTTCATATATCAACCTGCATCTTAAATATCAGAGCATCGAACTCCTGGCAAAAGCGGGGCTTGAGTGCTTCGTAGTAGAAAAAGTATTCGGGAGAATCGGATCAGGCTGTATAAACTGGAGGGGACGCAGCCTAGAGAAGATACTGAGGCTACCTCGCCGGCATATAAAGAAGCTAAGAGGCCGCTATGTGAATTTTCAGGAACTTAGTTTTTTTCAGAACCTGACAGAGAAAGAGAAAAGCTTTTCGTGGGAGACAATAACCAAAGCTGCGGATGCATTCGAAGGTGATGAAGCAAGGCGCATTGGAAAGTTTATATCTGTCATGAAATGGGCAGAATGGGCCGGAAAGCAGAATGTGAACAAATATGACTGGCTGGACTATATCAAAGACTGCCGACTTCTGGGCCTCGACACGCGAAAGAAGTCCATCCTGCTTCCAGAAGATTTTGCCGAGGTTCATAGACGGCTGTCGGAGCAGGTCAAGATCCAGCGGACAGAGTTGGAGAATGCCGCTATAAAGAAGGTGGCGGCATTGCAGAAAATGGATATCAAAAGGAATGGCTTTATACTGAAAATCGCCGAGTCACAGGAAGATCTGAATGTTGAGTCATCAGTACTCGGCCATTGCGTACGTACTTATGGGGATAAAGTCGCAGAGGGGGAAACGATCATTTACTTTATCCGCAGGGAGGAAAAACCGGACGAGCCGTATTATACCCTGGAGATTAAACCGGAGGGGAAGTTCATCCAGTGCAGAGGAGAGCATAACTGTAATATGACTCCAGAGGTGGAGGCATTTAAAGATATGGTTGTAGCAGAGTTTAATAGAAGATTAAAACGGAAAGAGAGGAAAGCAGCATGAGCAATATCGTGGAAGCAGATTACAGGGTAGTTCCGGAGAGGACACTGCCGGTGATCGCATCGGAGATCCTTTATATCGAATCACAGGTGGCAAAGACGGCATTAGATGGCGCCATTCAGATCGGGATAAAACTAAAAGAGGCAAAGGAAAAAGTAGATCATGGCCAGTGGGAGGATTGGTGCAGTGAGAATCTCAATTACAGCAAATCAAAAGCTGAAAAGATGATGAAGATTGCTACAGAATACGGGGATGAAAACAGTCCATATGCAAAAACGTACATGTGTACGGATTTGAGTATTTCCAAGGCTTTAAGGCTTTTACAGGTACCGGAGAATGATGTGGAATCCTTTGCAGAAAAGAACGATATTCAAGACATGACAGTCAAGGAACTGGAAGATAAAATCAAAGCGTTGAAACAGGAAAAAGAATACCAAAGCATCGAGATGGAAAAGGAAATCCTGGGGTTGCAGGAACAGATGGAACAGAAAAATGATGAAGCGGAACGTCTGGCCGGGGAACTGGCGGCGCTAAAATCCCAGACTGCGGATCCGGATGAGATCACTAAGCTGGAGGAAAAGCTTCAGAAAACTAAGATCCGAGAAAATGAGCTGAAAGAAAAACTGAAAGCAGAAAAAGAGGCCAGAGATCAGGAAATCCAGAAGGCTCTGGAAAAGGAAGGGGACAAATTGAAGGCAGAAGCTGAAACGGCGGCTGCAAAGCAGATCGAAATTACCCGGCGGGATAATGAATCGATGGCTCAGCAGATCAAGGAACTGGAGACCAAGATCGATAACGTCTCAAATGAGTCGCTGATGCTGTTCAAGCTGAAAGTAGATCAGCTCCAGAAGATCTATCAGGAATGCCAGGAGGCCGCGATGGAGACTCCGGATCCGGATAAGACAAAGGCCGCTCTTCTGCAAATCATGGACGCACTGATTGGACAGGAGGCGTGATATGAATCCTACATTAAAAGGACAGTGCATGAGAACGGATTGCGCTTATCATTCAAAATCCGTCGGATCCTGTGACTATCTTTTGATCGCAGGTCATCGGCGGGGATGCAGCATCGAGGATTGCGATAAGTACCGGAAAAAGAAAAAGGGTGATTTAGGACTCCAGCCGGCACCAGATGCCAGCATGAAAGAAACTGCCAGGATCATTGATGGGATCATGAAAGGAAATTAAGAGTTTCAGGGATCGAATAAATAGAGGGAATATCGGCGACCATTCCGGTCGCCTTACCCCTTGATCAGAGTATTAACAAAAGGACAAAGATATGTATTACAGAGATACGATCATCGCCGGGCGCACCAAGCTGATCGCCTTGCGGGCAGTGACAAGGACATACATAAAAGGAGAAAAGCGAAAGCCAAAAATGAACCCGACCCCGGAGGCTGTGGCCAGGACCAATTTCCGTAATGCGGTCAAGATGCTGACGGCAAAGCTGAATCATAATTTTGTTCCGGGAGATTATCACCTGACGCTTACTTATGAGAAGGTGAAAGCTCCAGCGGATGCAAAGAAATGCCTGGATAATTTTATCCGAAAGGTTCGCTCTGCCTGCAAAAAGGAGGGGGTCGTTTTGAAGTGGGTCGCTGTGACGGAGTATAAACAGCACAGGATACATCATCACCTTGTGATATCAGGAATCGATGTGGACACATTGGATCGGTGCTGGAAATATGGTCGTATCAATGTTGCACCGCTGGATCCGTCAGGGAATTATCACCGGCTTGCGGAATATCTTCTGAAAGAGACCGAAGAAACTTTCAGGCAGGAAGGAAGTCCCAGCAAGCGGAGGTACAGCTGCAGCAGGAGCATTGTCACCCCGGAAATCCGCAGGGAAAAAATATCAAGCAGGCAGGTATGGGAAGAAATCAAACCGCCGAAGGGATATTATGTTGATGAAGATACCGTCAGGATGTATGAGCATGCGATCTTAGGTGTGGAGTGCAAGGAGTACATATTGATCAGCCTTGATGGTCCGGCAAAGGGAAAACGGGGGAAGCCGATCCGTCCGGAAAAAGTATATCAAACAGATAAGCAGCTATCCATGGAGGAGATGGCGTTTTAGCGTGGGAGGTTTTATGGATAGAGAACGAATGAAAGCATTCCATTGTATTATGGGAGAATTGAAGCGGATACGAAAAGATATCCGGACATATCAGAAGAAGGCGGAGCGCAGCGGCGGGAAACTGATGACGGATGTTGCGCGTGGATCCTCGCCGGAATTTCCGTATACTGAGACGAGGATGAAGATTGAAAGCTTCGATCACTCGAAGGAGGATGAGTATCTTAGAGAGCTCCGCCGTCGTGAAGCGGAATTCGATCTGATGGTAATGGAAGCGGAGAACTGGTTAAAAGAGATTCAGGATCCGCAGCTTTATGGTATCTTCCGAAGGAAGATGAAAGACAATATGACTGACAGCCAGATTGCCGAAGAACTTGGGTATTCACGATCAAGGATCACGCAGATCATAAATAAATATTTGCAGCTGGATAAAGATTAACACTATTAACATTCTGGATGTGTTATTATGGTATCAAGAAAAAAGGCAAACGCAAAGCGAGGAACTTCCATTCAGGGTCGGAGGTTCCTCGTTTTGTTTTTTAGGGCTATAAGCCCGTGCTGAGCACGCATAGCGTGCGAAGTATCAACCACCCGCTATGCGGGTGCGCGGTAGAGG
>NZ_JACRWC010000003.1 GCF_014306095.1 Lentihominibacter faecis
TAAGAGACAGATACTAAATTGCTTTACCACGTATGTGTTTTATGAAGATTATAAATATAAAATGAATCTTATGACAGAGATTGCTGCAAAGGAAGAATTTTCCGGGCTGGATGCTGTTTCGGAATTGCTTAAGGATAAGGATATTGAAACTAACGAACAGGGAAGGCGATTATTGGAGCAATATGGATACTGGGGGAATAAAGGGAATGCATTTTATTCGCAATTCCGGCATCAGGTTATGGTGACCGGTGCTGTAAGCACTGTGATATGCGTGCTTCTTTTAACTTTTTTACTTTATTGGAAGAAAAAAGAAGATGCGTGTCATCAGAAAATATTAGACCAGTTGGAAGAAATTCTGATCAGATTCCGTGAAAATAAATTTGATGATTTGCTAAAAACGGAAAATCAAGCAGAACTGGAAAAATTGAATGACCAGCTTGAAGCAATCGGACATCATATTCAGTTGCTAAAGGAAGAAGCAAGGACAGAAAAAGAGAGCACGAAAGAAATGGTTTCTGACATCTCACACCAGTTAAAGACACCGGTTGCAGCTTTGGATATATGTTTTAGTGTGCTGATGCAGAATGACTTAAGTGCCACAGAACAGGAGGAGTTTCGTATCCGTTGTCGGAGTGCTCTGGATGGACTGGAGACATTATTGCAGTCGCTTCTTGAAATATCCAAGATGGAAACTGGACTGATTCAGATGAATAAGAAAAAACTTCCACTTATAGATACTGTCATATCTGCTGTGAATCGTACATATCCAAAAGCGGATGAGAAAGAAATTGAATTCGTTTTTGACTATGAAAAAGAGCTGGAAACATGCACGATTATGCAGGATAAAAGGTGGCTTGGCGAAGCTGTGATCAACGTTCTGGATAATGCGGTCAAGTACAGTCCGGGTGGTTCAAAAATATTTATCCGGTTACAAAAAAGAAACGATCTTGTGAGAATGGAAATTGAGGATCAGGGAATTGGTATTCCGCAGAATGAGTATCACAAAATTTTTCAACGATTTTACAGAGGAAGTTCCAAGGAGGTCATGGAAAAGAGTGGTACAGGAATCGGACTTTTTCTATCGAGAGAAATTATCGAAAAGCACGCAGGTATGATTACGGTAACCTCCGGCAAAAAGAAAAAAGGAAGCACGTTTGTAATTCAATTACCATATGTTGGTTAAATTTTAAGTGAGCAGAAATCTTACAATTCTGTAAGATTTCTGCTCGTTTTTTGAAAGTGAAATGAAAGATTGCCCTGATACAATTTGGATGTAAGATGAAAAGGAGGCAACACATGAGTGTGATATTAGAAACCAAGCAGCTTTGTAAGTTTTATGGCGCAGGTGAGAATCAGGTCAAAGCGGTCAATCAGGTGGACATTCAGATTGAGCAGGGAGAATTTGTCGCAATTGTTGGAAAGTCAGGTTCCGGTAAAAGTACATTACTTCATATGCTTGGAGGGCTAGACACCCCGACAAAAGGCAGTGTTACTTTAGCAGGGAAAGATTTATACAGGATGAAGGAAGATGCCCTTGCTGTTTTCCGCAGAAGAAAAATCGGATTTGTTTTTCAGGCATTTAATCTGGTTTCATCTGTTAATATCTGGGAAAATATTGTACTGCCACTGGGGCTGGATGGAAGAAAAGTGGATGAAGCGTATGTAAATGATATTATTGCAACTCTGGGGATTGAAAACCGGATTTATAATCTGCCAAATCAGTTATCCGGAGGACAGCAGCAGAGAGTAGCAATTGCAAGAGCACTGGTGAATCGTCCGGAAATTATATTTGCAGATGAGCCGACAGGAAATCTTGATTCTAAGACCAGTGATGAGGTAATCGCTCTGCTTAAGATGACAGCAAAAAAATATGGACAGACAATTGTAATGATTACCCATGATGACGAAATTGCACAGGTCGCTGACCGTATTCTGGTGATTGAGGACGGACAGGTGGTGGATTTCAGATGAAGACAATAAGCAGGATTGCATATAGCAATGACAAAAGGAACAGGACAAGAAGTATACTGATCATGATGGCAATCTGTCTGACCACGATGCTGCTTGTTATCATCAGTACTGTGGGAAATGGGGTAATTCATTTACAGAAAAGTCAGGCGGCAAGCTCATACGGAAGCAACTACGGCCTGTTTATCGCCGCAGACGGTACGCAATTAAAAGAAGTGGAACGCAGAGCTGAGATATCTGATATCGGCATCATGTGTACGGAGGGCATCCTGAAAGGAAATGAAAATGGCGGCTTTGTCTGCATGGATGAGACTGCAAGAAAAATGCTTCCTTATAATAAAGAATATGAGTTGAAGGAAGGAAAGTATCCGGAAAAAATGCAGGAAATTGCCGCAGGAAAAGCATTTTTTCGTGCAATGGGGTATGGTGATGTAAAGATCGGAGACACGGTTACACTGGATTACCGCGCAGGGATGCAATCAGAATATAAGCCGGAAGAATTTGTTGTCAGCGGAATCCTATATGATCGGGATGAGTATACCATCGAGGCATCTTATGTTGCTTTCGGGTCACAGGAGTTTTATGATGAGCACGTCGCAGAGAATGACAGACAGTATAATATTTATTTTACTTTAAATGATTCTGCAAATGTATCTATGAATAATGTTGCGCCTGTTATAAAAGAAATCGCGGATTCCTGCGGCATTGACCAGAAAAACGTGATCATCAATGACCTCTACCTGCAGTGGGTATTGCAGCCGAGCTATGAAATGATTGTGGTTTGTGGAACCCTGATCCTCGGAATCGTGCTGTTTTCCGTTGTGGTCATTTATAATATCTTCCAGGTCGGGATCGCCCAGAAGGTTCAGGAGTACGGAAAAATCAAGGCGCTGGGTGCAACCAGAAAGCAGATGAAGCAGTTGATCTTTCGTGAGGGCATTCTTCTGGCGGTTCCTTCGATACCGCTGGGGCTGCTGTTTGGTTTCCTGATTGCAAAAGTCAGCTTCAACTGGCTGGTGGAGCAGGGAAATCTGGTATCGTCCGGAATCAAGAACCATCAGGTGCCTCTGTTTTCACTAACAATTATGCTCATCTGCATTTTTGTATCGTTTCTTACGGTCGTTTTGGCTCTGCGCAAACCTATGAAAATTGTTTCCCGGATTTCACCCATCGAAGCGACACGGTATCTTGACGGCTCCAAAACGCAAAAACAGGGCAGACGAAAAGGCAGAAAAGATGTCACCGTTTTCTCCATGGCAATGGCAAATGTGACAGGCAATCCGAAAAGAACCATTGCTACGATTCTTACCATGGGGCTTTCCTGTGTATTGTTTGTAATTATCTCTAATTATGTTGGGAATATTGACACGGAGCACGAGGCGCGGATTGCAATCAACCATGGACAATTTGAGTTGCAGCTGGATTATTCCCAGAATTATGATGAAGCCTATTCGGAGAATAATCTGGACACAATCCTACAGAACAACCCACTGAATGATTCAATGATTGAAGAAATCAAAAGCATTCCAGGAGTGACAGATGTCATGACGAGAGAGATTGTCTCTGTAAATCTGAACGGAACAAGATATCCGGCTGATATTGTGAGTAAAAATGATTTTGATTTTATGCGCCAAGACGGGGATATTGGCTCTATGGACTATGATCAGGCGGTAAAGAATGGTGAAATTTTCTTTGGCTGGTCGGCGTGGATGGAACAAGATGGATATGCTCCGGGTGAATCCATTGCATTTGATTTTGAGAATGGAAGTGAAACCTATACCTATCAGGGAAAGATTGCAGGATCCTTTGTAAGCGCGGACACTTATCTTGTCATTCCGGAAGGTGTATACCGTTCCATGAATCCGAGAGGAACAGCCTATGGCTATCTGTGGGTGGACTGTGATAAAAAAGATGTTGCATCTGTGGAACAGAGTCTGAATACTTTGATTTCTAATACTTCGCATATAAAAATGGATACCTATCATGCACAGTTACAATCTGCAGAATACGCAAGCCGTATGATGAAGCTTGGCTGCTATCTGTTCATGGCAATTGTCGGTCTCATTGGGTTTATGAATCTGGCAAACACCATGATCATCAATATCATCACGAAGAAGCAGGAATACGGTGTGCTGCAAGCGGTAGGCATGACCAATAAGCAGTTGAATCTGTGCTTACAAATACAGGGCTTGATTTTTACGGTTGGCACCATCTGCGTCGCACTTGCTGCCGGTCTGCCCCTTGGCTATGCACTGTTTTCCTATGCGAAGCATAATGGGATTTTTGGAATGAACGTTTATCACGTTCCTCTTATCCCGATTCTTGTTATGATTCTTCTGGTTGGTATTCTACAAATTGTGCTTTCCTGTGTTTTAAGCAGTAATCTGAAAAAGGAAACGCTGGTAGAAAGAATAAGGTATCAGGGATAGCAAGTAATATGTAATGAACTAGGTCTTAACGAAGAGGAGAAATAGATAACTTCCATTTTGTGTGTATGATAAATCTAAACAGTATTTTAGCAACATTTCCTGAGTGGGGGCAGAAAGTGCCCCCACTTTCACTATTTGGGGACGAAAAGCTCGTTGTGAAATGATGAGAAAGTTATTTTGTGTTAAGAAAAGAACTCTTTTGCTGATTGCCGGGATCGGAAAGGAGCAGGCATATGAGCAAGGATGATCATAATGGGACTTCAACTTTTATTTTAATAAAACAAGAGAATCTCTGTGCACGCAGCGAAGCTTCATGCATGGGGATTTTTTCCGTAAAAAACAACATTGCGGCAAGCATAAAAAAGTATTACAATAGGGCTATGAGACTGGATTTTTTGATTGATGGAAATAATTTTGATATGGCAGGCGAGGCTTCCAGCAGTGTGAAGCGGACGCTTACGAAACTGGGAGTAGCACCGCCTCTTGTGAAGCGGGCGGCGATTTCCATGTATGAAGCGGAGATCAATGCATTTATTCACGGCGGAGGCGGCAGCGCTCATGTAGAGATAAGCGATGAAAAGATCGAAATGGTTGTGGAGGATTCCGGTGATGGGATCCCCGACCTGGATCTTGCCATGCAGGAAGGCTGGTCCACGGCCAGCGAACAGGTGCGTCGAATGGGATTCGGTGCAGGCATGGGACTGCCTAACATCAAGAAAAACAGCGATGTTCTTTCTATCGAAACGGAGAAAGGACAGGGGACGAAAGTCACCATGATCATTTACATAAGAGAGGATAAAAACACATGAGAATCAGTGAAATAGCAGAAGCGTTAGAACTGGATACTGTTACAGCCATTGCAGAGGACAGAGAGGTGACGGGAGTATATGCCTGTGACTTTTTGAGCCGTGTCATGAGCTGCTGTGGAGCAGGGAACATCTGGATCACCGTACAGACTCATCTTAATGTGCTTGCGGTGGCAGAACTCAACGATGCAGCCTGTATCATCGTACCGGAAGGGATCAGTCCGGGGTCGGCAACAGTGGAAAGAGCTTTGGAAAAGGGAATCGCGATCCTTTCCAGTAAACTGCCAACGTATGAACTTTGCTGGAGACTCCATACGATCCTGGAGGCATAAGGAACTTCCTTCGTCAGATCAACACATGAAGTTCAATGACAGTTCACCTGGAAGAGGTAAACTGTGGCTGTTATGATTTTTAAGAAACTGATAGTAAGAAGGATTTAAGAAATGCAACAAATAGCGAGTGGAAAAGAACGAAATTATCTGTTTGACAATATGAAGGTGCTGCTGACGTTTTTCATGGTTTCAGCACATTATATCCGGATCAGCGGAAGCTTTGATGTAAGCAGCTTTGGCGGCTTCTTCTACATCATAGCTTTCTCTTTTATCATGCAGGGATTCCTGTTTGTTTCCGGATATTTTTCCAAGAATGTGGATAAATGCCGTCTAGGTGCTGCAAAGAATTTTCTGCTGCCGTACATTTTGCTGATGCCGGTGATGTTTATCGTGCGGCTTGGGGTATTTGGGGATGCCGCATTTGATCTGCTGTCACCGAGCCATGCCTTATGGTTTCTGCTGGTGCTGTTTGTGTATCGTTTTATGATCAAGGATCTGGAAAAGGTTCCAGGCGTACTGATTTTGAGTGCAGGACTTCTGCTGGCTTCCGGATGTTTCAGCTCTCTGGGAAGAGAACTGGCTCTGGGACGGATCTGTTCATTTTTGTTTTTCTTTATACTGGGCTATAAGATGAAGTGGGAGCATATCGAGAAGATCCGGAGCATCTCGAAAAAATGGATCTTGCTGCTTTTATCCGTTCTTCTGGTGTTCTCGTTCTTGACTGCATACAGCAATGTGATCCCAGTGGAAATGTGGCACTTGAAAGACGGATATTCCATCTATCATTTGAGTAATATCATGGGCATTCTGATCAGAATGATGCTGTCGGTCGTTTCATTGGGATGGCTGACAGTTCTCCTTAATCTGCTGCCGAACCACAAGATTTTCTGTACGGGGATAGGGCAGCGAACCATGACGGTGTATATTTGTCATATACCGATTCGATATCTCATCGAGCATATCGATCTGCCGGGAGACGGGAATGTACTTACTCTGTCTCTT
>NZ_JACRWC010000115.1 GCF_014306095.1 Lentihominibacter faecis
CTCGGAGATGTGTATAAGAGACAGGTACTGATCCGCCCGTCAGGAACGGAACCTCTGGTGCGCGTGATGCTGGAGGGACAGGATGTGGAGAAGATCACAGGGATCGCAGAAAAGATCGCAGTACTTCTCACGAAAAAATTTGGTTAAAAGAAAGCAACAGGAGGAAATAGATTTATGTGTGGTATTGTAGGATACGTGGGCGAAGAGCACGCGAAAGAACGGATCATAGATGGTCTGAAGCGACTGGAATACAGAGGGTATGATTCTGCAGGAATCGCTCTGCCGATCAACGGCAAGATCGAAATCCGCAAACATGTAGGAGAGATCAAGAATTTAGAGAAGATCATTGGCGATGCGGCCTATGACAGTTCAGTAGGGATCGGTCACACCAGATGGGCGACTCATGGCGCTCCGTCAGATCTCAATGCGCATCCCCATGCGAATGGGGACAATTCGATCGCAATAGTACATAATGGGATCATAGAGAATTATCAGGAAATCAAAGAATGGCTCATACGTGACTACGGAGTGAAATTTAAGTCAGAAACAGATTCTGAGGTCATCGCGCACCTGATCGGCATCTATTATGATGGAGATCTGCTGCAGGCAGTCAACAGAGCGGTGGAGCAGATGAGAGGTGCTTATGCGGTAGCGGCTATCGCTGCTGCAGAACCGGATAAGATCGTAGCTGTCCGTAAGGATGCTCCGCTGGTAGCGGGGATCGGAAAAGGATTTAACTTCATAGCATCCGATATTCCGGCTCTTCTGAAATACGTCAGAGAAGTATACCTGATCGAAAATAATGAGACTGTGGTTCTGACAAAGGATGGCATTAAGATCTATAACGAAGACGGCAAAGTAGTCAAAAGAGATGTGTTCCATGTAACATGGGATGCGGATGCAGCAGAAAAAGAGGGCTATGAACATTTTATGCTCAAGGAGATCCACGAGCAGCCAAAGGGGATCCAGGAAACGCTGGTAAGACGCCTTAATGAAGATGGCACCATAAACCTTGACGGCATTTCCATGACGAAGGAAGACATCGAAAACTTCGATAAAGTATATATCGTTGCATGCGGAACGGCTTATCATGCAGGGCTGGTAGGCAAGCTGGTCATCGAAAAGATGGCACGTGTTCCGGTGGAAGTGGATATTGCATCGGAATTCCGCTACAGAGATCCGTTTGTAGACGAAAAAACGCTGTTCATCGCGATAAGCCAGTCGGGCGAGACCCTGGACACGCTGGCAGCTCTTCGTGAAGCGAAACGCAAGGGCGCAAGGATCCTGTCGGTAGTTAACGTAGTAGGAAGCTCCGTGGCAAGAGAATCGGACGACGTGTTCTATACATGGGCAGGTCCGGAAATTGCCGTGGCATCTACGAAAGCGTACACGACCCAGCTGATCTGCATGTACCTCATCGGACTGTATATGGGAAGCACGAAAGGAACGATTGAAAAGGACTATTACACGCAGGTCCTGGAAGAACTGAAACTTCTGCCGGAAAAGGTAGAAAAGCTGTTTGGTGAAGAAGATCAAATCGCAGCACTTGCCAAGAAGTATCATAGAAAAGACCAGGTCTTCTATGTAGGAAGAGGTCTGGACTCCGGAGTTTCCTATGAAGGATCTCTGAAACTGAAAGAAATCTCCTATATCAACTCTTTTGCCATCGCGGCAGGAGAACTGAAACATGGCACCATTGCTCTGATGGAGGAGGAAACCCTTGTCTTTGCACTGGCGACACAGGATTTCCTGTACGAAAAGATGGTCTCGAATGTGGAAGAGATCAAGGCGAGAGGAGCGCGCGTTGTTGCGATCGCCAAAGAAGGAAGGACGGAAATCGAGCAGGTGGCAGATGAAGTGATCTATATCCCGCCTTGCATGGATGAAGTCTCCCCGGTTCTGGCCGTTATCCCTCTCCAGATCTTTGCATACTATGTAGCAAAGGAACGGGGGTGCAACATCGATAAGCCGAAGAACCTGGCAAAATCCGTAACGGTAGAATAATAATCAAGATAACACTGAGAAACAGACTGGCCGGGCCGTCAGCCTGTTTCTGCTTTTTTGGAGGAACAGAATATGAACAATCAATACGATATCAGAGACATTTCCCTGGCGCCTTCCGGACACAGAAAGATCCAGTGGGTCAAGCACAATATGCCTTTGCTGTCCGATCTGGAAGAGGAATTCAGTGCCACAAAACCCTTTGAGGGACTGCGTATCAGCCTTTCCGTGCACCTGGAAGCCAAGACGGCATATCTTTGCCTGGTGCTGGCTGCAGGCGGCGCACAGATGTCTGTAACGGGCAGCAACAGTCTTTCTACCCAGGATGATGTGGCGGCAGCACTGGCAGATGAAGGCCTTGCAGTATTCGCCTATCATGGGGCAACGGATGAAGAATACATGAAGCACATCGAAATGTGCCTGGAACATAAGCCGCATATCATAATCGACGACGGAGGAGACCTGGTGGAGATGATCCACAGCAAGCGTCCTGATCTGGGAGAATCCGTAATGGGCGGGTGCGAAGAAACCACTACCGGTGTCATTCGCCTTAAAGCGATGGAAAAAGACGGCGTTCTGAAATTTCCGATGGTTGCCGTAAACGATGCCAAATGTAAGCACCTGTTCGACAATCGCTACGGAACGGGACAGTCCGTATGGGACAGCATCATGCGTAATACAAACCTGATCGTGGCATCCAAAACAGTCGTTGTAGTCGGCTACGGCTGGTGCAGCAGAGGTATTGCCATGCGTGCGGCAGCCCTCGGTGCACAGGTCATCGTAACGGAAATAGATCCTGTAAAGGCGATGGAAGCTAAAATGGACGGGTATGACGTGATGACTATGGCAAAGGCAGCTCCGCTGGGCGATATGTTTATTTCTGCGACTGGATGCAAACATACTATCACGGTGGAACATATGCTGACCATGAAGGATCAGGCGATCCTGGCAAACGCTGGTCATTTCAACGTGGAAATCGATATGGCAGGGCTGGAAGAAGCAGCTGTCGCAAAAGAAGAAACTAGAAACAATATCATGGGCTATACGCTGAAAAACGGTCGTCAGATCAATGTGATCGCAGAAGGAAAGCTGGTGAATATCGCAGCAGCAGACGGACATCCGGCAGAAATCATGGATCTCAGTTTTGCTGTGCAGGCAATGTCGGCGATGTACATCAAGGAGCATCATAAGGAACTGAAAAACAGCGTTATCGATGTTTCGGGAGAGATCGATGATATCATAGCCAGAAGACGGTTAAAAGCCTGGGATATCGAAATCGATGAGCTTACGGAAGATCAGAAAAACTATTTGAATAGCTGGGAGCTGTGATCATGTTAGAATTTAAACAAACTATTGAAGAAAAAGCCTATAACGATATGCGGGAACTGGTCGGCTGGAGACGACTCGATCCGCAGCAGGCGCAAACAGGTCTGGATAATTCGATATTCATGACAGTGGCGTATGATGCAAATGAGCCGGTCGGCATGGCGCGTATCGTCGGAGACGGCGGCTATATGTATCTTATCGTAGACGTTATGGTTCATCCGGATCATCATAAACAGGGCATTGGACGCATGTTGCTGGAACGGATCAATGGTTTTCTGGGCGATCTCGCCTCTGACGGCCG
The DNA here is from genome assembly GCF_014306095.1 of Lentihominibacter faecis. Taxonomy (GTDB): domain Bacteria; phylum Bacillota; class Clostridia; order Peptostreptococcales; family Anaerovoracaceae; genus Lentihominibacter; species Lentihominibacter faecis. The sequence goes on from NZ_JACRWC010000115.1 coordinate 3,629, forward strand.
TGTTTTGATGGTGAATCTAATGGCGACTCCCGGCAATGAGGGGTTTTACGAAAAGTTCGGATATGTACGGCGTCCTAATGAAGAAATGGGATCCGGAATGGTGCGCTGGATCAACAGGTGAAGTCAGAAAAATGAGAAGAGTTAAACTTCGACAAATGTTTCACAATATCATTGACGAAACGCGTAGAAAAGAGTATCCTAAGAGTGTAAGAAGATGAAAAATCTTCAAGGTAATATTTAATAGTTTTAAGGGAGGACTAAAAAATGAAAACACCTTTAGATTGCATTATGGAAAGAGAAAATAACCCTCAGATCATCGGCGAATATGTATGCCTGAAGACTAGAATGTCTGCTGGTGATGCTCACTACGCTGGCGAATTAGTAGAAGGTGCACACATCGTAACTGCATGGGGAGATGTTGGTACAGAACTGGCTATCAGACTGTTTGGTGATGAATCTCTGTTCGTAGGATACTCTGAAGTTAGATATACAGCTCCTGTATTCGCTGGAGACTGGATGGAATACGGCGGATACATCGAAAAGGTTGGTAACACTTCCTTTACTTGCAAATTCTTCGCTTACAAGTGGATGAAGGATTCTAAGGACGAAAACGGCAACGTAATCAACGGATCCGGAGCAGAAATGATCAATCCGCCTGAACTGTGCGCATACGGAACAGGTACTCTGATGGTTGCTAAGCACCTGCAGAGACCGGAATTCGGCGATCCTAAGTTCGCAGCAGATGCTAAGGCAGCTGGAGCAAAGGCATTCGCATAAATCTCACGGAGATTACCAGTTGAATAATAGGAGACCGTACCCTCGGGTACGGTCTCTTTTTATATGAAAAATCAGCTGGATTTTTTCCTTTTTTAAAGTGGACTTTTTTAGATGTAGCGACCTTGAGATGGCGATAAAAGTCAGAAAAATTAGAAAAATTAAAATCCGATAAAAGATTCACAATATCATTGACTAATTACTTTTAAAAGAGTATCCTATGGATATAAGGAAGATGAAAATCTTCAAGGTAATATTTAATAGTTTTAAGGGAGGACTAAAAAATGAAAACACCTTTAGATTGCATTATGGAAAGAGAAAATAACCCTAAGATGATCGGTGAATATGTAAGCCTGAAGACTAGAATGTCTGCTGGTGATGCTCACTACGCTGGCGAATTAGTAGAAGGTGCACACATCGTAACTGCATGGGGAGATGTTGGTACAGAACTGGCTATCAGACTGTTTGGTGATGAATCTCTGTTCGTAGGATACTCCGAAGTAAGATATACAGCTCCTGTATTTGCTGGAGACTGGATGGAATACGGCGGATACATCGAAAAGGTTGGTAACACTTCCTTTACCTGCAAATTCTTCGCTTACAAGTGGATGAAGGATTCCAAGGACGAAAACGGCAATGTAATCAACGGATCCGGAGCAGAAATGATCAATCCGCCTGAACTGTGCGCATACGGAACAGGTACTCTGATGGTTGCTAAGCACCTGCAGAGACCGGAATTCGGCGATCCTAAGTTCGCAGCAGACGCTAAGGCAGCTGGAGCAAAGGCATTCGCATAAATCTCACGGAGATTACCAGTTGAATAATAGGAGACCGTACCTTCGGGTACGGTCTCTTTACGATCAGAGGCTCTTTGCAGTGAATGGAGAGCCTTCTTTTTTTTGCACCAAAACGCGTTCTTTGCAAAATTCGTATGGAGAAATCTTTGCATAAAAAGATGAAAGTACGATAGGTGTAGTGTGATCGATCGTAAGGATGATCGACCTTTTTTAATCCTGGGTTAGGGGGATGATTCATCTCAAATTGGTAAAATAAACGTTTTTAAGATGAAAATTTCGTGCCAATGAGGAATTCTGTGATATTCCTAGTCGTTTTCTTTTGGATTTGGTATAATAAATTAGAAGATATAGTAGAGAAGCGTATATGCAAGGAGAAGAAGGTATGGGTAAGTGTAGTCGATGTGGAACAGAGTCAGACACACGGTTTTGTCCGAATTGTGGCATGTCTATGGAGCAGGACACTTCGATATCCGGGCTTGTAGAACAAGGAGATTACCCTAATAAGGAATCTGCTATACCACAAAAGAAAAAATCCAAGAGAAAACTTATAATTGGACTTATTGCAGGGTTTGTTTGTATATTGATCATTGCTTTTGGAGCGTATTATGGATATGTTTTTGAACAAGAAGCACGGGAAGAGGAATACATATCGAATTTATTTGATTATGCAACAGAGGTATCGACAGGACTTTCTGATGCTGAGGCGCAGTGTAATTTGGTAGTGGCTGTTTGGAATGATGCGATTTGGGGTGATACCACACAGGAGGATACTAAGAAATACGTTGCAGGAGCTAAAGATTTCGATGCGGCTTTAGATAATTTGTATGAAGATGAGGAAATCAGTAAGAAAATCTCCGCATTATACGATAATCAGGAAAAGGTTTCTTCTTTGATGAGAAAATTGAAAAATCCGCCGGAAGGATATCAGGACTGTTATGATGCGGCAACTGCTTTGTATCAGAAATATACTTCCTTTATTATTATGGCAACAAGCCCAACAGGATCATATAATTCTTATTCGGAGGATTTTTTGAAACTAGATAAAGAAACAGCTGATGAGATTAGTCAGTTTATTATTTTACTGCCAGACTAATTCTAGCTGATGTATGTTAGATCCCTATTTTGAAAGGTAGATAGGCATGGGAATTGTAGTTTTCGCCATTTTGGCAGTCATTGCATATGTTGCATATCAACTTGGGAAATACGACCCTCAAATAC
>NZ_JACRWC010000021.1 GCF_014306095.1 Lentihominibacter faecis
AGAGACAGATTCATTACATAGTACACAATTTTATTTGGAGCATACTAAAATCCCATCGTTTATGGGACGAATCACATTAAAGATAACTGGACCGCAACAATTTGTGAACTTAATGCATCTTCTGATACGTATCGGAGAATATGCAGGTATCGGCATCAAAACAGCCATGGGAATGGGTGCTGTGGAAATCACAGAACGAAAGGAGAAGTGATCCATGAAGGAACAAAAACTTGCGCTTATCACAGGCGCATTACTTCATGACATCGGGAAAGTTTTGTTCCGTTGCCATGAAGGAGGGAAAACACATTCAGAATCTGGGAGTGAGTGGTTAAAAGAAATCGGGATTTCAGATAAGAGCATCCTCGCTCAGGTTAAATATCATCACAGTAAAGAAATCCACAGTGCAGGCACAGCACTGTCATCTGACTCCCTGGCATACATAACATACTGGGCGGACAATGTAGCGGCCGGTGCAGATCGCAGAGACAACGAAACGGAACAGGCGGGGAAGCTTTATGTGAGAGATGCATCTCTGGAGAGTGTTTTTAATATTCTCAACGGTAATAAAGAAGCAAACGTATATGCCTCAGGAATCATGGAAGATGATGGTGCTATCAATTATCCTGTTTCTGAAAAGAAGACGATCACACCAGAGACATATAGCAGGATCCTGGACAATATAAAAGATGCCTTAAAAGACATGAAGTTCACGGAAAAAAGCATCAATTCACTTTTAGAAATCCTGGAGGCGAATCTTTCCTTTGTACCTTCGTCAACAGACAACAGTCAGTTGTGTGATATTTCTCTTTTTGACCACATGAAGATCCCGGCAGCAGTGGCATCAGCCCTTTGGGATTATGCAGAGGAGAATCAGATCACAGATTATAAAACCGCTTTTTATAGTAAAGGTTCTGCATTTTATGATCAGCCGGCATTCCTGCTCTGCAGCATGGATATTTCAGGAATCCAGAATTTCATTTATACAATAGCAGCTACTAAGGCGTTGAAAAACCTGAGAGCAAGATCCTTTTATCTGGAACTTATGATGGAGCACATCGTAGATCAGCTGTTGGATCAGTTAGAGTTGTCGAGAGCAAACTTGCTTTACACTGGTGGGGGGCATGCATATTTACTGCTTCCGAACACAGCATTCTGCAAAGATGCGGTCGAGGGTTTTCGTAAAGATCTGAACCAGTGGTTTCTAAAGAATTTCGGGATCGATCTGTATATGGCGATTGGATATGCAGAATGTTCTGCAAATGAACTGATGAATCTGCCCAACGGAAGCTACCAGAAGATTTTTCATCGTGTTTCAGAAAAGCTCACCTATGCGAAATCTCATCGCTATACAGCTCAGGAAATTGCCGTATTGAATGCACAGACGCAGGAAGAACACGAGCGAGAATGCATTGTGTGCGGTCGAAGTGATAGATTAGTAAGTGAGAATAAATGTGAAGTTTGTGATGCATTGGAAGCACTGTCAAACGATATTATAGAAAAGGATTTTATTGTTATTTTATCAGACAAACCAGCAGAAAAGGCGCTGATCCTGCCTGGAAATTATTATATGCTCATGGAAAACAGAGAACAGGTGCGTACAAGGATGCAGACGGAGGGTTCTTATGTTCGCTGTTACGGCAAGAACAGGCGCTTCACAGGTGAAAATCTATCTGCAAAGCTTTGGATCGGCGACTACAGCAGTGCAAAGGAATTTACAGAGCTTGCATCTGCATCCCATGGAATCAAACGTCTCGCTGTACTTCGAGCCGATGTGGACAACCTGGGGCAGGCTTTTGTGGCTGGATTTGAGGGAAAAAACACCAGTCTTTCCAGAACGACTACTTTTTCCCGCAAGCTGTCAGAGTTTTTTAAGCTCCACATTAATTATATTCTGCAAAATCCGGAGTTTTCTTTTGGAAAGGATGCTCCGCAGCGAAGGAATGCTCTTATCGTTTATTCCGGCGGTGACGATGTGTTTCTTATAGGTGCATGGGATGATGTGATCGGTTTTGCAATCGATCTGCAAAACAGTCTACAGAAATATACGCAAGATACACTAACGATTTCCGCAGGAATCGGACTATATCCTGAGAAATATCCGGTTTCAGCTATGGCATATGAAACCGGAATCCTGGAAGATCTGTCAAAATGTGCAGAAGGAAAAAATACAGTAACTCTTTTTGAAGGAGAGCATTCCTATCATTGGGATCGGCTCAGAGAAAAGGTGATAGATGAAAAGCTGGATCTGATAAACCGATATTTTGCTATCAATCACCTGGAAAAAGGCAACAGTATGCTGTACAAGCTGCTGGAATATATCCGTTCTTTGGAGGATAACAAAATCAATCTGGCTCGTTATGCCTATCTTCTGGCACGGTTGAAACCGATGCAGGGCGATGATGAGGGAAAAGAGAAGATTTATCAGGAATTCTCACAGAATATGTATCGGTGGATCAAAGATGAGAATGATAAGAAAGAACTGATAACAGCAATTTACTTATATGTGTATTTGAATCGAAGCAAGGAGGGCGAAGATGGAAAAGCTGACACAAACTAATTATGTGGATCTGGCAGAAAAGGTAATTGTAAAAGATCTGGAACGGGACAAAAGAGGAAATTTCAGACTGACAAATTCAAAAATCAGAAATCTCCTTTCTTTGGTAAATAATTTGTATACAGATGTAGCACGTACTGGTGGCTCTGATGAAAAGCTGTCAGAAACGATCGAAGGAAAAATACAATATATACGCCTGCGTTTTGTTTATGAAGCAGGTCGTGAAAAAAGCGTGAAGGATTTTGTAGAAAAGGCCGATATTATCAAACATTTGCAGCGAATCGAGACGAGAAGCGATCTACTTTTATTCTGCAGATACATGGAAGCACTGGTAGCTTATCACAAGTTTAATGGCGGAAGAGATTAGAGGAGGAACAAAGATGTACGGTAAAATTGAAATTTCAGGTAAAATAGAACTTTTAACAGGTATGCATATCGGAGCATCGGATAGTTTCGCTGCTATTGGAGCTATAGATACTCCTGTAATCAAAGATCCTATCAGCGGTCTCCCCATCATTCCAGGAAGCAGTTTAAAGGGTAAAATGAGAACGCTTTTAGCAAAAGCGTATAATGAAAAACCCTTTGTAAAATGGGAAGAAGATGATGAAAAAATCATTCGTGTATTTGGAACCAGTAAAAGTGTGAAAAGCGGTCATCCGGTTAATTCCCGTATCCTGTTCTCAGATGTTATTATGGAAAATATGGAAGAGATCAAGTCTCGCGGAGTAGAGTCATCTACAGAAGCAAAAGAAGAAAATGCGATCAACAGAGTGACTGGAATTGCAAACCCTAGAGTGATCGAACGTGTTATCAAAGGTGCAACCTTCCCATTGAGCATCATTTATAACGTAGATAATGAGGAGGAATTGGTGGAAGATTTTCATACGATTGCAGATGGTCTGAAATTATTACAGTATGATTATATCGGAGGACACGGTTCCAGAGGATATGGCAGGATCTCCATCTCGAATCTGCAGCTGGATGTGGTTGTTGGTGATGTGAAAGAAGAATTACTAAGCCAGTGCGAAGCGATTGTTGAGGAAGTTTAGATATGGAATATTGTATTTATAAATTCAATTTTAAAACAGCTGTCCATATTGGAAGCGGGAAATTATCAGATGGTGAAATGACATTCCATGCCGATACATTATTTTCTGCACTATGTCAGGAAGCTTTGCAAATAGGCGGAGAAGATATGCTTCAGGAATTGATTTCCTATGTAGAAAAAGATCAGTTAAGGATATCGGATTGTTTCCCGTTTGTGCAAAAAAATCACTATTATATTCCAAAACCGATGAAAGCTGTATCGCATGAGCAGGACAGCAGCACAGATCGAAAAGCTTTTAAAAAGCTGAAGTATCTCCCTGTGGAAAAGCTGGAGGAATATTTAAATGGAACTCTTGATGTGGTACAAGAAAACGCAGTTTTCGCCGCCCATTCTGGCGTATATTCTGTGAAGACCAGTGCAGCCATATCAGAAATTGAAGATACAAAACCTTATTCTATTGGGTTATGGAATTTCCCACAGGACTCAGGGTTGTACTTTATTTTAGGATATGAATCCGATGAAGTGAATTATTTTATCGGAGATTTGATGGACAGTCTTTCTTATAGTGGAATAGGTGGTAAAAGGTCTGCCGGGATGGGAAGATTTGAATGCAGTGTGGATCGTATTCCGGAAATCATGCAGCAACATATCGATGCAAAGGATGGAAAGCAATTCATGGCTCTTTCTATCTGCATGGATGAACAAGGCACTTTGGAAGATGTGATTTCGAATGCAGAGTATTTGCTGATAAAGCGGAGTGGTTTCGTCGCATCCAGTAGCTATGCTGAAAACTTTCAGAAGAAGAAAAATCTGTATGTGTTCCGTGAAGGTTCTTGCTTTTCGCGGAAATTTGACGGAGCGGTGTTTGATGTGTCATGTGGCGGAAGTCATCCGGTATACCGATATGCTAAAACGATGTGGATGAAGGTGGATTGATATGAGACAGTTTTTACATAGACATAAGATCGTATTAAATACTTTGGGACCGGTATTCATCGGGGATGGCAGGGAACTGGTGAAGCGAGAATATGTTCTGAACAAAAGAGAACGTAAAGTAACGGTGATCGATCAGTCCAAGTTTTTTCAGTATTTGACACAGATGAAAAAACTGGAAAGCTATGAACAGTATATTTTACGAAAGAGCGGTTCTCTGCAAAGTTGGATGTATGAAGAAAGGATTTCCTTTCAGGATATGAAAACGTTTGCTGCTTATGAATATAGCTGCGGCGATGTAGCTGAACTAAATACGATGAAGAATATACTAACGTTCATCAAAGATCCCTATGGAATGCCGTATATCCCAGGGAGCAGCTTAAAAGGAGCTGTTCGCACAGTGCTTCTTGGTTCCGATATTTTACGTCATCATGAAAAGTATTCTCATGCAGCAGACTATTTTTCACAGCGAACATCCTTTGATCGAAGCAATATGAGAGAAATCGATCGTGAAATCAAACGTGCAGAAGAAATTCGATTTTGTACGAAGAAAAAAGATGAAAAGAATCAGACCGTGAATGATATCATGAATGGTTTGCATATAGGTGACAGCAAGCCTCTTTCGCTGGATGATCTGACATTGTGCCAGAAAATAGATGTACATGTAGATGGATGTGAAAAGGATCTTCCTATTTTAAGGGAATGTATCAAGCCAGGGACAAGACTGGAATTTAATATTACGATTGATGATACAGAGTGTCCTCTGACGATCGAACAGATCCGTAGCAGTATCAACGTATTTTTGCAGGGGTATAATAAATTGTTTTTAGAAAAGTTCCAGGAAGAAACTCCTTATGTTAAAGACGTTATATATCTTGGCGGCGGAGCAGGGTTTGCAACGAAAACGGTGCTGCATGATTTGTTGAAGAATAGTAAAACTAGATCTAAAACGATCGGTAGCATTCTAAATTTAAAATTACCGCGTAAAGCACAGATGGAACATAAACACGATTTAGATTATAAAGCAGGCGTTTCTCCACATACCTGTAAACTAACGGAGTATGAAGGCGGCCTGTATCAAATGGGAGCGTGCAGCATTGAAATCATATGATTTAAGCCGTTGTGTAAATTTCAATTGTTATAGCAATTTAAAAAGATTTTTTTTCATGGATTTGCGGTGTTTTTCTTTTCCGCCGCAGATCCAGTGGAACAGCATTGCAATGAAAGCGATCCAGGCTACAGGATAGAAACTTATAGAACCCCGACAGGGGACGGAAACGTCAACTTAATTTGTTTTTTCTTACCTTGTAAATAGAAACTTATAGAACCCCGACAGGGGACGGAAACTTTTGACATTTGTTCTTTCGCGGCGTCCGACGTGATAGAAACTTATAGAACCCCGACAGGGGACGGAAACAATTTATACATTCTTTTGTTCCTCCTATTAGGTTCTTTATAGAAACTTATAGAACCCCGACAGGGGACGGAAACTCATCAACTGACTTCCAAAATAAAGAAAATCGTCTAATAGAAACTTATAGAACCCCGACAGGGGACGGAAACGATAACAGTTATCTTTATCCATTGTCTTAAATACTAATAGAAACTTATAGAACCCCGACAGGGGACGGAAACCAATTTCAAAATATCATAAAACAATATAGCAAGCTGATAGAAACTTATAGAACCCCGACAGGGGACGGAAACGTCAACTTAATTTGTTTCTTCTTACCTTGTAATCCGACGAGATAGAATCTTATAGAACGGACGGAAACTTTTG
>NZ_JACRWC010000020.1 GCF_014306095.1 Lentihominibacter faecis
ATGTGTATAAGAGACAGGTCATGCGGTTTTTATCAACGTTATTCAGGAAGTCTCCATTTATTGGGAATTTAATATGGATATAGAAAAAGCCCGACACCTTATTTCTAAGGTCGGGCTTTTGTCTACAGTCTGATTACTCCCCTTTAGGGGAGTACCTTTTTCTTCCCTAGGGAAAATCTCGGTAAATCACCGACTTTTTCCCTCTGAGGGAAAGTAGGGAAAATCCTCGACTTTTTCCTTCCCTAGGGAAAATTTTCCCTTCGACTTTTTCCCTGTGAAAGAAAATTTTCCCTTCGAGAATTTCCCTGTCAGGGAAAGTGTTTCCCTTCGACTTTTTCCTTCTATTTTTTACCAACAACTCCATCATCGATCCAGAATCCTCCATGCTCTTTCAAGCGATTTCTTACAGTTTTTTCCGTAACTCCCATATATTCTGACAGTGCTACAAGGGTAACTTTGCCGTCAATACTGCATGCTCCATATGCCATTTCCACCGATTCTTTTTTCTCTTTTTTGCGATCTTCCGGCGTCTTTTTCTTCTTAAAATTTCGTTTCCAACTCACCTGATCGCCGTCCGGCTGAACGTCCTGAAGCACCCCGCTCTGATCTAAAGAATGCGCCGGATAATCAAACCACAGATTCACTGGAGCAAACTTCGGAAACTCTCTGAGCGTCCCCTCGATTCGCCACGCGGTGAGGCTCTCTGCTCGCTTCTCAGCCATTCTTACAGCAGCTTCCGCCTCCCGTGCTTGTATGCCCTCTAAATGGCTGTCACAGGCTTTTTTCATCTGCACAGCGCTGCACATATCATCCTGGGACACATGATCCTCCCAGCGGTCCGAATACTTATCCAGAGTATCGATGCATGCCCTGCAGGTAAACTCGTTCTTTTTCTGCGTAAGGAGCTCTTCGCTGATCTCAAGCTCAATCAGATCCAGCAGTGCATCTGGGTCCCTTGCGAATACCCCGGAGCCCGATGCACGGTCCATGGAGCGCTTCTGCCCCTGACCACCCTTGCTGTGGTGGTGGCAGTAGATCACCGCTGCACCCAGGTCGCTGCATACGATATCGAACTGGTTGCAGAAATGAGCCATCTGATCAGCGCTGTTTTCATCACCGGTAATGACCTTATAAATCGGATCGATAATGATCGCGATATAGTCTTTCTTAGCTGCCCGACGAATAAGCTTTGGTGCCAGCCTGTCCATCGGCACGCTCTTTCCTCTCAGGTTCCAGATATCGATATGATTAAGGTTTGCCGGCTTAATGTGCATTGCCTCATATACATCCTTGAAACGATGCAGACAGCTCGCCCGGTCCAGCTCCAGATTAACGTACATCACCTTACCCTTTGCACAATTCCACTGCAGCCACTTCTTACCCTCTGCGATCGCTATGCAAAGCTCAATGAGCGCATAGGACTTTCCAGCTTTCGACGGACCTGCAAGCAGCATCTTATGTCCCTGCCGAAGCACTCCGTCAATAAGTGGCGGTGAAAGTGCCGGCAGATCATCCCAGGTATCAAGGAGACTCTCTGGATCCGGAAGATCGTCATTGACGCTTTCGATCCATTCTCTCCATTCCTCCCAGGACTCTTTTCCGATATTAGTCTCTACGAGAAACTGCTTTCTGCCGTTTCGAATAATTCCCGGCATCCGGGAAAGCCTCGAAGGATTCCTGTTCTGACTATCTATTTTCAGCCCGTTTTTTCTGCAGACCTCGTAAAGATAATCAACACGCTTTCTGTATTCCTCGTAGCTTCTGGCATCCACCTTTACAATGGCATGCAGACTCTTCTTGCCGCTGTAGACAAGGCACGCAACTGGAAGATCCAGCTCTCTGATGATGGCATTCTGCTCTTCGATCTCCATATTGTCAGACTCGACCAGGGCAAAACGGTAATCAGTAACGTTCTCATTTTTCACGCCGCGCCCATCCAGCGGATTGAACCGGATCCATGCACCGGCAGCTTCCTTATAGTCGCCGATTACCGCTCCTATATCATTCTTATTTTTTCCCAGCAGCTCGATCAGCTCTCCAGCGGTCCGGTCATACGCTCCCTTGCTTGGAAGATACTTTCCGTCCTTTTCCCAGCAGCTGGTCACATATCCGACGTTTTCATCGCTATTAAAAAGCGTTTCCAGATATTTGATCAGTTCCCCAGCAGGATTCCATTCATCCCCCGGCTCATGGATCTCTTTTCCTTCCAGCCATTCTTTTTCGACAACGACCAGCTCATCCTTGGTGCTGATCTCGGCGTCCCAGTCAAGCTCCATCCCCGGATCCGGCTTCCAGCCTCTATCCTTTGCCATCTGCACGATAGTACCGGCAGTTACCTTGGTTCCGGCCATCCCATGGAAGCTGTCCCATTTTTTCTGACACTCTCCACCGTGGTAACGCTCCCGATCAGCTCTGCTCCAGCTGTCCCAGTCAGCTGCCGTATAACCGTCTTCTTTTAGACCCATTCCTACCGCAAGCCATTCCTCGTAAGAAAGATCTCTAGGGTCTATATATTGAATTAAATCTACCAGGCTATATTTTTCCATGCCGTTTCTCCTTCAGTCTTTGGCGGTATATAAGTGTGTGGATCAATGGAGTTTGGAATTCTCCAGCCGTTTCCTGCGATCCGGTCGATCAGATGCTTAGCCGCAGTAAATTCCCACGTCCCAACATGCTGAAAACCTCTTCCTTCCAGGAAGCGGATCTGCTTTGGCGTCGTAAGTCCTGCTTTTTTTCTGGCATCGAGCCTGTTAAGAAGCTTTGACGCCTTTCCTGCATTATCGATCTCATCCGGATAGATTCCGAGTTTTTCTAAAGCTTTTGTCTGTTTTTCAGATGGCGGCGCCATCTCCCAGCCAAAGGCCGGCACGTACCCGGACAGATCTTCTGCCTGGATGCTCATCTCAAACTGCAATGGATCTACAAGTTTTCTCTTGCGGGTCCTCATCTGCTGCAGCTGCTTAGCCAGTGATTCTTCACGCTGCGCTACTACATCTTCTGCAGCCTGCGCTTCTGCCTCTTCGATATCTACAGGTGCCGGTGCATCCTTGATGTTTTCAGTCATCTGCTTTGCTACTTCTTCATTTTCACAGATCAGGTGTGCCGGATGACAAAGTTCATGCCGCTCGGTATGCCACAGAAAATCCAGAAGCAAAAGCTCTGTTTTTCCAGTCTGCGGGGAAAGACGTGTACCGCGTCCTACCATCTGGCAATAAAGGCTTCGCACCTTTGTCGGCCGGAGCACCACCACACAGTCAACAGACGGACAGTCCCAGCCTTCCGTAAGCAGCATGCTGTTACAGAGGACGTTGTATTTTCCATCATCAAAATCCTGCAGCACCTGCGCCCGGTCCATACTCTCGCCATTTACCTCCGCAGCGGCAAAGCCTGCTTTATTGAGCATCTCGCAAAACTTCTGACTTGTTTTGATCAGAGGCAGGAACACGACAGTCTTCCGATCATGACAAACTTTTCCCATCTCTTCTGCAATTTGCTCCAGATATGGATCTAAGGCAGTGCTGATATCGCCTGCCTTAAAGTCTCCCGCCTGCATACTTACCGAAGATAGATCTAGCTTTAACGGTATCGTCTGCGCTTTGATCGGACAAAGATATCCTTCCTTGATCGCCTTTGGCAGCGTGTATTCATATGCCAGACTCTCAAAATAGCTTCCGAGGTTCTTCATATCACCCCGATCCGGCGTTGCCGTCACGCCCAGGACCTTTGCCCCGGAGAAATGCGAAAGCACTTTCTGATAACTGTCTGAGATGCAGTGGTGCGCTTCATCCACGATGATCGTATCGAAGTAATCCGGATCAAACTGCTTTAAGCGCTTTTCTCTCATGAGAGTCTGCACAGATCCGACCGTTACCCGAAACCAGCTGCCAATGCAGGTCTGTTCCGCTTTTTCGGTGGAGCAGTGAAGTCCGGTCGCCGACGCCAGCTTATCTGCAGCCTGATCCAGAAGCTCGCCCCGGTGAGCAAGAATAAGCGCCCTGCCGCCGGCTCTCACCCGATCTTCTACGATCTTAGAGAAAACGATCGTCTTGCCAGTCCCCGTCGGGAGCACCAGCAAAGTGCGATCGATATTTTCCCATTGCTCATGAACAGCCTGCCTTGCTTCCTGCTGGTACGGTCTCATTTCCATAGCCATTTAGAATTTCCCCTGTTCAAATGACATCTGTGCCTGCTGCGGCTGCGGCGCTGGCTGGCTGGATGCCGGCTCATAGAATTTCTTGATTTCATTGTATGTTTTACCGTTATATTCTCTGGTCCCGACCTTGCATCTTCCTCGGGATCCCGGGACCATCGCCCAGTTCATTTTTAGCTTCTCACCTTTTTTACGCTGCCCTATTCCTGTAAAGAACGCACACAGCATTCCTTCTACCTTAGTGTGTAAGAAAAGCTGGTGCCGGATGATCGTTACTCCTTCATGTCCGCTTGCATCTTTTCCTTTGATTCTGATGTGTACGATCGCTTTGTTGCACGGCGGCAGCTTTTCACTGCCTTCATGCCGTGCACGTTCAAAATCAACTACCTCAAAGTCATAATCTCCTTCCGGGAGCGTTATGTAATCGGGACCATCCTTTTCGATTTCATCATCCCAGCCAAACTCTCTGTCATCGAAGCTGTCTGCGCTTCCATTCGGCACGAATCCTTCTGGTACATTTCCGTAACTCATATCTTATTCCTCCTTAAAATGGTATTTCCTCATCTAAAATAGCTTTATGAACCTGATCCCAGGCTCCCACTAACACACCTTTGATAAAATCATCTGGATAATTCTCGATCGGCGTCTTCGCCGGGAAATATCCTTTTTTTGCAACGATATCCTGAATCTGATTCCTTGTAACCTGATGAGCATTCATAAGGTCATAAAGCTGCGTTTTGGCAGAACCATCAGAAGCCGGCGTCGGATCAGTCTGTGGCGTTTGCGACTCTGGCTGATTTACCGCTGCAGGTTCATTCATTGCCTGCGCTGCTGCCGGATCTTCTACTGGTGGGGCAGGTTCCGGCATTTCTGTTCTTCCTGCCGATTTATCCGGAATGGCTGCTGCGATAACTGAGTAATCAAACTCTGCCTTTTCCGGAAAACCCTTTCGGTTCTTGGCGTCCCAGCACGGATGGTGTACGGTGTGCATCACCCTGCGGCCGCCTTTTGCCTTGGCTTTTTTCATATCCCCAGAGCCTTCCTTAACGACAAAGGTCTCATAATTTGCAAAGAGCACCATATCCGCCCATTCTTTCAGCAGCGGTCCGTCTTTTTTCTGTAGCTTCAGTTCCCAGCGATCATAAGCGCCTGATTCATCCGGCTGCTCAAACTTTCGCATTGTAGCGTGCGCCGTAAATACGACGTTGATTCCAAGATCGATGAGATCCGACAGCCGGTTTAAAAACCGGCCAAATTCTTCTTCCAGATACACGTAACCTTTCCCGTATCCGAAGCCCTCGATTCCGGACACCTGATTTTTTTCGCACAGATTATTGATGCAAAGTCTTTCTGCCCAGTCTGCAGTATCGATGATCAGCGAGCTGCAAACATCCGGATTTGCTTTCACCTGATCAATTTCCCACATAAGATATTGCCAGCTGGTGGGTGCCGGCAGTCTCCTGACGTCAAGCTCTCCTGTAGAGCCTTCCGTATCGATAAAAAGAGGATTCGGAAAGTGCGCTGCAAAAGTCGATTTACCGATTCCCTCCGGTCCGTAGATCACGACCTTTTGGGCTTTGTTATTGATCTTTCCTGATGTGATATCAACATTCAGCATTAAAATTCACCTGCTTTCCATGATGGCGCCGGCACTTCCGGTTCATTCGGCTTGCTGTAGCCGTCTTCAATAATGATGGAACACTCATCGCCGGTAGAAACTCTCGTTGCGATCACCTGCAGGTTTTCCTGCTGCAACCATACTCCAAACTCATTTAACGTATCCATATCCATCTGTTCCAGCTTATCCAGAAGCACAAAACCGCACTTCGGATTCAGCTTTCTGACGATAGCCACTCCAACCTTCATCTGATCTGCTCCGGAGAGGTTGTCCCACTTGAATCCTTTATATGTGAGCTCACCGTCTTCTACCGACAGACCTTCGAGCGGGAGATTAGATCCTTTCAGAAGATCCGTACGTTCACTGCGAACCTCTTCCAGCAGTACGGAATACTCGTCGTACTTCTGTGCATATTCCTGCGCTTCGGTTTCAGCCTTTTCCTTATCCAGATTCACTCTGACTTTCCGGTTGATTTCTTCGATATCCGAGATGTTCTTTTCGAGCTCTGCCGTAGATTCGTCATGCAGATCCGCAGCATCCATCCGGGCGATATCTGTCTCTTATACACATCTGACGCTGCCGACGAGC
>NZ_JACRWC010000061.1 GCF_014306095.1 Lentihominibacter faecis
TGTGTATAAGAGACAGTCA
The DNA here is from genome assembly GCF_014306095.1 of Lentihominibacter faecis. Taxonomy (GTDB): domain Bacteria; phylum Bacillota; class Clostridia; order Peptostreptococcales; family Anaerovoracaceae; genus Lentihominibacter; species Lentihominibacter faecis. The sequence goes on from NZ_JACRWC010000061.1 coordinate 20, forward strand.
GAATGCTGTCGATGAAGATCGTTTCGATATCGTGATCGGAGCTGATGATTCCATACAGGAATCCGATGTATTCATCAATGTTTGTAATGTGTTCAAAATCTTCCATACAAATAACACGGATTTTATAATTCAGCTCATACATGAGTCTGTGATTTTTATTGATAAATATGATGCTTCCTGCGCCTTTTTCAATACAATCGTTGGCCAGCTGAACCATCTGGTTCGTCTTGCCGCTTCCCTTATGTCCTATCAGTAATTTCACCATAACATTATCCTCCTAAATATGCTAACACTAGCCTTAATATTAAAAATATTATACACTATGCGGTTATTTTCATCAACTAAAATCATACAGATTGATTTTCAAAAGTTTTTTCTTTTAAACGAAGCTGTCCACACGCACCGTCGATTTCACTTCCCAGCTCTCGTCTTACCGTCGCCGGGATCCCCGCACGCTCCAGCTGTGAAGCGATTTCTTCTGCACGTTTCCGGCTGCTTCCGGAAAATCCGGTCTCCTCCACTTCGTTGAGAGGGATCAGGTTCACGTGACAGAGCATCCCGGAGAGTTTCTGCTGCAAAAGTTTCACGTCCTCCGGACGGTCATTTTCTCCGGAGATCAGGGCGTATTCAAACGTCACTCGTCTTCCTGTTTTTTCCGTATATTCTCGCGCTGTCTGCAAAAGTTCCGCAAGCGGATACGCCCGGTTTACAGGCATGATCTCGCTGCGGCCTTTCTCCTCTGCACGGTGCAGGGATACAGCCAGGTTTACCTGCGGAAAATCTTCTGCAAACTGCCGGATGCCCGGCAGGATCCCGCTGGTCGACACTGTCATATGCCGGTAGCTGAGATTCTTGCCATCCTGATGATGGAGCAGTTCTAGGAATCGTTTTAGATTCTCGTAGTTATCAAAGGGTTCTCCCATGCCCATGACGACGATGTGGTTGATCTTCTCTCCGGTCGCTCTTTCGGCTTCATATACTTGAGACAGCATTTCGCCTGCTGTAAGATCGCGAACCAGACCGTGAAGAGCTGACGCGCAAAATGCACACCCCATCCTGCATCCCACCTGGGATGAGACACACAGAGAGTTGCCGTAGCTGTATTTCATGAAAACACCTTCTACTGCATTGCCGTCTTTCAGCCCATAGAGGAATTTCCGCGTGCCGTCTTTCTTATCATGCTGGATCTTTTCCACCTGTACTCCGCCGATAAAAGCTGCCTCCTGCAGTTTTTCTCGCAGTTTTTCGGAAAAGTCCGTCATGGCAGAAAAATCACGTTCTCCTTTGTGGATCCATCGAAACAATTGTTTGCCGCGGAACGGAGCTTCTCCCAGTTCCACGGCAAACTGTTTTAATTCTTCTATTGTCATCCCCAGCAGGTCTTTTCGTTCCATAAGTACTGCACTTCCTACTTCCTATTAAGTCTTGACGCCCATCCCGCATGGAATGTCTGAAGATAGGTATCTATACTGATCCAGTCATTCTGCGGATTTTCTGATGCGATTCCCGGATAGAATTTCTCGATGTATTCTTCGATCAAGGACCGTGGCAGATCTCCCAGTCGGCCGCATCCGGAAGTATCGTAATCCGGATTTTCCTGAAGCACAGCCCATTCCTCTTCCGGGTCGATCCGAAACGGATTGGAAAAGAGGGATCTTTTCTTCGATTTACGCCGCTCAGGCGCTGCCGGAGCTTCCTTTCGGGAAGCATCCGGCTTTGCAGAAAGATCTGCATCATCCTCGCATGGAACTTCTTCCACGCCGACCACCTGGGGCTTCTGTCTTCGAATCCGCTCCCCGTAGCCTTCCAGCAGATTGACGATATTCTCCGGATCCAGTCCGAATTTGATCGCCAGATAATCGATATCTCTGCCAAGGACTACATAGGAATCGAAGATCGCTGTATGATCCTTGACGTCTCTGGCTGCCAGCTGTCTTAAATTTTTGATGGATGTGCTCATGATCTTTCGCCTCGTTACTACGTTATGAAATACTTAAATACGTTCTACCGCCAGACCTGTCTTGTGTCCGTTCAGGTCTACTTCTTCAAGGCCTTCCTTGTTTTCGATGCTTTCTGCCAGGGTTTCCTTCATGATATATTCACGATGATCTTCCACTGCTTTCGCAACGTCATCATCGGCAGACAGATAGATGTGGATCTTGTCCATCATCTCGTAATCGTTCTGCTTTCTCATCTGCTGCACCTTGGATACCAGTTCTCTTGCCAGTCCTTCTTCTGCCAGTTCCGGTGTTACCGTCGTGTCCAGAATAGTGAAGACATTGTTTTCCATAGCGACTGCGAAGCCTTCCTTAGCTGAGATCTTCACATCTACCATGTCCTTTGAGATCTCCATGGATTCGCCATTGAGATCCAGAGCGATCTTACCGTCAGCTTCCAGAGCGGCAACAGTTGCTGCCGGATCTGCCTGTGCCAGCGCAGCACCGAACGCCTTGATGTTCTTGCCCAGAACCGGGCCTGCCACCTTGAAGTTCGGCTTTAAGCTGTAGTTCATGTAAGCGTCCAGTTTGCTCTCGAAAAGAACGTCCTTGATGTTGAGTTCTTCCTTGATCAGCGGGGTCAGATCTCCGATGATGCTTTCGTATTTACCATCTACCAGGATCTCCTTCAACGGCTGTCTTACCTTGATACGTTCTTTTTCTCTCGTTCCGCGTCCCAGACCTACCAGAGTACGAACCAGATCCATTCTTTCTTCTGCCTTTTCATCGATGAGAGCCTCATCTGCCTTAGGGAAGAAGGAAAGGTGCACGGATTCTTTTCCGGTCAGGTTCTGATAGATTTCCTCGGAAATAAACGGAGCAAACGGAGCGATCAGCTGGGAAAGTCCCACCATTACTTCATAGGTCGTTGCATAAACCGACTTCTTGTCTTCGTCCAGTTCTTCCGCCCAGAATCTTCTTCTTGCTCTTCTGATATACCAGTTGGACATATCTTCGATAACGAAGTCCTGGATCTTGCGAACGGCTTTCATATGGTCGTACTGATCCATATCTGCCGTAACTTCCTTGATCAGCTTGTTATACTTGGAAATGATCCAGCGATCCAGTTCCGGACGTTTTGCATATGGTACATCCAGAGAAGCGGGATCCAGATCATCCTGATTGGAATACAGCGCGAAGAAGTTGTATACGTTCCGCAGAGTTCCAAAGAATTTGCTTACGATCTCGATGAGTCCGTCTTCGTCGAACTTGGTCGGAGACCATGCCGGAGAAGCATACAGCAGGTACCATCTCGGAGCATCCGCACCATACTTGTCAAACAGTGCGAACGGGTCTACCGTGTTGCCCACGTGCTTACTCATCTTCTTGCCGTGTTTATCCAGGATCAGGTCATTTACTAATACGTTTTTATATGGAGATTTTCCCTTGATGAATGTGGAGATCGCCATCAGCGAATAGAACCAGCCTCTCGTCTGGTCGATTCCTTCGCAGATGAAGTCTGCCGGGAAGAAATCCGCATCGAAGTTTTCTTTGTTTTCAAACGGATAATGTCTCTGTGCGAACGGCATTGCTCCGCTGTCGAACCAGCAGTCCATAACTTCCGGGATCCTGGTCATCGGCTTGCCGCACACCGGGCAGGTCAGATGAACGTCATCCACATACGGTCTGTGAAGTTCGATATCTTCTGTGATATCCTCCTGTGCCTTTTCCGCCAGTTCAGCTCTGCTTCCGATGCATTCCAGGTGACCGCATTCGCAGCGCCAGATCGGGATCGGAGTACCCCAGTATCTGTTTCTGGAGATCGCCCAGTCGTTGACGTTTTCCAGCCAGTTTCCGAATCTCTTTTCACCGACGAAATCAGGGAACCAGTTTACGCTGTTGTTATTGGCAACCAGTTCGTCTTTCAGCTTGGTCATTTCGATGTACCAGCTTGGTTTCGCGTAGTAGATCAGCGGTGTACCGCATCTCCAGCAGTGCGGGTAGTTATGTTCCATCTTTTCCTTGGCGTAGATCTTGTCTTCTGCAGCCAGCCATTTGATGATCTCTACGTCCAGGCCGTCTTCCATAACGAATCTGCCCTTCCAAGGAGTCTCGGTGTATTTACCCTGTTCATCTACCGGGTTCACGACCGGCAGATCGTAGCGTCTTCCTGTCTGGTAGTCGTCTTCACCGAATGCAGGAGCCGTGTGTACGATACCAGTACCATCTTCGATGGTTACGTAGTCTGCGCATGTTACGAAGAAAGCTTTCTTGTCCGGCTTGATGAACGGCATCAGCTGTTCGTATTCCACGTATTCCAGGTCTTTTCCCTTCATTTCCTCCAGCACTTCGTAGCTGCCTTCTCCCAGGACTTTGTCAGCGAGGACCTTTGCAACATAAAAGACCTTGCCTTCTTCATCTCCGGAAATCATCTTTACTTTGATATAGTCGACATCCGGTCCTACTGTCAGGGATACGTTGGATGCCAGCGTCCACGGAGTCGTCGTCCATGCCAGGAAGTATTCGTCAGCGTCTTTTCTCTTGAATTTGGCTGTGATGGTCGTTACTTTGACTTCTTTATATCCTTGTGCTACTTCGTGGGAAGCCAGTCCCGTTCCGCAGCGAGGACAGTACGGCAGGATCTTGTGGCCTTCGTAGATCATGCCTGCCTTGAAGAATTCCTTGATGATCCACCAGAGAGTTTCTACGTAGTCGTTGTCCAGCGTGATGTACGGATGATCCAGGTCGATGAGGTATCCCATCCGCTTGGTCATGTCGCGCCACATGCTTTCGTACGTGAATACGGATTCTCTGCACTTTTCGTTGAATTCTTTGATACCGTATTTTTCGATGTCCTGTTTGCCGGACATGCCCAGCTGTTTTTCGACTTCGATTTCTACCGGAAGTCCGTGAGTATCCCAGCCTGCTTTTCTCGTAACTTCATATCCCTGCATGGTCTTGTAGCGGCACACGGAGTCCTTCAGCGTTCTGGCGATCACGTGATGGATACCAGGCTTGCCGTTAGCCGTTGGCGGTCCTTCATAAAAGATGAATGGCGTCATACCCTCTCTTGTGCTGATACATTTTCCCAGCAGATCTTCTTTTTCCCATTTCTCAGCCTGCTCTTTCTGAAGCTCAGCGATGGGCTTTTCTGATAAGTTCTTTATCATGTTGATACATTCCTTTCCTGGTACTGTCTGGTAATTCTATTTCACTGAGCCCGCAGTCTTCCTGCAAAGCCTCCTCGCTTCATTACGATCGCAAGACTCGTTTGCCATATCCGTTGACCGGACAGCGGCAGCTCATAAAAAAACGCCCCTGACATAGTTATGTTAGGGACGATCATAAACCGCGGTACCACCCTAGTTACGGGACTATCATCCCGTCTCTCATAAAGTGTTCGGCTCAGAAGTGATTTTCACGATCCGCTTCACCGATGCTCTCTCAGCATACGAGCATCTCTCTGTAAGGATCTTACGCAGGGCTACTGTCTTCGTCACAGCCGTATCATAAAATTATTTGCTCTATAATTTTATCCTGCAAAGGTTGAAAAGTCAAGGTTTTTCTTTTTTAGGCTCGCGCGCTTTTCCGATTTCGACTCGCGCGCTTTTCTGGCTTAGGCTTGCGCGCTTTTCTGATTTCTGCTCGCGTGCTTTTCTGATTTCTGCTCGCGCGCTTTTCTGGCACGTTTTTCTACGAAATCATATTTTCTGATAGCAATATACAGAAAACGTTTCTGCATACTTGCTTTTATACGGACGCTTTTCAGAATGAAGCCCGAAAAGCCAAATCCATCCGCCGCTCATTGTCAGATATAAGGATATTTTCAAATATATTTCTGTATCTTATCAACTGTAATGTAAATATCATACATTTACCGACCGGCTCGCCCTTCCTTTTGCTATTTTCCCCGTCCTTTTTCTGTTTTTGCCTTCAAAAAAGGCGATTTCCGCACATTTGAAATATCTGGCATCCCAACCCTCCTGTAACTATTCTGTGAAAATCATAACCACCCTTAAAAAGGGTGGTTTGCTCTAGAGCTATAAGCCCATGGATTGCTAGGCTAGCGTCTCAAGGCGCTAGCTTTCTCTTCGTTCAAGCTACATTGCCATTGCCTCTTTAGCTACCCCTCAAAGGGGTTCCATTATTTTTTAAATG
>NZ_JACRWC010000097.1 GCF_014306095.1 Lentihominibacter faecis
GTATATTACCATTCTTGCCTATAACATTATTCTTTGACCTCGCAACAATCAAACCTATCATCTATTTCATCCTCCATAATATGATGTCGTACCTGTGATTCCATCAAGTGCACCACATCTTAACAAACTCAAAATTATCTCGAACTAACCAGCTCGACAAATTCCTTTTTTGTCTTCATCTGCATTATATCATATTGTTATAAGCATTGCCATTTCTTTTCTGCTTTTGAAAAGTTACTTATCAGCCTATGTTTTGTAAAGGGTGATATTCAGCATTTCTCACGCAACAAGCCCTTGACAAACCATAGACTAATAAGTTTTAAGGTAATCAAGCAGAAATGAAATAGTCTGCTGTTTCACGGCAACAAAAAAGAGATACCAACACACTTATGTAGTATCTCTTAGTCTAGTAGCAATATTCTTTTGTTTGCAAGCAGGTAAACATGGGCTGTTTCTTAATATCTTTTTGTTTGGGAAACACCGCTGTCCCATCCAGGTTTTTTCCTGAACATCCTGGATGTCCTCTACATCGCTGATCTCCACCATGATGTCTGAGAATTTTTCTTCGATCTTCCAGTTTCTGCATCCGGCATCCGCAAGGAGATGTTCGATATGTTTACGTCCTTCGTGGATCGCGTAGAAAGTTGCTTCTTCTTTTGATCCACATTCCATCCGGCTCCATGGCAGATTGAGCAGATATTTGCCCTTGTCCATGCTGATGAGGATCTCGACAGTTTCCGTCACCTGTCCTACGGCTGCCCCAAACGCGTTGGCAACATCGGCGTGTTCCGGCACCAGTACATCTTCATGCAAAAGTTTCCCGGCCTCGCGCAGCCATACTCCCGCCGGAGCCCCGATGGCAACCAGCCTCTTTTTTAAATGTATCTGTGGATCGATGACGCTGGATGGTTTGCTGCCGAAGGCTCTTTCCAGAAGATACATAGCCGCTTCACTTTCCGACATGGAGATCATGCCCTGATCCGGGCGAAGGGAACTACCGTCCCGATTTTCCTCTGCAAGATCAAAATTCGCTGCCGCCTGTACACATGCCGACGCCAGTTTTACTTTGATCATCCTCTCCACCTTATTCAGGAATTTTGCCGTGCTGATTTCCTGCCGCCGTGCCAGGATCTCCACACCGGCATTGGACAGATCCCGGTTCCAGCGGTTATATCTGCCCTGTACATGGAGGATATCTGTAGGTGTAACGCCGATCCGAAGCAAAATGCCTTCTTCCACCAGAGGCGTCAGATCGACGGTCTCCGGATCCTGTCCGATGATACGAGCCAGATACGTCATGCTGTGAGGTCGTTCTCTAAGCTTTTCCATCATTTTTTCATCTTTTCCGGTAACATCACGAGATGCCATGCCTCCCCGGTAGAAATAACAATCCGCTTCCTGTGCGGAATAAGATTTGATATCACCTGTTCTTCGGAAGCTGCGCACTTCATGGATCAGTTCCGGCCACTGTGCGCCCGCCACACAGAGTGGAATAACTTTTTCCGGCCCGATCTGAATCTCTCCGTGGCGGTCGAGACATATGCGGCTGTCACCGCCGATGCCGAAGGTTGAGATCTCCGCTGCCTGTACACGGGTAAGCCATCCGCCTACGTTGGCGCCCTCTCTGCGGATCTTCACCGATCCGCCTGAAACTTCCGCGATGTCCGTGGTCGTCCCGCCCATATCGACTACGATCCCATCCTTCTGTCCCGTCAGAGCCAGACCGCCGATCACGCTGGCCGCAGGTCCCGAGAGAATGGTCTCCACCGGTCTTTGACCTGCCAGTTTTTCCGTCATCAGTGTCCCATCACCTTTTACGACCATGATGGTGCCTGAAATACCTTTTTCTTTCAGCACCTTTCTTGTAGAAACCAGCAGATCATCTATAATGGAAATCAACCGTCCGTTGAGTACAGCCGTTATCGTTCTGTGATAAAATCCCAGTGCCGTACTGAGATGATGAGCACAGATGACAGGAATGCCCAGCACATCTTCCGCGATCTTTGCAGCCTCCTGCTCGTGCTTCGGATTGCGAACGCTGGCATAGCCGGAGATCGCCACGGCGTCCACTTTGCCCTTCAAAGACTCCAGCACACGTTTCACTTCTTCTTCTTCCAGCGCCTCCTTCTGCCTTCCCATAATGTCGAAGGCTCCCCGGATATGTATGCTTTTTGCAGCCGGGATATCTTCTTCCAGCTCAGCTCCCATATAAAGCAGTGCGACTTTGCCGCCTCTTCCTTCTACGATCGCATTGGTGGCCAGTGTCGTTGAAAGAGAAATCAGTGTGATTTCCTCCAGCCTGTCAAATTCCAGCTGATCCAGACAGTTCTTGATCCCTGTCGTCAGATCGTCTTTGGTCGTCAACGCCTTTGCCTTGCATAACACCTTGCGATCCTTTGCATCGATTATGACTGCATCCGTATAAGTACCACCTGTATCCATTCCTAAAATAAAAGACATAGAAAGCCTCCTTCTCCTGTTTTAGGATCATCGTAAGCCTTCTATGTCATTTGTTGCAAGATGTCACGGAGATTCTTTAAGGAAACTTTAAAAAAGCAGCTCCGTCTCTACTCTTTGATTTCTGGCGATATGATAGTATTCTTCTTGCTGACCACGATACCGCAGATCACCATGAAAATACAGAGGATCTCCATGCAAACGAAGATCACCAGATAGTTGTCGTCAAACAGTCTAAGCACCGCCGGGAACAGCACGGTTTCCAGAAATGCTCCGAAATAAGCAAATCCATTAAATATGCCTGCCACGCTGCCTGCAAACACTCTGCAACCCTGATCGATAGCGTGTACCCAGAGGATCCCATTGATGCCATAGAGAGCGAATCCCATAAAAAAGATCCCGACCAGCACCGACTGAGTGTTTTCCAGCATCGGGAAAGTAACGACCAGTGTTCCGCATAGCGCCGCCATTGCCGTCACAACGATTCCCTTATTATAAAAAAGCTTGGTTTCTGCTACCCAGGTAATTACAAGTGTCCCAAAAGCCATACCGATAGGAAGCGTCAAATTAGAGAATGTCTCACTGAGAACTTCCTCACCACTGGTCTGCTTATAGTACACCGGGATCCAGTTGAGGAGTCCGTACCGGCAGATACTGGAAATCAAAGCAATGGTACACCACCACCAGAAATTTCGAAGTCTCAAAAAATATAACCATGGTTTTTTGTCTTCTTTCGCACGTTTTCGCAGAGCTTCTTCTCGTTTTTCGTGTCTAGGATTTTTTATAATATATTCGTCCAGATTCTTATCTGCAGGTTTTTCCACCGCAAAAATCCCAAACAATATCAGGAATACCAGCAGTGCCCCCATAGGAATAACCATTGCGATGCGCCAGCCAATATGTGGCCATAGCGACAGAAGCATAATAGGTAAGAGGTATGCTGTAACATGTGAGATCCCCGAAAAGAAATTTGCAATACCTATCCCCTGTCCCTTCGAGCCTTCTTCCCACCAGTGAGACAACATGCTGATACCGCCGACCCAGATCATGCTCTGAAAGAAGCCATTAATGATCCATGTTCCTAGTAAGAGCCCCCACACATGTTCCATTGAGATAAACACATTCATCAGAATTGTTCCAAGGCCACCACAAACAACGATTCGTTTCGCACCAACTCGATCTGCCAGATATCCATTGAACACACTTCCTGCAGCGTAGCTTAGGAATATACTGACTGACAAAATATAAGTCTGCACATCATTCATACCAACATCTGCCACAAAGCGTTCCATATTGTTATTAACATTGAACCGCCCCAGATATACGAAATTATACATCACAGCAAAACTAATCAGTGTAACCCATCTATAATGGCTGAATCGTCGCTTCATCATATTCCTCCTAAAGCAACTATTTACAATTTACTGTCTATAATTTATCATAAACATATAGTGATTTCAAACAGAAGAACAGGGGGTTTTTATGCATATCATACCGGGTTATTCCATGATGGCAGCAACAGCTACCACATTTATGCTCAGTATCATCTTCCTGCTTTTATCCGAGCAAAGTAAAAAACAATATATGCGGTTCTGGGGGATTTCCTGGTTAGTCTATTCTGCTATGTTCCTGCTGGACTTCTGCCACCTCAACTGGGATTTCATCTATCTAGGATACGTAATGCTACGACAAATGCTAGCACTTCTGGGTGCCTATACTTTCCTGCTTGGAACACATCACTTCTTTCAGACTAAATACCCGGCTTCTTTGGGCTTTGCGGCTATCTTGTCAACCATATCCATGAGTCTTTATCCAGCGATCTCTCCGGTGTATACCCTGATGATCATTCCAAATATCATCTTCTCATCAGGACTTCTGATTTATTCCGGCTGCATGTTCATCGCCATTTCCTGGACTCAGAAACTTCCGGAAAAGCTGATCGCCAGCTTTCTGATCATCCTGTGGAGCATCTTTATCAACCACTTCGCTTTTTCACTTAAAAACCAGCAGCTTGAGATATTTTCTTATTTTATCAGTATTTTCACCGTAAACGTGCTGATTCTGACCTTGATCATCATTTACTTTAAAAAGCTGCGGTTCATCGATACGAAGCAGCATAACCGGTTTCGTCTTCTGGTGGAGAATTCATCAGACTCCATGTTTCTGTACGATTACAAGCGGCAGCAGTTCGAATATATCAGTCCCGGTATTTCATCCCTTATCGGCATCAGTGAAGAAAAACTTTATGAAATGCCGGAGCGGTTCTTCGACTACGTCAACACGCCAAAGAAATACAGCTCTGTCCTCAGCATTTTCTCCCGTCCGGTCAAACGACCGAACGGCGGTATCCTCATGCTCTACAAAAACGGCATCGTGGAGCGATGGTCACAGATCCACTATATCCCGATCCGCGATAACACAGGAACGGTTTCTGCGGTAGAAGGTATTCTGCGTGACATCACCGAACAGAAACGGGCAGAAGAAAGTTTAAAAGAGGCAGAAGAGGCCAAAAAAGAATTTCTGGAAAATATCTCACATGAGATCAAAACGCCGATCACGCTGATCCAGGGTTACACCGAAAGTCTGCTGGATAAAGTGGTTCCTCCGGAATCCACAGACACGTACCTGAAAATGATCAATTCCAAAGCAAATGTGCTGACTACGCTTTTGTCAGACCTGGCACAGATCTCCGATATGTCTTCGCAGACCATGGAATACAAGTTTTACGAGCACAATGCTTCTGACATCATGCAGGAGCTGATACAGCAAGGAGAATTTCACATCACGACATCCGGGCACACAGTATCGACTAAAGTAAATATAGTTCCATACGCCGTGATCATCATCGATCCTCAGCGGATCCAGCAGGTCATCTCCAACCTCATCAGCAATGCGATCCGTCATACCCCGTCAGGCCGGAAAATCTCTATTTCCTGCGTTTCCTATCCCCACGAGGACATGATGCATGCGCCGGCATCAGATGATGATTACAGCATTCCGGACGGTGAGATCCTGGTCACAGTCAGCGATCAGGGAGACGGCATCCCGGAGAAGGATATCTCTCATATTTTCGAAAGGAATTTCAGCGGCGGACGTCGGATACAGACGAGCACTTCCGGCAAAGGCAACTCCGGTCTGGGGCTTTATATTTCCAGCCAGATCATCTCGCAGCATTCCGGGCGGATGTCTGCAAAGAATAATCCAGACGGCGGAGCGGCGCTATCGTTTTCCCTGCCGTATTATCGGTAAAATAAAAGTCTGCTCAGAGCACCAGTTTTTGGCACGCCTGAGCAGACTTTTTCCTTATTTGTTATTCATTACATTTAAGAGCTTCGTCCATCGGGACTTTGCGGATTTTTCTGTTAAGCGCCAGACTGATGATGGCATATATCACGATACCGATGAGAAACATCTCCGGAAACAGCGACGGCTTTACGTAGAACGTGAGCCAGCCGGAAAACTTTTGCATCATAAGCTGGTAGACTATCTGCAGCAGCTTGTAATCCACCGGCAGGCTGATGAGCAGGCACAGTACGACCGCCACGGCCGTGGATGTGTTGTACAGCCCCGAGATCTCCCGATTGGTATAGCCCAGGACTGTCTCTTATACACATCTCCGAGCCCA
>NZ_JACRWC010000064.1 GCF_014306095.1 Lentihominibacter faecis
GGCAGCGTCAGATGTGTATAAGAGACAGCCTGCCGAGCCGAGCTGACAATGATTATCGCATTTCCGTTTGCCATAGTCAAGTCCTCCTCCCACAGTTTGTATGCAAAGAAGATACAACTCACCCTTACCCCCCCCATATATGTGATAATATTATAGCAGATTTCCCCAAAATATCAAGTAGTTTTCAGAATACTACTCTCCACTCAAACAAATACGATGAAATTTCCCAGTATGATACTCCTGGAAATGTGTTCCTTTTCGTATATTTGGCAAAAAAAGAATCCCAGACTCAGGATTCTTCATACGCTATATCAAATTCTTTTTCACCGTCTAAGATAATAATCCGGATAGCCGGTCCAGCCGCCTTTCGTATCTGCCCACACCTTGTTGCACAACACGCCCAAAAGCAGCACCCAGGCCAGCAGGAAAAACCAGATCAGGATAGCTATGACCGATGAGAGTGCACCATAGAGCAAGTCATAGTCTGCCAGCGAAGTCGCATACTTTGCATAAAACGCTGTAACGACCAAGATCCCGGCCGACGCGAAGATGCTCCCCGGAATGATCTGCCGAAATTTCACTTTCTCCGTTGGCAGAATGTAATAATTGTAACTGATCATCAGAAAATACAATGCGAATCCGATGAGCCACCGCAGCCACATCCAGATACTGTCCTCATACTTCGCAGCATCTATCTTTAACAGGCCAAGGACCATTTCTAAAATCAATTCACCATAAACAAGGATCACGATGGCAAACACGACCGTAATAATAGTCACGATCATGGTACGAATTGAACGGATCCTCTCTACAAAGTAATTTCTTCCTGTGCTCTGTCCACCAGTCATCGTATAATTGGTGATCCGCATGATAGAAAAGGATGCCCGTGATCCCGCCCACAGAGCGATCACCAGAAAAATGATATTCCCGTATCCGGCCGAAGAAAACTCAAACAATTTTTCCATGATCGTCGGGATCTTATGCCCTGTATAAGATTCAAACAGGCTCAATGCTGATGCGATAGAAATATCAAACACACCCAGGATCTGTGTGACCAGCAGGATGATCGGCACGATGGAAAGCAGCAGATAAAATGCGATCTGCGCCGCAAATCCCTGATAGTATGGATCCTGCAGCTGCTTGAATCCCAGTATGAACATATTCCGAAGTCTGACTCCAAATCTCGCCACTTAACGTTTCTCCTCTCGATTCTGCAGCTCCTCACGCAGCTTCTGCAAAGCACGGGCTCTGTGGCTGATCCTGTTTTTCAGCTCCGAGTCCAGCTCGCCAAACGTATTCTCGTAGCCCAATGGAACGAACAGCGGATCGTATCCAAAACCATGATTTCCCTTCTCCTCCAGCACGAGGTGTCCTTCTACTTCCCCTCTGGCCACCAGGCTTTCTCCATCAGGGGACACCATAGTGATAACCGAGACGAATCTACCCGTTCGCTTCTCATACGGTACGTCTTTGATCAGATCGATCAGTTTCCGGTTATTTGCTTCGTCGTCTCCGTCTTCTCCTGCAAAGCGTGCAGAGTAAACTCCCGGCGCGCCGTCAAGGCAGTCCACCTCAAGCCCCGAGTCATCAGCAATAGTGATCTTCCCGCAGAGCTTCATGATCTCATATGCCTTCTTATAAGAATTCTCTTCAAATGTAGTTCCATCCTCTACGATTTCAATATCCGGCACGCCCGCTTCATCGCGAGAAATGATATCCATGCCGAATTCTTTTGTGATGGCTTCGATTTCTACAATTTTATGTTTATTTTGTGTCGCTGCGACAATCGTATGCTTCATTTCATATTCTCCCGTACAATGTGTATAGTTGGTGTTAATTATACCATGGATTTCCTAGACTTTCCATAATTTATAGTGTAAAATGTTTCTCATGAATGTCAAATCGCAAGATGCGGAGGTAGTGAAAAAGATGAACATCGTAATTTTTGACGGCTATACCATCAATCCCGGCGACCTTAGCTGGGACAAGCTGGACGCCCTGTGCGACAAACTGACCGTCTTCGATTCCACATCAGAAGACAAGGCTCTTTCCCGCCTGACGGGAAATGAGATCCTCATGACCAGTAAATGTCCCATCACACGCGAACTGATGGAAAACAGCCCGCAGCTGAAATACATCGGCTGCACAGCGACCGGCTACAACAACATCGATGTAGAAGCAGCTGCTGATCTGGGGATCGCTGTTACCAACATCCCTGCTTATTCTACAGATGCCGTTGCACAGCATACCATCGCTCTCATGCTGGAGCTTTCTAATCATGTGGGGCTGCACAATGCGTCCGTGCAGGATGGACAATGGTCTGACAACGAGTATTTCTGCTACTGGAAAAAATCCGTTACCCTTCTCACCGGGAAATCACTTGGTATCATAGGTTACGGTGCTATCGGCAAACGAGTTGCCCAGATCGCCCGCGCCCTTGGCATGGAAATCAATATTTTCAGCCAGGATCCAGCCGGCGCCATGAAATCCGATTTCGTATCACTTCACTGTCCGCTGACAAGAGAAAACCGGCATATGGTCAACACTGAATTCCTGGTCAATATGAAACCCGGCGCCATTCTCATCAACACGGCAAGGGGAGGCCTTGTGGATGAACGCGCATTAGCGGATGCCATAAAAGCAGGATTCATAGCGGGTGCTGCGCTGGATGTCCTGGAACAGGAGCCCCCTGCGAAGGACTGCCCTCTCATTGGACTTGACAACTGTATCATCACCCCGCATATTGCGTGGTCACCGAAGGAAATGCGTCAGGCTGTTATCGACATCCTGGCAGAAAATCTGGAAAGCTGGCTTACCGGCGGGATGAAAAACCGGGTAGACTGATCCTCAGGATCAATGCCTGCACTCATCATCATTTATTATTTACAATTTTATTATTTTCAGGAGGAAATTCCATCATGAAACATCGAATTTTCGCACTGCTGCCGTTCTTTGTCTTTGTTGTGATCTTCGCCGGAGCCGGCATTATCAGCAAGGACTTTTACAGCATGCCTGCGTATGTTGCCTTTCTTATTGCTCTGTTCATAGGATTTCTGCAAAACAAAAAACTCTCTTTTAACGACAAGCTTGCAATCGTTGCCAAGGGGGCCGGAGATGTGAACATCATCACCATGGTGCTGATTTTTCTGGTTGCCGGAGCGTTTTCCGGAATCGTCACAGCTGCAGGAGGCGTAGAAAGCACAGTAAACCTGGGGCTTTCCATCATACCGCCACAGTTTATGGTAGTTGGCCTTTTTATTATCGGCTGCTTTATATCCATTTCCATGGGAACTTCCATGGGAACCATCACCGCACTGGCTCCTATCGCACTGGGCGTATCACAGCAGACCAGCTTTCCTGTTTCGATCTGTGTTGGAGCTGTTGTATGCGGCGCCATGTTTGGAGACAACCTCTCCTTTATTTCCGATACGACGATCGCGGCTGTAAGGACACAGGGCTGCAAAATGAACGATAAATTCAAACAGAATTTCTTTATCGTACTGCCGGCAGCTATCGTGACGATCATCATCTTCTTCCTTACAACACGCCATCTGAGCTATACGGTAGAAGTAGGCGATTACAACTTCTTCGAAGTGATCCCTTATCTGGTGGTCCTGATCGGCGCACTGATCGGATTTAATGTGTTCGCCGTATTATTCTCCGGCATCATTTTATCCATGATCGTCGGGATCTATAACGGTTCCTTTTCTTTTCTGGAATCTTTCGGCGTCATCGGAGAAGGTATGACTGGGTTGTTTGAGATCTCCATTATCTCCATCATCGTTGCATGCATCATCGCACTGATCAAGGAGAACGGAGGAATATCACTGATCATCGATGTGATAAAGAAATCTGTAAAAGGCAAACGTGGAGCAGAACTTGGTATCGGTATCCTGGTGCTGCTGGTAGACTTCTGCACCGCCAACAACACAGTGGCCATCGTGATTGCGGGACCTGTTGCCAAGGATATCGGAGATGAATTCGGTGTGGCGCCGAAACGGGTCGCATCCATTCTGGATATCTTCGCGTCCGTCGGTCAGGGACTGATTCCTTACGGAGCACAGCTTCTTACTGCTGCGGCTATCGTTAAGATCTCCCCGCTCGCTATTCTGCCTCACCTGTACTATCCTATCCTGATGCTGGTCAGTGTACTTTTGTTCATTGCATTCCGTCCGCAAAAGGATAATAAAAAACCAGTTCCCACAGAAGTGGAACCGGCTGAAGCGGAAGCAGAAACCGAACCTATAAAATAAACAGCAGCATCCCGCACAGGATCCCAGATACAGCCCCTGCCAGAACATCTTTTGTAAAATGAACGCCGCCCAGCACTCTGGAAACGGCCAGCAAAAGACTGCAGATCCCCAGAAAGATCCCCAGCGGATGACACGTGTAAAATACGGTCACAGCTATTACAAAAGCAGAAAACACATGCCTGCTGGGAAAAGATTTTCCCCTGGTATCTTTTCTGATCAGGGAAGGGGTATCAAAAACTTCATAAGGTCTCGGTGCATTGTAAAGATACCGAAATATACTTAATACTACAAAAGAAACAGCCGGAACGAGGATCGCTTTCCCCAGTTCCGGCTTTTTATTTACCATTAAATACAGCAGAAACAGCGGGTAGATGATATAGGAGATCTTCGTCAGGATCCGATCCGACCAGACCACATAGCCATATAAAACAGGACTTTTTCGGATCTTTGACAGCATAGATACATATGTTTCCCGCTTCATATAACTTCCCCTTTCTGCTCTCTTTATTATGCCTGCAAAATGCCTGCAATCCACTTTCCGCCCAGCACGCCTGCGACGCACAGCACAACACTTGCTATCGCATATACTGCAAAGGCCGCTGGCCGGCCGCTTTGCAGAAGATCCAGCGACTCCAGAGAAAAAGTGGAAAATGTCGTGAATCCACCGCAGATGCCTACCTTTAAAAAGAGTACCGTCGATGGATTCAGGATTTCGGTGGAATCTGCCGTTTTAACGACAATGCCGATCAGAACCGCTCCTAACACATTGATCAGCAGTGTATGATATGGCAAGCTGCCCTTTTGCAGGAACGGGATCATCCCCATCAGATAGCGGGATACCGCTCCTAAAAAACCGCCTGCGCCAACCGCAATACAGTTTAAAAACATATCCTATCCTTTCAGCAGCGCCTTGCGCAGGACTTTTTTCGGATCAGAAGCCAGCAGTGCGATCAGCCAGATGATCAGGCCGGACAGAACTACGATGATCCCCAGAAGAAATGCTCCTGAAGACGTATCGAAAACCGGACCGCCTTCCTGCAGATAAGCGATCACATGATCCACTGTCCACATCAGTGTTGCCCCCCAGTACATCAGACTTAAAAATCCCAGGCGATACCGGCGATCCGGCAGCTTCACATACCATACGAGAGTCGCCGCAATAGCTGCTGCAGCTGTTAAAATCAAATACATTCTCTATACCTCCTGCTCTGCACGTTCTTCCGTGTCCAGCTTCCCTGCAAGGCGTTCTGCAATCAGAGTCATCCCAAACCATACGCCGGTGATGACTACCGCCATAGTCGTTCCATAAAGCGCGATCTCTTTCAGCATCGGAACGATTTCAGACGGCGTCTGCATCGCCGTAAGGAACGGCGGCCACGGAACAACTTCCCCATGCCAGATATGTTCTACACATAAAAGTGCAGAACCGCCCCAAAGCATGGTGTTGAGCCATTTTAACTTGCGGCTCCAGGAAATCTTATGCTTCGGTTTTGTAGATTCCTGTATGCTCTGTGTATTCTCTATGTGTTCTACGGAACCGTGTTCCGCTTCCTTTTCTTTCTGATCCAGTTTCTTCTGCAGTACCGTCGTCACAACAGCTTCTGCTGCTGGTGCTAAAAAACAAGCCATCTTATTACCTCCTGTGTCTAAATCAAATTTATACAGTGAATTTACCTGGATTTCCGGCAAATCTTCAGTCCATTCAACTATACTACCTGTCATAAGCCGCTGTCAAGCTGTCT
>NZ_JACRWC010000071.1 GCF_014306095.1 Lentihominibacter faecis
AGTTCTTTGTATCAGAGTCCCTTTCTTGCTGTGATTCTTGTATTGTCAGTTTTTTTAATAAATGTTGGAGTCCTTTGTATTGTCGAAATGCAATCAGAGCAATACTGAATGACATCACAAGATAGGAACTAGGGTAAAACTGCCTTTTCAGAATATAATAACTGAATAAAAATAGCAAGAAAAAAGCAGCAGGGGCTTCGATTCCAAACATAATATAGAACTTTTTGATTTTCTTCTTCAATTCATCCATGATCTATCCCTCCGAAGTATGGATTAAGCACCATTTACATGATTATACAGTCATAAAGTTTCCTTTAAGATTATTCTTGAATCTTAAAATCAGCTTTGGATAATCGGTCAATTTCTTTCTGGATCCTATAGGCGTTGGCGCAAGCGGAAGCAATGCAGACTAATACAAATGTAATGAATCCAAACATATGAGTTGTTCCGTGAAAGTATAGTACTAAAAGCAGCATTATTATTGGTGATAAGATAGCAAACCAGAAAAAACTTTTTAGCATTCTGTTTAATTTATCCATCCTTCTTGTTCCTCCTCTAAACGATTAAGCACTATTCGGGGTTCCCGATGTTATGCTGAAGCTGACTTTTCAAGTTTGTGTTGCAACATAAGCTCCTCCATAAAAATCTCCTTTCCACAATCATAATCAAATCCGAAAGATATTTCAACACAAAAATCGCCTCCCATCCCCCCGGCTTCACAGCATTTTCATTTGCTCCACTGCTCCCTGTGTGCTATACTCAAACTGTGTGTAAATTTGTAAATACAAACATGCAGCAAACAGAACAACGAGGTGGATATAAAAATGAATATACTATTAGCAAACGATGACGGCATCGATGCAAGAGGGATCCACGAACTGGCAGACGCCTTAAAGGGGCTGGGCGATCTTTACATAAGCGCCCCGGATTCTCAGAGGAGTGCCAGCGGACACGGGATCACCGTATCGCAGCCCATCACAGTGACAGAAACGACTTTCCCGGGTGCGACCGGAGCCTTTCGCATGTCGGGGACCCCGGCGGACTGCGTGAAGCTGGGCGTGAAACTTTTGCAGAAAGAAGGGATCAAGATCGACATGGTGTTTTCCGGCATCAACCACGGCGGAAATCTGGGGACCGACACCCTGTATTCCGGGACGGTATCAGCGGCCCTGGAAGGAACCATATGCGGAATCCAGTCCGTGGCAGTTTCCGTAAACAGCCATGAAGTAAAAACCTTTGAATACGCCAAGATCCTGGCGCGCAGAACATGTGAAAACGTGGCAGGAAAACTTTCCACGGACATCGCTTTGAACATCAATGTGCCGAACCTTCCGCCGGAGGAAGTAAAGGGGATCAAATACGCCAGACTTGGCAACAGAGAGTACAAGGAATTCTTTTCGCCGATCGAAGAAGGCAGCGGTTACGCCAAATACCGCTATACGGGAGATCCTGTTATCTATGAAGGTCTGCCGGACACCATAGACGTGATCGCCATGCAGGACGGATACGCGACCATAACGCCGCTGCACCGGGATCTTACAGATTACAACCTTTTAAAAGAAATGGAAAAATGGAGGATAGAGAAATGAGTTTTATTACAAAAGACGATACCGTTCTGGTAGCCATTGACTTTCAGGAAAAACTGATGCCTGCTATGAGCAACGGAGAGGAAACAGAAGAAAGAGCTGCGAAGCTGATCCGCGGCATGAAAGTATTTGATATCCCTGCCATCGTGACCCAGCAGTACACGAAGGGAATCGGACCGACTACTGCAAAGCTTTCAGCGGAGCTTGGCGATTTCAAGCATGTGGAGAAAACAGCATTCAGCGCCATGCGCATGTCGGAATTCCGGGAAAGACTGAAGGAAACCGGCAGAAAGAATGTCGTGATCTGCGGAGTGGAAGCCCATATCTGCGTGCTGCAGACGACTTTGCAGCTGATGGAAGAAGGATATAATGTATATCTTGTCGTAGACTGCATCGATTCCAGGAATGAAAACGATAAATTATGGGGAATCTCAAGAATGGGGGAGGCCGGCGCGGTCATCACCACATACGAATCCGTGCTGTACGAAATTCTGCAGGATTCTAAAGCGGATGGATTCAAAGCGATTTCCGCTATCGTAAAATAAGACCATATAGGACAGGCGAAAAGTATGCATATTTTTGAAAACGAGATAACACTGGGAAACCGGCCGATCCTGGACGAGTACATGAATTCATACGAGTACAAGACGTCCGGACTGTCGTTTTCCTCTATGTACATGTGGCGCAACATCAATCTGTTTCAGTGGGACATCATTGGCGACTACATGTGCGTGACGGGGCTGAGTCATCTGGAACTGGAAGACGGGATCTCGCTGCCGTTTCTGTTTCCGCCTCTCACCAGGACGGGAACCTATGAGAAGGAATCATTAAGGGGAACCATTTATCGCTGCAAAGAGATCTTCGAGAAAAAAGGGTATCCTTTCAGCCTCAGGCTGGTTCCGATCCATATGCTGGATATGATCAAAGAAGCTTGCCCGGAAATAGAGTTTGAAGATGACCGGCCAAACTACGACTATATTTATCTGACAGAGGATCTTAAAAATCTTAAAGGCAGAGCTTATCACGGCAAGAAAAATCACTTGAATTATTTCAAGAAAAATTTCGAATACGAATACGTGCCTATGACCTCCGACATGGCGGATGATGCCATGAGATTCATTGCGGAGTTTAACGCACGAAAGGAAATTCCGGCTCACGAAATGGAACTGCTCAAAATGGAAGAGCGTGCTATGGACGACGTGTTCCGCAACCTGGAAGCGGCGGGATACCGAGCAGGAGCAATCCTCATCGACGGGAAGATCCAGGCGCTTGCTGTAGGAGGGAAACTGGGAAAAGAGACTATTACCGAACACGTAGAAAAAGCGAATATCAATTACCGGGGACTGTACCCGGCTATCAACAATGAATTTTGCATCCATATCGCATCGGAGGCCAAGTACCTTAACCGCGAAGAGGATATGGGGATCGAGAACCTGCGGAAGGCAAAGCTTTCATATAAACCGGTTCAGATCCTGGAAAAGTATATCGGCACATTCAAATGAAGGAGACCATTATCATGAGAGAAGTAGTGATCGCAGGAGCAGCCAGAACCCCTATCGGAGCTTTTGGAGGAACTTTAAAAGACGTTCCGGCAAGACAGCTGGGCGCAATCTGTATCAGGGAGGCGCTGCAAAGAGCCGGAGTTGATCCGGCGACGGTAGACGAAGTCGTAATGGGTAACGTTCTGCAGGCAGGACTTGGACAGAACGTGGCGCGTCAGATGGCCATGGATGCCGGTGTGCCGAAAGAAGTCCCTGCATTCACCCTCAACAAAGTCTGCGGATCAGGGCTGAGAGCAGTATCTCTGGCAGCCCAGATGATCAAAGCAGGGGATGCGGAGATCATCGTAGCAGGCGGCGCAGAGAGCATGTCTCAGGCAGGCTATGTAGTTCAGTCTGCAAGGTGGGGATCCCGCATGGGGGATGTTCACATGACGGACGTTATGCTCAAGGATGGTCTCACCGATGCTTTCTACGATATCCACATGGGGATCACGGCAGAAAACATCTGCGAGCAGTGGGGACTGACCAGAGAAGAACTGGATGATTTTGCTGCAAAGTCACAGCAGAAGGCTGTTGCCGCTGTCCAGTCCGGCCGGTTCAAAGACGAGATCGTACCGGTGGAGATCCCTCAGAGAAAGGGAGATCCCATCATTTTTGATACTGACGAATATCCAAAGGACGGGGTGACGGCGGACAGCATCAACGGACTGCGCCCGGCCTTTAAAGAAGACGGGATCGTAACGGCGGGCAATGCATCCGGACTCAACGACTCCGGTGCAGCTGTTGTCGTGATGTCAAAAGAAAAGGCGGATGAACTGGGAATCAAGCCGCTTTGCACCATAAAGTCCTATGCATCGGCAGGTGTTGATCCGCGGATCATGGGGATCGGACCGGTGCCATCTTCTACGAAGGCTCTGGAAAAAGCCGGAATGGAGATGAAAGATATCGATCTCATCGAAGCCAACGAAGCCTTTGCAGCACAGTCTGTAGCAGTGGGCAAGGAAATGGGATTTGATGAAGATAAGCTCAACGTAAACGGTGGAGCTATCGCACTGGGACATCCGATCGGTGCATCGGGATGCAGGATCCTGATCACCCTGATGTATGAGATGCAGAAAAGAGGCGCTCATACCGGACTTGCAACACTTTGCATCGGCGGAGGACAGGGAACCGCCATGATCGTAGAGCGCTAAAAGCGCCGGACGATAAAACATGTTAAAAGCTGAGAATGCGGCGGGAAGCCCGCCGCTTTGCATAAACTATAAAATGATTAGGAGGATAACACATGGCAGAATCGAATTTCATCCATAATATCATCGATAAAGATCTGGAAACGCAGAAGTACGGAGACAAGGTACACACCCGTTTTCCTCCGGAACCAAACGGCTATCTGCACATCGGACACGCCAAGTCCATCTGCCTCAATTTTTCAACGGCGGAAAAGTACGGTGGTCAGTGCAATCTGCGTTATGACGATACAAACCCGGTCAAGGAGGACGTGGAATATGTAGATTCCATCGAGGAAGATGTGAAGTGGCTGGGATTTCAGTGGGACAACCGGCTTTGGGCGTCCGACTATTTTGATGAAATGTATGATTGTGCGCTGGATCTCATCAAGAAGGGCAAAGCTTACGTCTGCGACCTGAGCGCGGACGAGATCCGTGCATATCGCGGCACGCTCAAGGAGCCGGGAAAGGAAAGCCCGTCCAGAAACCGCAGCGTGGAAGAAAACCTGAAATTATTCGAAGAAATGCGGGAAGGCAAGTACGCAGACGGGGAGAAGGTCCTCCGGGCGAAAATCGATATGGCTTCTCCGAATATGAATATGAGAGATCCGGTCATCTACCGTATCGCTCATATCAGCCATCACAATACTGGCGACAAATGGTGCATTTATCCGATGTACGACTTCGCTCATCCTATCGAGGATGCTATCGAAGGGATCACTCATTCTATCTGCACGCTGGAATTCGAAGATCACAGACCGCTTTACGACTGGGTCCTGGAAACTCTCGGCAGGTGGGAAGCTCCGCCGCAGCAGATCGAATTTGCGCGTCTGAATCTGACCAATACCGTTATGAGCAAGCGCTACCTGAAGGCCATGGTGGACGATGGTACGGTAGATGGATGGGACGATCC
This sequence comes from Lentihominibacter faecis, assembly GCF_014306095.1. GTDB lineage: Bacteria > Bacillota > Clostridia > Peptostreptococcales > Anaerovoracaceae > Lentihominibacter > Lentihominibacter faecis. The sequence goes on from NZ_JACRWC010000071.1 coordinate 5,228, forward strand.
GCGGATGCCGACCATCGCGGGGATCCGTCGCAGAGGCTATACGCCGGAAGCGGTGCGCGATTTCTGTGAAAGGATCGGTGTATCCAAGGCCAACAGTACAGTAGACGTGGGCCTGCTGGAACATTGCGTCAGAGAAGACCTGAAACAGAAGGTGGCAAGCCGCAACGTGGTAGAAAACCCGGTCAAGGTCATCATCACCAACTATCCTGAAGAGCAGACCGAAGAAATGGAGCTGGAAAACAACAGAGAAGTGCCTGAAATGGGGAACAGAACCGTTCCGTTCAGCCGTGAACTGTATGTGGACGGCGATGACTTCATGGAAGTTCCGATCAAGAAATATTTCCGCCTCTTCCCAGGTAATGAAGTCCGCTTTAAAGGAGCATATTTCATTACCTGCAATGAAGTAGTCAAGAACGAAGACGGCTCTGTCAAGGAGCTGCTTTGCACTTATGATCCGGAAACGAGAAGCGGGAGCGGCTTTGAAGGACGCAAAGTCAAGGGAACGATCCACTGGGTCGATGCGAAAACAGCTGTCAAGATCAAGATCCGCAACTACGACTATCTGATGGTGGATGACGAAGAAGGAAATCAGGTGATGAATCCTGATTCTCTGACAGAGAGCATCGGGTATGCCGAACCGCTGGTGGCAGAAGCCAAGCCGGGTGAACGGTTCCAGTTC
>NZ_JACRWC010000019.1 GCF_014306095.1 Lentihominibacter faecis
TGATGGCCGGAGCGTAGGAATACCAGCCGAACCCGGCACAGATGGCGATACTTTCCTTGAGAGAAAAACCGAAAGCCATAGCCGCCCCGCCCCCTGCCAGCATGGTGCCTGCCAGGATCGCCAGCGGGAACGCCAGCGCTTTGAGACCCACCGACTTTAAATTTGCAGCCACCGTTCCCGAAAGACCGAGATCGAATCCGATAATAGCGATCAGCACGCATAAGAATATCGTCAAGCCATTGCCTGTGATGGTCGAAATCTCCTCCAGATGATCCTGAAACTGATCTACAAGACCGAAACGACCCACTGCGATCCCGGCGATGACTAAAGACACGATCCCCACCGTGCTTTTGAGATCCGACGTGCCCGCCTTGCCTCTGTGCTCCCGCTCCTGTGCATCTTTTTCCGAACCGCCGTACCGATTGAGCCGCAGCGCCTTACGCACCAGAAAGATCATCAGAATGCTGCCTCCAATGGTAGCCAGCGTGATTGCCAGAGCCTGGACTCCGATGGTAGCCAGCGCCGACGTCACCTGCCGGTTGATTCCCATGCGAAGCCCCATGAGAAATACCAGTATATACACCGCTGCCATCATGCTTTTATCCAGGAAGCCGAAACGGCTGGCCATGCTCCGCAGTCTGGACGCGATAAAATAACAGAGGATCAAAATCCCCCAATACACGAAAATCATCATTTCCTTTTACCTTCTTCTGCTGTATAATGATTCTATGTCTGTGCTTCGCCATGTGCAGGCGCAAATCCTGCAAAACAGCTAGCAGAACAATCGTATCAAATCAGAAAGGATATTGCAATGGATTTTAACAAAGGTCTTAAAGACGGTATCCCGGTAGCTCTAGGATATTTCTCCGTATCGATCGCCTTCGGTCTCATGGCCATCGAAAATGAATGCAGCGCACTGGAAGCCGTCCTGATTTCCGTGACAAACCTCACGTCAGCCGGACAGTTTGCCGGCGTGACTGTACTTGCCGCCATGGGAACCTACGTGGAGATGGCTATGACACAGCTGGTCATCAATTCCCGTTATTCCCTGATGGCGATTTCACTTTCCCAGAAAGTGGACGGGAAATTCCGCGGCATCTGGAAGTGGCTGCTGGGATTCGCCATCACCGACGAGATCTTTGCCGTTGCCATCGGTCACGACGGATCGATTTCAAAAGAATACTTTTCCGGTCTTATCAGTCTTCCGATCCTGGGCTGGTCCGCAGGGACTCTGTTCGGAGCAGTCCTGGGAAACATCATGCCTGAGATCATCACCACATCACTGGGCATCGCCCTCTATGGCATGTTCATCGCCGTTGTTGTACCGAAAGCGCGCGAAAACCGCCACGTACTGATCACCGTGATCCTCGCCATCATCATCAGTACCGTGATCCGATACGTTCCTGTCTTTTCAGGGATCTCGGCGGGATTCGCCATTATTATCAGTGCAGTGATCGCATCAGTGGCCGGGGCTGTATTCTTCCCGGTAAAGGAGGCCGAATAATGGACATGCTTACATTTTTACCGTATCTGCTGGTAATGGCCGGTGTCACATATCTGATCCGTGCCCTGCCTTTCGTTCTGGTCAATAAAAAAATAGAGAACCGGTTTCTCAACTCGTTTCTCTATTATATTCCTTATACCGTTCTGGCTGCCATGACTTTCCCGGCGATCCTGTATGGGACCAACCACATGATCTCCGCCATCGCAGGGCTGGCCGTCGCCGTATTCATCGCCTACAAAGGCAAGGGACTGCTCATCGTTGCAGTGGGCGCCTGCAGCGCCGTATTCGTTGCGGAGCTGGTACTGATGGTGGTGCGGTAGAGCTATTCCGGAATGCTCCAGTCGATGGGTTCCTGCCCTGTAGACTGCAGGAATGCATTGGTTCTCGAAAAATACTTTCCGCCGAAATAACCTCGATGTGCCGACAGTGGACTCGGATGTACGCTCTTGATGATGCAGTGCTGCTTTCCCGTGATGAGAGCTTCTTTAGCCTTTGCAAAGCCTCCCCAGAGAATGAATACCATTGGTTTTTCTCTGGCGTTAAGATGCTGGATCACCTGATCCGTGAAGACCTCCCAGCCCTGACCTCGGTGCGAGCCTGCCGCTCCCCTGCGAACCGTCAAAACCGTATTGAGCAGGAGCACGCCGTTTTTCGCCCAGCTTTCCAGATTGCCGTGGCTCGGCGGATCGAACCCCAGATCATCCTGCAACTCCTTAAAAATATTCACCAGCGAAGGCGGTTTCTGCACACCCTTCTGCACCGAAAAGCAAAGCCCGTGAGCCTGTCCCGGTTCATGGTACGGATCCTGCCCCAGGATCACCGCTTTCACATCTTCATACGGCGTAAACTTCAACGCATTGAAAATATCGTACATATTGGGATAAATCGTTCGGCTGCCGTATTCCTGCTTGAGAAACTCCCGCAGCTTCAGATAATAATCCTTGTCAAATTCGCCCTTCAGGACGTCGTCCCAGCTGTTTCCGATGTGTACCATGTTCGTGCTACCCGCCTTTCTGTATTGCTTGCTGATGGGGTTATTTTATCATATCAGAAAGCGGATTGGAATATCTTTCCCGATCCAGCCCGTACCAAAATCTTCGTTTTATATTTTTTTATAGGGCATTTCGAGAAAGTGTATCTTGTGTCTAAAATCTATTTCTCGCAATCTCATAATTTTTAACGGATATCGAGAAGCTGTGCAATCAAAACAGCTTGGCAACTCTACATCGCTCTTGCATTTTCTCGATATCAACTGATTTTTTTACCATTCGAAGATTTAGGTATTTGACCGGGGCCGCAGCCGGAGAAAAATTCTTCATTTGTCCCATTTTTTCAGCAAAACGAAGATTTAGGTAACAGCCATCGCAATTCTACTCATAACAGTCTCACCATCTTCCCGCAAAACATGTTACAATATCCTCAGCAATCACGATAAGGAGAATCCCACTATGCTGCAAAACACACCCACCGTCTATCTCTCCCGACTGGCTTCGCCATCACTGCAAAGGTTTCTGCAAAGCAACGGCTTTCAGCTGAACTCTCTCGACGTACCTGGCGTTTATCCGGAGATTTCTACCCATGCGGATATCCTGCTGTGCCAGCTGGGACTTTGGGAAAAGGCGCAGATCTTTCACGGAGATCCGGAAAAGCTGGCACGAAATTACCCGGGAAATATCCGGTACAATGCTGTTTGCACAGGGAAATATTTTATCCATAATCTCCAGTACACGGATCCGGATCTGCTGGCAGCAGCGGAAACAAAGGCAGCAGCCGACAGCGCAATCCTGACAAAGATCCACGTCAAGCAAGGCTACACCCGCTGCAGCCTGCTGCCTGTGGATGACCGATCGTTCATCACGTCAGACGCAGGTATTGCAAAGACCCTTGCGGACCATGACACGGACGTGCTGCTGATCCATCCGGGTCATATACACCTGCCGGGATTCGACTACGGATTCATCGGAGGCACCGGCGGCGGCCTCCCCCTGTCCGGCCGCCGCCTCTTGGTCGTAAACGGCAATATCGAAACTCACCCGGACCATAAAAAAATCGCGACCTTCCTCGAAGATCGCGATATCGACTTATACTACTCGAAGGACAGCCCACTGATGGATATCGGCAGCATCCTCGTAGACGCCGCACCGAAGCCTTTGCAGCAGCCAGCCCAGGATTAATCTGCTCCCGGAATCGCCACCCAGGCCTCTCCGCTTTCAGCTATGCCACCCCAGCCATTCTTTCTCCTTATGGCTGTACTTTCTTCTGGAATGCCTCCAGGCTCTGTCCCAGGGACATGCGCACCCGCGGCAGAAGCAGCGGGTTATCGCCCGGCTTGGCCTTGCCCGGCTGAGTCGTCACTGCGCACAGGAACCCGGCTTCCTTGACCATGGCCACACTGCTGTCGTTGTAATCCCCATACGGATAAGCAAAGGCATCACCGCTGCCACAGATCTCGATGGATTTCTTCAGATCCGCCATTCCCTCTTCATGGGAAATCGCCGGGAAAATGCCTCCGTGACCAATGTTTCCGCCTGGCCTGTGCATGTTGTGGGAATGAGACTCATAGTACACATAATCGCTCTGATACTGGGCGATTTTTTCTTCTCCATTAGAGGATGTGATCATGAAACATGTAGCCGGGACCTTGCACTTTTCAAGCACCGGGATACCGTGATCCAGGAAGCTCTTGGCTCCATCGTCAAAGCACAATACAATGCTCTTATCCGGCAGTTTCAGCTTGCCGTCGATATATTCCCGCACCTCCTTCCAGGTCGGATAATAATAATCTTCTGAATTGAGCCAGTTTAGTTCCGCCTCCAGTGCCTGAGCCGAAATATAATTGCCGAACCTCTTGTTAAGATCCTCCGGCGGATCGTTCTCATCGTACACGTAATGATACATGCAGATCGGAAGCCCCGGCGTCTGATAACTGGTGTTCGGCTCTACCGTCACATTCCGGAACACCCGCGTTTTATTGCCCTTGGAATCCTCGACAGTATAAGCCAGTTTACGATTTCCAGCCTTGTTGAGATCATCGTAGGAAACCTTCACATCTTTCGTGATATCATTACCCTTTTTATCAGTGGCCTTGTAACCCGGCTCGTCAAAAGACTCACCCAGCTTCACGGTGATCTTGCTGGCTCCGGTCAGCTCCAGCACAGGATCCATCTCGCCTGTCACCGTGATCGTCCGCTTTGCCGTATAGCCTTTCACACTGTACTTCACCGTATATTTTCCGGCTTTCGTCGTATCCAGATCACTGTCGATCTTGATCTTTTTACTGTAGTCTTTACCATCTATCTTTGCAGTCGCTCCCGGCTCATCGTATACACCGTTGAGACTGATGGTCATCTCCGCATCCCCGTTGAGCTTGATGGGAGACTGCTTCGCCTGATACAGGATGGCAAATCCCGCCACCGCCACTACCAGGACAGCCAGGATAAGGACCAGGATCTTACGCTGACGATACCGTTTCATTCTCTTCGCATGCCGCGCACGCTGCCTATTATCTTGTCTTTCCAAAATACTTTCTCCATCTATTTTATTCGTATTCCTTCGCAGGTTCATTTATTATACCATGCCTTGGCACGTTTGTGATACCATATCCCGTTATTTGTGGTACAATAATCTCATGAAAAAACATGCTATCATACCCGTCTTCATTCCTCATCGCGGCTGCCCCAACGACTGCGTCTTCTGCAATCAGAAGGCAATCACCGCCTGCAGCAGCGATGTGAGTCCCGAAGATGTGAGAAATACAATCGAAACATATCTGCCGACCCTCACCGGGCGCGGCCTTGAGACCATCGAGCTGGCCTTTTTCGGCGGCAGCTTTACCGGGCTTTCCATAGCTGAGCAGTCGGCATTTCTGACAGTTGCCAAAGAATACAAAGACGCCGGTCTCATCGACAAGATCCACATGTCCACCCGTCCGGACTACATCGACCGGGACATCCTGGACAACCTGAAAACATACGACACGGACATCATCGAGCTGGGCGTTCAGTCCTTCGATCCCGACGTGCTTCGTGCCTCCAACCGCGGTCATACAGTAGAAGACGTCTACAGTGCCTGCCGTCTCATCAAGGAGTACGGGTTTACCCTGGGAATCCAGCTGATGATCGGGCTGCCCAGCGATTCTCCTGCAAAGTCTATCGCATCTGCAAAGGAAACGGTTCGGCTTGCACCTCAGCTGGCGAGGCTCTATCCTACCATAGTACTGCAGGACACCCGACTTTTGCAGATGTATGAGGAAGGAATCTATCAGCCTCTGACTACAGAGGAAGCCGTCTCCACCACCAAAGAAATGTACCGGATCCTAAGTGACGCCGGGATCACCATTCTTAGAGTCGGCCTTAAAAGCACCGATTTGATTACCGAGGGCGAAGCCGTCTGC
>NZ_JACRWC010000006.1 GCF_014306095.1 Lentihominibacter faecis
CTTTGCATAAAGAAAAAGAAGGCTGCCCATTGCTTTCGGAAGATGTGGAGATACTTACCGATCTTTTCCTGGGGCTGGGCCGGAGCGATACCCGGGGGCAGCAGCAGATCCTGGAGCCGGCACTTTATCGCCTGGAGCAGCAGATCTGCAAAGCGCAGGAACTGGAGTATAAAATGGGAAAAATGTACCGAAGCCTGGGGCTGGCAGCCGGTGTAGTGGCCGCGATCCTGGTGCTTTAGAAAAGGGGAAACTTATGGATATCGACATTATTTTTAAGATAGCGGGCATCGGTATAGCCATCGCGGTGCTCAACCAGGTACTTGTCAAGGCGGGGCGGGAAGAACAGGCAATGCTGACCACGCTGGCCGGGGTGATCGTTGTGCTGATGCTGGTGATCCAGATGATCGGAGAATTTTTCGATGCGGTCAGAACTTTCCTCGAGTTTTAGGAGAACGCTATGGAAATCCTGAAAATTGCAGGGCTGGCGCTTACGGGCGTCTTGCTGGCGTCACTGATGAAATCAGTGCATAAGGAGTTTTCGATTTACATAATACTAGCCACTGTAATCGTTGTTTTTCTGATGATCCTCGACAAGCTGACGGAAGTTTTTGTGTTTCTGCAAAGCATCTACGACAGCGTGCCTTACGGCAAGACCTTTTTTCCGGTGATCTTCAAAGTGCTGGCAGTGGCGTATATCGCAGATCTGACAGCGCAGCTCTGCAGGGATGCCGGGGAAAGCGCCGTAGGCGGTAAAGTGGAACTGGCAGGGAAAGTGATCATATTCTACCTGGCGCTGCCGATTTTGTCGGCGATACTGGAACTGATCGGGACTCTTTTGCAGTAGCAGGTTGAAAATCACGAAAGGAGGGTGGCATGGACTACGAAACCGTGTTGGAAGAACAACTTGAAGCCACGGAGCTTTCAGAGCTTGAAGACTCCCTTGCGGATGCAGCGCAGCAAAGCGGTGTGCTGGAAGAACTTTCCGTGGAGGATCTGGTGCACCGCCTGCTCAATGGACAGCAGATCCTGGACTCTGATCAGATCCTGGAAAACCTGAAAAATCTATTTCTGCTGGAAGTCCGTTCTTCTCTGATGCTTGGGTGTGAGATCCTGGCAGTATGCATCCTGATCGGTATGCTCACCAGTTTCTCGGATTCTTTCGGCAAACGGACGGTATCGTCCCTGGGAACGGTGATCTGCAGCTGTGTCATAATCGCCCTCTGTATGGGAAACTTCTATCAGAGCTATGAATACTGTCAGGACGCGCTGGGGACCATGGCTCATTCCATGGAGATCCTGCTGCCTGTTATGATACCGCTTCTTGTTGCCATGGGCGGGATCTCATCCGGAAGTATCCTGGATCCGGCTGTTGCGGGGGCGGTCACAGGGTTTTCCGCCTTGATGGAGCATATCGTACTGCCCCTCGTGTTCCTGTCAGCAGTATTCACCATGATCAACAGTATCACTGAAAAGGATTACGTAAAGAAGCTGGCGGGATTCCTGCGAAAGGGCACGATTTTTCTGACCGGTCTTGCCGTGACGGTATTTACCGGGATCGCAGCGATCCAGGGCATGGTGACCAAAGCGGCCGACGGGATCCTCATCAACACGACAAAATATTCTCTGGACAACTTCGTGCCCATCGTCGGAGGCTTTGCAGCAGATTCGCTTGACATGGTCATAAGCTGTGTAGGGCTGATCAAAAACGCCATCGGTGTCGCCGGGATCCTTCTGATTTTAGCATTGCTGGTGATCCCTGTCCTGAAGATCCTGGCGGTGGCGGTGATCTATAAAATAACGGCGATCGCAGCAGAGCCTGTGGCCAGTAAAAACATTTCTGACTCTCTGAACGAGCTGGGAACGGCAGCTATTACCATGACGGTGGTCCTCGCCATCGGCGCCCTGATGTTTCTCATTTTTATCGCCATCATCATGGGGATGGGAGGTGGCGGACGATGGAACTGATGAAAGACTGGGTCCGCAGTCTGTTTCTGATCCTGCTGGCCATCACATTTATCGAGATGCTTTTGCCGGAATCCTCTATGGGAAAGTACCTGCATTTTATATTTTCCCTGGTGATCATGGCAACGATCCTGTATCCGGTGATCCGGCTGACAGGCGGCGTTTGATGCAAAGCATCTGCCGGAGACTGCACAGATGCCGGGAAAATCAGGCTCGCCGGGTTTCAGGGAAGCTGCAGCATACTCTTTGCAGAAATCCCGGGGCATATACCGGCTGCCTGCACAATATACTGAACAAGGAGGCGAAACTTTTGCTGGAAAAATGGAAGAACGATCCCGAAAAACGGGATAAACTCATGAAAGCCGCCGCGGTGCTCATCATCCTGGCGGTGATATTCCTGTCCTTTGACGTGTTCACGCAGAATCGCGACGGCAGGAAGCAGATCATCGACTCCGATGGAGGCACCGAAACGGAACTTTGCAGCATTTTATCCGATATCGATGGTGTGGGGGCTGTGGATGTGATGCTGCAGTACGGAGAAAAAGATCAGGTGGCAGGTGTCATCGTGACGGCGGAAGGTGCAGGAAACCCGGTGGTGAAAAACGACTTGATCAAGGCGGTCATGGCGCTTTTCGACATATCGTCGGCCAATGTGGAGGTTTTCGAAAAAACCAGCGCTTCGGACATGGAAAAGGACAAGGAGGAAAAAAGCAATGGGCAGTAAAAAGAAATATCGCGATCTTCTGGGGAGAAACAAGAAATTCGTAGCGGGGCTTGCGGCCCTCATGATGTGCTGCGGAGCGTTTCTGGCCAGCGGCAGACTGCTGCCGGACAAGACAGTAAACGGCGACATTCCGCTTCACGACGGCGATGTGCTTGTAGACAGCCTGAACGTGGATGATGAGAACGATGCATCGAATAAGAAAAGCAGCAAAAACAAAGAAGCGAAACTGGTGGCCTCAGATGATGTGGCACAGCTGGAAAACAAAGATTCCTATTTCCAGGAACTGCGGGCGAATCTGGATATGGATCGCAACAAGATCATTTCCATGCTGACCGATGCGGAAGATTCTGCGTCCACAAAGAAGGAAAAACAGGAGGCTGCCGCCCAGAAAATGCGGCTTTTGGATTATATGGAAAAGGAAAAGACCGTAGAGACCCTCATCAAAAACAAAGGCCTTCCGGAATCTTTCGTAGTGATCAGTGACAGTGGCGTCAACGTAACTGTGAATACAGAGGATCTGGATCAGCAGACCGTCACTAAAATCTGCGAGATCGTTATGCGCCAGACCGGCGTCAAAGCCAGCGAGATCGTTGTGCAGGACGTTTCCAAATAAGTTTGTATTTACATGCGGGATTTGGTATAATAACGTGTGAGGTGATTGTAATGAACGCAGCCGGACGACAAAGTAACGGTATCATAAAAATTTCAGATGAAGTCATCGCGGTGTGCGCTGCGAACGCGACACTTAAGACGAAGGGAGTTGCCGATCTTGCGGGAGGCATTTCCAACGCCCTTTCCAAGAATTTTCTGGGCAAGGAGCTGACCTGGAAGGGGATCAAAGTCAGTCAGAGCGAAGACGGAGTGGAACTGGACGTTCATATCATCGTTAAATACCATGCGAAAATACCGGCAGTTGCCTGGGATATCCAGGAGAACGTCAAGAACGAAGTTCAGGAGATGACGGAACTCAAGGTGACGGCGGTGAACATACATGTAGAAGGTGTGGAAATACCAGCGGAGGAAACAGAAACAAATGACGAGAAATGAAATACGAGAAGTACTGATGCAGATGATGTATGAAATGGATGCTGCGAAAACCCTGGATCTGGAGACGGCCAGAAAGCTGGCAGGGGAAAAGCTGCCCGGAAAAAATCTTAAAAGAAGCCTTCAGATCCTGAGCGGGATCATCGAGCATCTGGACGAGATCGATGGATCCATCAATGCACACAGTCGATCCTGGAAGACCAGCAGGATGCCGAAGGTGGATCTTGCAATCATGCGCCTTGCTCTGGGTGAGATCAAATACGGAGACGACGTGCCGGAAGCGGTCGCCATCAGTGAGGCGATCAAACTGGCGAAAAAATACAGCACCGAGCAATCGTCACGGTTTATCCATGGCGTGCTGGGAGCCATCGTGAACGCACCGGAAGCTGCAGGATCCGCAGCAGACGCAGATGCCGGCTCCGCAGCGCAGGAGCAGTAGCTATGGGATATGTCCTGGGGATAGATACCAGCAATTATAAAACGTCGATCGCGGTCATCGATCACAAGAAGCATATCATCTGCGATCTGCGCAGGTTTCTGACCGTAAAACAGGGCGAGCGGGGGCTGCGGCAATCTGACGCCCTTTTTCAGCATATACAGAATCTGCCGGAACTGATGGAAGAGATGCGCCGGATGTTCGACGGCAGGATCGATGCCGTTGCGTGCTCGTTTCGGCCGCGCCCGGAAGCAGGATCCTATATGCCGGTGTTCCTAGCAGGAAGCGGATTTGCAAAGGCGGCCGCCGCTGCGATGAACGTTCCGGTAGTCGGTTTTTCTCATCAGGAAGGACATATGGAGGCGATTCGGGCCTACAGTCCTTTCCAGACGGAAGATCGGTTTCTGGCATGTCATTTTTCCGGAGGAACGTGTGAGGTACTCGACGTATCCGAGACGGATCTGCGGAAAGACGGAATGCCGAAGCAGTATTTTGAAGGAAGTTCGGGAGCGGACGATAACGGCGCTTCTGCAAAAAAAGCGAAAAAGCCGCGTCCGGCAGATCCCGCTGAGCGGGTCGCCTACACCATGCACATCACCGGAGGCACGAAGGATATTTCTTTTGGACAAGTCCTGGATCGCACCGGCGTAGCTCTCGGCATGGAATTTCCGGCAGGCGGACAGCTGGATCTGATGGCACAGAAATTTTGTGAAGCCGAGCAGGCGGAAGATCCAGGAGAGATTTTTAAAGGAGCAAGCAGGGACATGCTCCAGGCTGCAAAGGAAGCCTGCAGATTGACGCCTGTCAAAGTGAAGGACGGCTGGCTCAATCTTTCGGGACTGGATACCCAGGCCCGGAGCAGGATCGACCGGCTGGGGCTGGAGCAGAAACAGCTGCAGACCTATGCGCTGGCGGCGGACTTGTTCGCTAAGACCGGCAAAGCGGCTTCGGATATGATCATACAGTGCTCGGAGCACAGCGGACAAGCATCCGTGCTTCTTGCCGGAGGGGTGGCATCGAGTCAGTTTCTCCGCAGCTATATGAGAAAAGAATTAAACGGCAGAGGGATCACAGCAGTTTTTGGAGACGAAATGCTCTCTCAGGACAACGCTGTAGGAATCGCTTTGCTTGGAGGGAAATATTTATGGGGTTAAAACCTGTTACAGTATCTCAGCTCAACAGCTACATCAAACGGATCCTGCAGACAGATCCCATACTGGGAAACGTTTCCGTGAGAGGAGAAGTCTCTAACTTGAAATTCCATGGATCGGGTCATGTGTACTTTTCGCTGAAAGACGAAAAAAGCCGGATCAACTGCTTT
>NZ_JACRWC010000002.1 GCF_014306095.1 Lentihominibacter faecis
TGTATAAGAGACAGCCCTATATAATCAAGTATTTTTTTATTGAAATTCTAAAGTTTTTTACTTTATTTACCTTCGTTAATAAGCCATGTCACGGATAAATTCCTTGTATCAAGTACAAATCATAGCAGTTTTAGGTATACGAAACAGAACGTCATCATTTTCCATTCTGCATGGCCTTGTGTATACCCTTCCTTCTATGGCAGTCAAACCTCTCATATCTACCAGATTTTCTCCGTCTCCGGAGACCTAACTTCCTTCGTTCTGCTTATCCATACCGGGTGTCAACTTAGCTCCTTTCACATTAACATCAATAATCAAACTTAGTCGTTGTCGTTCTGAGCAGATGTGGTTAATTCCATCATCTTCTGCGCATATGTATCACCATCAATTTCTTCATTGGCATACTGTTGCATAAGCTCGTCAATCTGTTCTTTCAATTCTTCTCGTGTCATTTTTTCACCACCTTCTATTTAATCATCATTTGACAAATACCATCCGTGCTCTCGATGAGGCAAATTGAGTAGAAATCTACTGGAAATCGCATTAACCACATCAATATGTATACCGTAAATTTGAATGTGCTCATCCGAATCATAATCCAGTTCGTCTAGCAATGATTCCATTTCACTTGCTGTTTCCAGCCAACTACTTGTAACATGCGAAAAACGTCCCATAGTATTTTCCCTTCTAACACTTGTAATTTGAAATATTCATCAACAATTCCTCTGACACAAAATAGGGATTATTATCGTCGTCAATTTTCTCTATCAAAATAGCATCTTTATCTGTTTCAAGCACTCTAAATTGGTCTCCAATTTTAAACGCTAAACCCTCATTGCTGATACCCTCTGCGGTTACAGAATATACCTTTGTATCTGCTATTTCCGTCAACTGATGTATTCTGATTTTCTTTTTAAATTCCTTAACAGTCTTTTTAACTACAATCTCGCCACCTTTATAAACAGCTGCGCCGGTTCCGGCAATTATCAAAACAAGGTTTTTAGGGCCTCCGACCTTCTTTGCCGCAGTAGTCAACAATTGATATGCACCTAGATTACTCATTCTCTTCATCTCCGCTATCTCGTCTACCATATCGCATCTCTTCCTCGACTAATTCATCGTGATTTTTATAACCACAAAATATAGAAATCGCTTCAGCTATAAATTCACAATCCTCCTCACTATATTCACCGGCTTTTAACTTTGCAACATCACCTGCCAAATAGCTCGACGAATAAAACCGAGAAAACTGTTTTATGGTCATTTTTCCTTCCATACCATAAGCCTGGACCAATATATTTTGATTTTCATATATGAGCTTAACCATTAATTGAATCTCTGGATGATTAGCTCCCAGGGCCTTACGCTTACAAATCGCTTTAGATAATACGTATTCTGCAAGCAACAAATCCAAGTCTGTATTTTTCATCATATCCAATACAGCTAGCATACGTCCCAAATCACTATTATTCCATTCTTCATTAGATTTGGCTAACATCGTTTCAGCCAATTGTGCATATGCTTCACCTTGTGGATCACCTAAAATGTTCCATCTCTCAATGGCATTATTTTGAAAATCCTCAAACTTTACCTCACCCATTTTTTTAGGTCGTGGTGGAAATCGCCCAGTTAGCTTAATAGTCTTCGCATATCCTAAATGGCGTTCCAGCTCTGCCTTTTTTTCTTCTAACTGTTCGACCTTCTGGGATATAGAAGTATCGAAATCAAACCCATCATCAGCGACCATATCGCAAATTTCTTTAATTGAATATCCCATACCCTGTAAAACTCGTATCGTCCAAATGCGGTCTATATCATCATCGTCATAATCTCGATATTGACCACCCTTATTTTCAGGCATAAGACCAGCTTTCTCAAATACGCGAAGTGCCTTTCTTGTAACACCCAAGTTATCTTCAACCCATTTAACCTTATACCCCAATACCATCACCTCCTGTTGAATTTATTATACAACATTGTCCCAAGGACAAAGCAATGTTTTTTCAAAAAATAGATAAAAAATTATGAAGCACTTCATAATCCACTCAGATCTTCTTGTTTTCCGTATTAAACATCTAATCCACAGCCTAAACCCTGCCGCATTTTTTCGGTCATCCACTTTTTCTCCGGTCAGACTAAAAAGTAGATATATTTCCATACAAGAAAAACCGAGCTTTCTCGCAGCGTTTTCACACCTGAAAAAGCCCGGAATCTATCAACCTCCAGAGATATTTATTTTTTCACTTTTTCCAGTACCGCCACACACTCCGTGTGCTTTGTGCCCGGGAAGTTATCAAAAGGCTTGACCGATTTGATCTCATACCCATAGTACTGCATATAATACAGGTTGTCCGCAAGACTTTTCGGATTGCAGGAGATATACACGATCTGCTTCACACCGTATCCGATGATCTTTTCCAGGGCGTTGGAAGAAATGCCGACACGAGGCGGATCCACCACGATCACCTCCGGCTTGTCAGGAAGGCTGTCCAGAACCTCAAACACATCACCTGCCAGAAAGCGGCAGTTATCCAGTCCATTGAGAGCCGCATTAGCCTTTGCAGCCTCCACAGCCTCCTCCACCAGTTCGATACCGATGACCTCTTTCGCTTTGCGAGCCAGCACCTGTGTGATCGTTCCCGTTCCGCAGTACAGATCGAATACTTCTTTATTCTCGAAATCATCGATAAGGCTGACCGCATAGGAATACAGCCGTTCTACTGCATCTACATTGGTCTGAAAAAACGAAAATGCACTGACCTTGAACTTCAGTCCCAGGATCTCCTCGTTATAGTAATCTCTGCCCCACAGAACTCGCAGTTCATCACAGTATACAGCGTCTGCCAGGCGGTCATTGATCGTCCTCAGGATGCCGACCACCTGATTTTCCAGAGGTAAAGCCCGGATCATTTCCACGAAAGCATTTTCGTCAAAACCATCCTCCGAACTGGTCACCACATTGACCAGCAGTTCTCCCGTCCGAATACCCCGGCGCACGATCAGATGTCGCATCAGACCTTTATGAGCCTTCTTATGATAATGTGTATATCCATGAGAAGAGGCAAATTCCAGCACACCTCGCAGGATCACATTGAAATCCTCATGAACCAGCTGGCACTGATCCACTGTTACGATGGACATAAAATGCTTTTTCTTGTGCATGCCCAAAGTCATCGGACCATTCTTTTCCATATCGCCAAAGGTATATTCCATCTTGTTACGATACCCGTAGCGGGACGGTGCTCCCTCAATGGGAAGCAGTTCACCGTAACGAATATCCTTCTTGTCAAGAAGCCCCTTGACCTCTCCAAATTTATTGCTCAGCTGCTCTTCATAGGGCACCCCCTGATAGACGCAGCCGCCACAAATATCCTTATCTCTGCAGACTTCTCTGATTTCCATATTTTCCATTTAAAATCTCCCGTAGCTGTCATAAAATTCTTTCTTGTATTCCAGGAACCGATCTTCCTCGATGGCTTTACGAATACCAGCCATGGTGTTGACAAGAAAATGCAGATTGTGTGTCGTCATCAACATGGATGACAAGATTTCATCACTCTTGAACAAGTGTCTCAGGTATGCCTTGGAATAATTTCGGCAGGTATAGCAGTCACAATTTGGATCCAGGGGTGTAAAGTCCCGTTCGTACTTAGCGTTCTTGATATTGACCCGTCCCTGAGATGTCATGGCCATACCGTGACGTGCGATCCTGGTCGGAAGCACGCAGTCAAACATATCTATTCCGCGTTCCACTCCCTCAAAAAGACAGTCCGGACTTCCCACGCCCATCAAATACCGCGGTTTATCTGCCGGCAGATAATCAACGCAGTCATCCATCACTTCATACATGATCTCCTTCGGCTCTCCGACGCTCAAACCGCCGATAGCATAACCCGGCAGATCCAATTCCACGATTTCTTCCGCGCTCTGCTTTCTCAGATCTTTATACATACCGCCCTGCATGATCCCAAACAAGGACTGCTGTTCCGTATTCTTATGATATTCTTTGCAGCGTTTCAACCATCTGGTAGTTCTCTCCAGAGAGTTTTTCACGTAATTGCGGTCCGCCGGATACGGAGCACATTCATCAAAAGCCATCATGATATCCGATCCCAGTGCATTCTGTATCTCCATGGATTTTTCCGGAGACAGCATATGCTTCGATCCGTCGATATGAGAACGGAATTCCACACCCTCTTCGCTGATCTTGCGCATCGCACCCAGACTGAACACCTGGAAACCGCCGCTGTCAGTCAGGATCGCTCTCTCCCAGTTCATGAATTTATGCAGTCCGCCCGCCGCCTTTACCACTTCGTGTCCGGGGCGAAGATACAGATGGTATGTGTTTCCTAAAATGATCTGTGCTCCCATATCACGCACTTCTTCCGGCTTCATCGCTTTGACGGTGCCTGCTGTCCCCACCGGCATGAACACCGGCGTCTCGATCGGTCCGTGAGGCGTGTTGACGCGGCCTCTGCGCGCTTTCGTTCGACTGTCTTTTTTGATCAGTTCATAAGTAACTGCTGCCATAAAAATTAACTCCTACTCTTTTATCTCACATAATCACAAATCTGGCTGTACGCCTTCCGCAGCTTCTCATACGAGCATCCGCAGTTGGCAGGGCTCGTAGAGGGCAGACGAACAGCTTCCACTCCGCACTCCGGAAAACACAACTTTTTATACAGCTGCGCTGCCTTTGCACCTGTGGCAAAAATCGCCCGGATGTCTGCCGCCTGCAAGATCCTGTTCATATCGTTAGGCCTGGCATTGCGAATACTGACATCCGATGCTCCCTTGATTTCACAGCTTTCCAGCACATCCCACAAGGCGATATGGTTCCGCTTCAAAAATCTCTTTCGCTCTTCCACCGTCTGTGGAAACTCCTCACCCAGCACATCAGCAAGCACTTTCCAGAACCGATTCTGCGGATGGCCGTAATAGAATCCCTGTTCACGCGACTTGGGAGATGGGATCGTCCCTAAAATCAGCACCCGCGAATCCTTGTCAAAGAAAGCGTCAAATTCATGGGTCACAAGACCTGCTTCCATCTCCGCTCCTCCTTATTCAATAAACATAGCATCTCCGTAACTAAAAAAGCGATACTTTTCCCGGATAGCTTCTTCATATACTTCCAGAATTTTTTCCCTGTCATACAATGCAGAAATCAGCATCAGCAGTGTTGACTTCGGCAGATGGAAATTGGTG
>NZ_JACRWC010000037.1 GCF_014306095.1 Lentihominibacter faecis
TCATAGCAGGAGTAGCGGACAACCTTCCGCTTGTAGCGTACATCAGTTTGTTTGTAACAGGACTGGGATACTTCAGCTACTTTATGGCTATCAAATGCTCCGATGCGGCGACCGGATCGCTGGCGTTTTTCCTGAAGCCGGCTATCGCGCCGGTGATGGCTGTGATCTTTTTGCACGAGACGATCCTATGGAATACATACATTGGCATCGGACTGATTTTAGCAGGATCCTATCTGAATATCTGGTATCAGAAGCATGATCATGATACGAGCGAACAGGATCTGGAAGGAGAACTGGAAGAACTTGAAGAAGAACGCGAAGAAGGGTTTGCGGAAGGGCAGAGGCTCCCGAAACACACTTAAAATAGAAGATATAGAAGCGGTTTTTGCAGAGAGAAAGCCAGGCGCAGAGGGAAACTTTAAATTTTTCTCGGTTTTGGTGCCGCTGGTGGAAAAAGAAGATGATCTCTACTTATTATATGAAGTCCGGGCGAAAAACATGGAGCGTCAGCCAGGCGAGATATGTTTTCCGGGAGGAGAACTGGAGCCTGTCGAGACTACAGAGGAATGCGCTTTGCGTGAAACCTGGGAGGAAATCGGTATACCGCAGGAGCAGATCCGCGTGATTACGCAGCTGGATACACTGTATACCTATAGTAATTTCGCTATGTACTGTTATCTGGGGGTGATCCCCGAGGCTGCGCTGGAGCATTTGCAATTCAGCGAAAATGAAGTGGACGAGGTGTTTCTGGTGGCACTGAACGATTTGCTTGCTGTTACGCCGGAGGTCTATCCCATTCGGGCTGTTCCTCAGATCCCGGAGGATTTCCCGTATGATAAGGTGTATGAGGGAAAACCCTATCCGTGGCGCGGCGGCAAGGGGAGCGTGCCGATCTATGAGGTGGATGGTCGCGTGATCTGGGGGCTTACGGCCAGGATCACAAAGCATTTTTTAGAGATCATTACAGAAAAGGAGGATACGGATGTTTAAACTTGCATTATGTCAGATAAAAGGATCTTTTGATAAGAAGGAGAGCATGGCGACGGTGACGCGCTACGTTGAAACTGCAGCAGAAAATGGCGCACAGGTCATTTCTCTGCCGGAGATGTGGAACTGTCCGTATTCCAACGATTATTTCAGAGAGTACGCAGAAGCGGAAGACGGCCCTACGGTGAAGTTCCTATCGGATCTGGCTGCAAAGAATGACATATATCTCATTGGCGGATCGATCCCGGAACTGGATGGAGGCAAAGTGTACAACACATCGTTTTCTTTTGATCGCAGTGGTCAGATCATCGGAAAACATCGCAAAGTCCACTTGTTTGATATTGATGTGAAAGGCGGGATCCGGTTCATGGAATCGGATACGCTGACGGCAGGAAAGGATATGACGATCCTGGATACCGAATTTGGAAAGATCGGTGTGGCGATCTGCTATGATGTGCGGTTCCCGGAATGGTTCCGGAAGATGGCGCTTGCCGGTGCAAAGCTGATCGTGCTTCCAGCTGCTTTCAATATGACGACAGGGCCTGCACACTGGGATATAACGATGCGTGTGCGTGCGCTGGACAATCAGGTATATTTTGCGGCGAATTCCCCTGCGCGGGATGAAAACGGACCATACGTCGCATACGGGAATTCCTGCATTGCCAGTCCGTGGGGCGATTTTATCGCTCATGCAGATGAAAAGGAAAGCATTTTATACGGAGACATTGATCTGGATTATGAGGATTCTGTCCGAGAGCAGCTGCCGCTGCTGAAGCACAGAAGACCGGAATTGTACTAGGAGGAATTGGGTATGAAAAAAATAATGGCATTAACAGTTGCGGCAATCATGATGCTGTCGCTGGCCGCCTGTGGCTCGCCGGAAGAAGTGCAGCCGGAAGAGCAGGTGGATTACGAAATTGCCATGGTAACGGAAGCAGGGCTGATCATGAATGGAGGATACAGTGAGGTTGCCTGGGATACCATCAGCAGTTTTGGTGAGAAAAGGGGAGTATCGCATAAGTATTACAAGGCAGCGGAAGCATCGGAAGATGCATATCGCCAGGTGATCGACAATGCAGTTGACGGTGGTGCAAAGC
Source organism: Lentihominibacter faecis (assembly GCF_014306095.1). Classification (GTDB taxonomy): domain Bacteria; phylum Bacillota; class Clostridia; order Peptostreptococcales; family Anaerovoracaceae; genus Lentihominibacter; species Lentihominibacter faecis. The sequence goes on from NZ_JACRWC010000037.1 coordinate 2,085, forward strand.
TGGTTGTAGCAGATGGATATCTGTTCAGTCAGGTGGTTTATGAAAAGCAGAAAGAGTATCCGGATGTGAAGTTCGTTGTGATCGACGCAGCGCCGATGGACGAAGAGTCCGGAGAAGTGAAGGTTGCTAAGAATACGGTAGAGGTGACATTTGCTTCTGAGCAGGCAGGATATCTGGCAGGCTATGCGGCTGTAAAAGAAGGAATGAGCAACTTGGGGTATCTGGGAGATTCCAAAGTGCCTTTGGCGATGGATTATGGCTATGGTTTTCTGCAGGGGGCTGATAAAGCGGCCGGTGAACTGGGAAGATCGGTGAATGTTGCTTATCATTACAGCAATTCCAAGGAGGATTCCGAGGCGGTAAGATCGATCGCAAAACAGTGGTACGAAGGTGGCACGGAAGTGATTTTCGCCTGTGGCAACAAAGTGGAACTTCCGGTGATCGAAGTTGCTGAAATGACGAATAAGAAAGTCATCGGCTACGAGACAGACAAAAGCAGGATGTCTGATACAGTGGTGACGTCTGCGGTGAAAGAGATCGGTACGGCACTGGAAGGCGTACTTGATCAGTACGAAGATGATAAATTCCCGGGAGGCACCACGATCGAGTATACTATTGAAAACAACGGAGTCCGTCTGGAAATGGACAATGCAAAGCTGGAGAATTTCAGCAAGTCGGATTATAACGATATCGTGAAGAAAATGAAGAACGGTGATATTTCGATCAAGAAATACGACTCCGGCGATATCGCATCGTTAGGGCTGTCTCACGTGAAGGTGACAGAACAGTAAAAAGAATAGACGGGATGAAAAAAACGCTCGCATCTGATGGATGCGGGCGTTTTCACATTCATTGTATGTTGCTGCAAAGAATGCAGCAGACGGTGTTCAGATATCTATCTGTTGTTATGCTTTTCCTGTTTTTCTGCACGGATCGACGTAGCAGAAACCCGCTTGCTGATCGGTACATAAGGCCGAGGCTGCTGCACAGATTTGTAGGCCGGACGCATCAGTTTGCCTCCGGAAATCAGCTCCTCGATACGGTGAGCGCACCAGCCGGACAGACGAGCCGTTGCAAACAGAGGTGTTGCAATAGTAGTAGGAATGTCCAGCGCATCATATACGAAACCGGAATACAGGTCGACATTGGCCGGCATCGGTTTTTCGACGCCATGGACTTCCGCATAAAGCTCCGGAGTCCTTCGTTCGATGTAATCACAGAGAAGGAAGTCGTCAACCAGATCCTTGCTCTCTGCCAGTTTTTTGGCCATGGATTTCAGTACCTTGGCACGCGGGTCGGATAAGGTGTAGATCGCATGCCCCATACCGTAGACAAGACCGCTCTTGTCGTTCGCTTCTTTACGCAGAACTTTTACGAGATAGTCGTCCAGTTTGCCGCGATTGTTGAAGTCCGGTACATTTTTTCTCAGATCGTTCATCATGTTGATCACAGCGATGTTTGCGCCACCGTGCTTCGGTCCCTTAAGGGATCCTATGGCAGCCGCGATGGCCGAGTAAGTATCGGTCCCGGTCGAGGAAATCAGGTGTGTCGTAAAGGACGAGTTGTTTCCTCCGCCGTGTTCTGCATGCAGGATCATGGACAGATCCAGAAGTCTGGCTTCTAATTCAGTATATTCACCTGTCGGACGGATCATCCGCAGGATGTTTTCGGATGTGGAAAGCTCCGGGATCGGGTTATGCAGGTGAAGACTCATGTTGTCGTAGAAAGAAGACTTCGCCTGGTAAGCATAAGCGATCAGTGCCGGAAAATAGCCGATCAGATCGATGGATTGACGGAACACGTTGGAAATCGAAGTGTCGTCAGGATTGTCATCATAGCAGTACAGTGCCAGCACGCTTCTTGCCATCTTGTTCATGATATTGTTGGATGGTGCAGTCAGAATGATATCTCTGGCAAATCCCTGAGGAAGCTCTCTCTTGGTGCCAAGCAGCTTTTTAAAATATTCCAGTTCCGACCGGGTAGGAAGAGAACCGAGGATCAGCAGATATGTGATTTCCTCAAAGCCAAATCGTTCTTCTTCGATATAGCTGTTCACCAGGTCTTCGATGCTGTAACCGCGGTAATACAATTTCCCTTCTACCGGGATCTTGTTTTTCTTTTCGTCTACATCGTAACCGATTACTTCCCCGATTTTCGTTAATCCGACAAGAACTCCGGTGCCGTTGGAATTACGCAGACCTCTTTTCACATTGTTCTTTACATAAAGCTCAGATTCTATGTAGTCGTTTTTTCTAAGCTGCTCTGCATTCTTTTCGAATAATTCCTGTGCGCGCGCTGCTGTCACACGGCTTTTAACTTCTTCCTTGACAGCTGCTTTCACTGTTTTGCGAAATGTTTTTCTCTTTGTCAAATAATCACGCAGCATGTAAGTTCACGTCCCCCTTTTTCTAAAATAAACCGAAGTATGCCAGTGGAGGCTCTCCGGTTCAAAACAAAATCTGACGGCCAGGAGTCCTGCCGCAGATCCCTTAGTACATTCTGATATGATATAGATACGTGTTAAATCGTATAAATTAGTATATCATATTAGTGGGGTGAAGTAAATAAAAATAATAAGGGGTGAACGGTGGAGGATGTAGGTTTGTCAAACATATGTTACACCATCAAGCACGAAATCATCTAAAACAGTTTGAGGAGATTTCCATCCCAGCGGGCGCATAGGAAAACGATTGTAATCCCTGTAGTTGTAT
>NZ_JACRWC010000094.1 GCF_014306095.1 Lentihominibacter faecis
ATTTGCGACGTGTCTGCTGGGATCAGAAAAAGTATGAGTGGATGACTGCCTCGTATCGAAAGAACTCTTTATATCCGGAAAATTTGAAATATGCCACAAACTGGGGGATCAAAATGCGATCCAAGTCGGAACGCACGATTGGAAATAAGCTTGAAGAATACGGCATGGCTTACCGTTACGATTCCTTAGTGGATTTAGATCTTGCAACAGTGTCACCGGATTTTCAGATTCTGAAACCGGACTGGACGATAGCATTTTGGGAGCATTTTGGAAAGGAAGGTGATCCGGAATACGATAAAAATAATGCTAGAAAAATTGAGGTTTACCATGATGCGGGATTTTGGGAGCACAGCAATTTGATCATTACAAGAGAGAAGGATTTGGAAAATCCAGGATTGCTGGAGGATATTATAGAGCGCTTTCTTTTGAGTTGATTTTTCCGCCGGCATCCCGTCCGGTCCCTGGCCGCTCCGAGTCCGCTGCCTGCCCATGTGATTTGGTCGCCGGCACCGCTACCTGTCCCATCTTGTTTTTCGCAACAATAGACCCTTAGCTTCGTTTTGCTCCCTGCCTGCTCAGCCTCGGCCCCCGCCGGCATCTTGTCCCAGTCCCGGCCTCAGCCCCCGCAGATCTCCAGCCCAAGCCCGCCGCCTCTGACAAGAAAAATTCCACTGTTTTGTTGACAAGCACCAACCATGTTATGTATTATTATGATAAAGCACTAAACTGAAAGAAGGTCAGAACCATGAAAATACTGAAAGCATCAAAAGAGCGAACGAAAGAAGACCGCAGTGCTTTGCGGAAAACCGTTGGCGACATCATCGAAAATGTCATCGAGAACGGAGATGCAGCACTGCTGGAATACAACCATAGATTTGACGGATGCGACAGAGCATCTCTAAGGATTTCAAAAGAAGAAATCGAGGCAGCCTATAAGGAAGTGCCGGAAGAGGACATCGAAGATATCAAAAAAGCTGCTGCCAACATCAAGGCCTTTGCGCAGGCACAACGAAAAACAATGATGGAACTGAAGGACTTTTCTCCTGCAAAAGGCATCATGCTGGGACACCGGATCATCCCGGTGGATTCCTGCTGCTGCTATGTTCCGGGAGGCGGATATCCGCTCTATTCCACGGCGCTCATGCTGGGGATCCCTGCAAAGGCAGCAGGTGTAAAGCGCGTTACAGCCTGCTCCCCGGTCATAAAAGGTACGGAGCACATCCACCCGAAGACACTGGTCGCTATGGATATCGCCGGTATTGACGAGATATACGCTGTAGGAGGAGCACAGGCTATCGCAGCCTTTTCTTATGGAACAGATCAGATCCAGCCTGTAAATCTCATCGTGGGACCGGGAAACAGCTTCGTGTCAGAAGCAAAACGCCAATGCTACGGCAAGGTGGGTATCGACTTTGTGGCAGGACCGAGCGAAGTGCTGGTCATTGCCGACAGCAACGCGGATCCAGACATCGTGGCAGCGGATCTGCTGGCGCAGTCGGAGCACGATAAAGAAGCAAAGGGAATTGTAGTAACGACAGACGAAGGCTTTGGACAGGCTGTTATCAAAGCAGTAGAAGAACAGCTTGAACAGCTGGATACGCGGGAGATCGCATTAAGATCCTGGGCGGATTTCGGTGAAGTTCTGCTGGCAGACGATCTGGAAGAAGCCATCGCATACGCCAACTCCTATGCGCCGGAGCATCTGGAAGTCAATGTGGCGGAGACCCAGCTGGAACAGACGGTGGGAGCTTTGCACAATTATGGATCGCTGTTTATCGGCGGAAATACGGCAGAAGTTTTCGGAGATTATGCGTCCGGAACCAACCATACGCTGCCGACTCTGGGAGCAGCCAGATATACAGGAGGCGTCTGGGTGGGCACATTCCTGAAGACATGTACCTACCAGAGTATGAGCCCGCAGGCCATGATGGATATCGCGCCGCTGGTGTCAAACCTGGCTCGGGGAGAAGGTCTCATCGGCCACGCCAGAGCCGCGGAGATCAGGATGGAAAAAAACAAAAAATAATCAAAAAAGCGTCAAAGCCTTGCGGAGAGAGACTTTTCTCTGCAGGGCTTTTCTTTTGCAAAGATTTATCACCGGGGCGCAGAAGGATTCCTGCTTGAAAAAATGTCAAAAAAGTGAGATAATTATAACACCAAGTGGAAAGGGGAAGGCAATTCATGAATATTAAACAGATTGCCAAGGCCGCGGGGGTTTCGGTTGCTACCGTATCCCGGGTACTGAATCACCCGGAAAATGTTGCACCAAAAACCCGGGAAAAAATACAGAAAATCATAGAAGATAAAGAATACAAGCCCAACTGGTTCGCGCAGGGTCTTAACTTCAACAGGACCAAAACGATAGGGCTGATCATTCCGTATATACTCAATTCCACCTATATGGAGATCGCTAAAGGTGTGGAAGATGTAGCTTTGCAGAAAGGCTACACGACGTTTATGTGCAATGTAGAGAAGAACAACAGGATCGAGAGCGAATATATTGAACAGCTTCTGACCAGAAAGGTGGACGGTATTATTCTGATGTTTTCTTTCTTGCAGGAAGAAAATTTAAAAGCTGTCCAGGAAGACGGCGTACCTATCGTTCTGATCGGAGAAAACAAGGATATCAAAGGATTCAATTCTGTGCGTGTGGACTGTAAGGCAGGTGCAGAAGGAATGATCCGAAACTTTATCGAATACGGACATAAAACCATCGGGATCCTGTACGGAAGTGATCCGGAACAGGAGTCCAGAGACATGCTGGAAGGCTATCGGGAAGTACTGGAGGAAAACGGGATCGCGATAGAAGAAAAATATATCAAAGCGGTGGACAATACTATAGAAGGCGGCTATCTGGGAGCGAAGAAAATGGTGGCGGACGGACCGCCGCAGGCGATTTTCGCCACCAGCGACGACATTGCATATGGTGCGATGGATGCCATCAAAGATCTGGGCATGAAAGTGCCTGACGATGTGGCGGTAGCCGGATTTGGGAATGCCAGGATGTCAAACCTCGTGGAGCCGAAACTGACCACGGTGGAATTACCGTTCCACAAGATGGGGATCTACGGTGCCAGACTGCTGTTTGACCTGATCGAGGACGAAGACAAAATCAACGAAAAACCGAGGCAGATCACTTTGCAGACGAAGCAGCGGATCCGAAAATCGTGTGGACATAAAGAGAGGATTGGAGAGATGTTTTAATGTTGAGTACAGATTTTTTAGGAATGAAATTAAAAAACCCGATCATCGTGGCGGCAGGACCGTGGAACCGGGACGGGAAGGCTTTGCATAGATCTATAGCTTCCGGTGCGGGGGCTGTCGTAACAGAAAGTATCGTCAGCGACACTGTGCTGGACGTGCGGCCGAGAATCGCATGCGATGAGATGGGAGTGCAGAATATAAGGCTGTATAGTGACATACAAATAGAAGGATGGGAAAGAGAACTGGACATAGCGAAAAGTGATGGTGGTGTGGTCATTGCCAGCATTTCCGCACATACCGCCTCGGAACTTGCCTACCTGGCAAGCAAAATGGAAAAATTCGGTGCAGACGCTATTGAGCTTTCGGTTTCCAATCCGATGATGGAATCGCTGGAAGTCGTTGCGTCCCATGCCGATGTTATCTATGATATGACGAAAGAAGTGGTATCCAATGTCAGGATCCCTGTGATCGTCAAGCTGTCGCAGAATACGACAAATATCACTAAGGTGGCAAAGGCTGCCAAGAAAGCAGGGGCTTCTGCCGTCAGTGCGATCAATACGGTAAGAGGGATCCTGGGGGTCGATCTGGAAACGGCGCAGCCGGCGCTTTCAACTTATGGAGGTATCTCAGGACCTTATATCCGTCCTATGGGGCTTGCATCGGTGGCGGCCATCGCGCAGTCGGTAGACATTCCGATCTGCGGGATAGGCGGCGTGGACAGTGCAAAGCATGCGCTGGAATACATTATGCTGGGTGCTTCTGCTGTTCAGGTGGGAACGGCTGTCATGACGCAGGGTCATGGTGCGATCGGCACGATTGTAGAAGAACTGGAGAACTGGCTGGACGCTCACGGTCTTGCTTCGGTAGAGCAGGTTCGGGGCAAGGCTCTTGCCAATATGAAATCCTTCGATGAAATGAAGATAGAACCGGCAGTCAGCACAGTGCAGAGCGTACCGTGCACAGAGAACTGCGATAAATGCCTGACGTCCTGTATCTATGGGGCGATCTCTCGCAGCGAAACCAGCGTAAATGTGGATGAACAGGCCTGCACAGGATGCGGTTTGTGCACATTTATCTGCCCGGCAAAAAAATTGAAGCTGGCCTGGTAAACGTTGCAAAATACGCTGTAACGCCCATTTTTAGCAGGGTGCGGGATAGCGTACCAAAATTGTCAGAATTACATTTTTGCAGGAAATTGTAAAAATGACTTGAAATATTCTGAAAACGTGTTATTATAATGTTATGTAACTGGTTACACAGCCATTACATAATAAGGTTTTCACCAAAACAAAGGCTG
>NZ_JACRWC010000047.1 GCF_014306095.1 Lentihominibacter faecis
TCGGAGATGTGTATAAGAGACAGATAATGAACAGGATCGTGCCGAGGATCCGTACGATCGCTTTGTAATTTAAAGCTGTAGAATGTGTCATCAAATAGTCGCCTCCCTTAATAATCCTGGTTCCAGAAGCGCGGAGTCAGCAGGATAAACAGCGGATAAAGCTCCAGTCTTCCGGCCAGCATGTATACGGAGAGGATCCCTTTGGAAAAAAGCGTCAGATGCGCGAAGTTTTCCGTTGGACCTACGGATCCGAACCCGGGTCCTACATTTCCCAGACAGGTCACAACAGAAGACAGGGACGTGATCAGACTCTCATTTTCGAACGAGATCAGAAATGTTCCGGCGAATACCATTAGGATGTACAGGAAAAAGTGGTTTGCGATAGAGCTTACCGTATCTCCCTGCAGTGTCTTGCCATCCAGTTTTACAGTCTCGATCACATTAGGGTGAAGGCGAAGGGAAATCCCGCGCCGGATCAGCTTGCTGATGATCAGGATCCGGATCGCCTTCAGTCCGCCGCTTGTGGAGGAAGAACATCCGCCGACGATCATAAGGAAGAACAGGATCATCTGGCAGATGAAAGGCCAGACTTCATAGTCGGAACTCATATATCCTGTAGTAGTCAGGATGGAAGCGGTCTGAAAGGCCGCATCGACTGCTGCTCCTCCGATGGAATCGTTCTTGCCGGTAACAAACAGGACAGTTGCGATCAAAATCGCAGACACCCCGAAAATCAGGAGATAGAAACGGAATTCCGAGTCTTTGAACAACTGAGAGATCCCGTCCTTAAACGCCAGATAATACAAGTTGAAGTTGACCCCGCATAAAACCATGAACACCATGATCACGACTTCGATATAAGTGCTGTTAAAATGGGCAACACTGTCGTTGTAAGAAGAAAATCCTCCGGTCCCGACGGATCCGAACGTATGGACAAGTGCATCAAAAAGACTCATGCCGCCAAACAGCAGCAGGATCACTTCCAGCACGGTAAAGATCAGATACATGATGTAAAGTGTCTTCGCTGTCTTTGACATCTGCGCCGAGGTTTTGTCCATGATGGGACCGGGTGCCTCGGTTACTGCGATATTCTGTCCGCTGATCCCCAGAGAAGGCATCAGTGCAATAGCGAATACCAGGATCCCCATGCCGCCGATCCAGTGGGTAAAGGAGCGCCAGAACAGGATCCCCTTTGGCAGTACCTCGACATCAGTAAGGATCGATGCTCCCGTCGTTGAAAATCCGGAGCAGGATTCAAAAAACGCATCGATTGGATTTGGGATGCTCCCTGTGACAACGAAGGGTACTGCGCCGACCGCAGCGGAGAAAAACCAGCACAGCGTTACCACAAGAAAGCCGTCTTTGACACGAAGAGTCTTGAAGTCGTGCTGGAATATTTTCAATAAAAAAACACCTGCTGCCACAGATGACAGCATGGTGATGAGAAACGGGATATAAACAGAACTGTTGTCGTAGATCAATGATACAACAAAAGAAGGCAGCATGGAGCCGCCTATTACAGCCAGTATCAAACCAACGATTCGAAATGCTGAAGCAAAACTTAAATTCATCTCATACCCCGATTATTTTTTAAATATACCGATTCGGCCGGTGTCCCGCAGAAGTGTCTCTGTCGAAGGCAGGTCGCTCAGCAAACTCAAAAGAATGACTTTATCGTCTTCCAGGATCCTTGTGTCACCGTTTGGAATAATGACATCTTCTGTGCCGCGATGGATCGCCGCAATGATGATCCCATCCGGCAGATGGAGATTTTTCAGCGGCTTGTTGAGGATCTTCATGTGATGCGTAGCAATGATCTCCATGATTTCAGCCTGTCCCTGGATAAGCTGGGAGGAAAGAATCTTCTTTGATCCCTGCACAAAGCGGATGATGCTGCTGGTGATGATATCAAGCGGGTTCAATGCCACGTCGATCCCCATACGGGAAATGATTTCTCCATAGCTTGCCCGGCTCACCTTGGCGATAACATCCTCGATCCCGTGCTGTTTGGCAGTAAGTGCCAGAAGCAGGTTTTCTTCATCGTAACCGGTCGCTGTTACCACGGCATCCATCTGACTGAGATTTTCCTCTTCCAGAAGCGTCAGATCGGTGGCATCTCCGTGGAGAACCATGACGTCGTTTAAGTGAGAGGAAAGATAGCGACAGCGATCCTTGCTTTTTTCAATGACTTTGACGGCAGCACCAAATTCTGACAGCATTTTTGCCAGATAAAATCCGGTCTTTCCGCCGCCTATGATCATGACCTTTTGAAGGTCGTTGTATTTTCCTTTTTCGTGAACTTTTTCATTGAGATCCAGAATCGGACCCTTTTCACCGATAACATACAGAGCATCTCCGGCCTGGATCGTTGTATCTCCGTGCGGGATGATGACCTTTCCGTTGCGGGAAATAGCTACGATCAGCATGTTTGGCAGGATCTCGCCAACATTCGGGATCTCGACCCCTATGAGACTTTTGAAGCGGGAAACGGAAAACTCGATGAGAGAGACTTTCCCGCTGGAAAAGATCCCGTTGCTCAGTGTGTACTTTTCTGCCAGGTATTTATAGATCTCTACCGTGATCCCCAGGTCAGGGTTCACGATATGGTCGATGCCCATGACTTCTTTTATGAAACTGATCTGCTGCATGTGTTCCGGATCCCGGACACGGGCGATCGCTTTCTTACAGCCCAGACTTTTGGCAAAGGCTGAGATGACGATATTCTCCTCATCATCACCTGTAGTTGTGATCATAAAGTCATAAGACGCGATATTGATACGTTTAAGGACTTTGATCTCTTTCGCATTGGCGTTGATCGTCATAACATCCATCTGCGAGCTGATTTTCTGCAGAATATCTTCATTGGTGTCGATGATCGTAACGTCGTGATCTCCGCCCAGTAATGTGTTGGCTACCTTGAGACCAAGTTTGCCGGCCCCTACAATAACAACTTTCATTTCCGATTCCTTTCTTATCTCATGTCCGCTGATTGGCGGACACAGTTATTGTACCACTAATCTTGTGGAATTCAATATCTAATTGCAAGAATCTGAGAAATAGATTAAAATAGTGGCAGAAAAAGGTCAGAATAAAATTGGAAAAGAGGTTTTTTCATGAAAATAGAACGGTTTATCGGTGGAATGCTGGAAAGCAATGGTTATGTGATATATCAAAAAGACGGGGGAAACTGTTATGTGATCGATCCGGGATATCATGCCGGAGTTTTTGAGGAATGTATCGATCGTCATCAGCTCCATCTGTCAGGCATTCTTCTGACCCATCATCACTACGATCATGTGGGTGCAGTAGAAAAACTGCGGGATCGGTACGATGCTCCTGTATTCATGCATACAGCGGATTGTGATCAGTACCACGGCAGAGTGGATGTTTATCTGGAAGATGGAGATACTATCGATCTGGATGGTGAAACGATCCGTGTGATCCATACGCCGGGTCACACGAGAGGCGGTGTGTGCTATTTTTCAGAGAAGAGCAAGGTGGTATTCACGGGAGATACGATATTCAATGTAGATATCGGACGCACTGACTTTGAGGACGGTTCGCCCGATCAGATGGAACGCAGCATTCTCGATAAAATCAACACGTGGCCGAATGATATTTTCATATATCCGGGGCACGGGGACGGCTGCACTATGAAAAAAGTGCGGCAGATCAACACGGAATTCCTGGATGTGGTAAAGGGGGAAGAGAAATGAGTATCAAGCTGATTGCTCTGGATCTGGATGGAACAACACTGAATTCTGCGAAGCGGATCAGCGAAAGAACATGTGTGGCACTGGAGACGGCTGCAAAGCAGGGGGTGCATATCGTTGTGGCAACGGGAAGACCCTTTGCCGCACTCCCTGAAGATGTGTTTCATATCCATGCGATCCGGTATATGCTGACGTCTAATGGCGCTGCCATCACCGACCTTTCGAGTGGAGAAATTTTTTATGAAAATTGTCTCTCGGCAGGAACTGTGGAGGCTGCAGTAGAGATGCTTAAGAGCACTGATTATATCCTGGAGGGCTTTATTGCAGGAAAAGCATACATAGAAAAGGCTTACTACGAATATGTGGAAAGGACAGGCAAAAGTTTTCGTGGTGTACGCTATATCCTGGAAACCAGAAATCCTGTTGAAAACCTTAACGGATTTTTGCTGAACCATAAAGATCATGTGGAAAATATCAATGTCAATTTTGAAGATCTGGCATGCAAGCCCGGTTTGCGGGATATGCTGCTGACGCTGCCGGATGCCACGATCACCACGTCTTTTCCTAACAATCTGGAAATCGGAGGATCGACCACCAGCAAAGCGGAAGC
>NZ_JACRWC010000117.1 GCF_014306095.1 Lentihominibacter faecis
AGGCGGCACCTGCGGATACTCGTTCCTCAGCACCAGACCATCCTGTTCCAGCTCTTTCAGAGATGCACTCAGTACCTTGTCGGATACAGTCTTTAAATACCGTTTCAATTCGTTAAAACGAACAGCTTCATATTCTTTCAGGCAGTACAAAATGATCATCTTATACTTGCCGGAAATCAGCGACAATGTATAGCAGAATCCAGTTTCTTCAAAGTCACCACGTTTGATTGGATCATTTGGACTGTTCAGCATGGCATAGCCTCCTTTTTACACTTTCCTTCCGGTAAGCAACTTACAAAATTGTGGGCACTTCCGTTTACCTGTCATCTTGTTATAATTGTATCATCAAATCGGATTTCGTCAAGAAAAGAAAAGGAGAACATTATGATCAAAATTGCGCTTAACGGCGGCAAACCAAAAACAGAAAACCCAAATCTTCCAACCTCTTTCGAAGAATATAAGAAAGAAATCGACTGGTTTCAGGCACATGGACTCCATGATTTTCACATTCACTTTAGAGATCCTGAGGGGCAGGATACGCTACTGCAGAAATACGTCCAGCCACAGTGGGAAGCTCTAAAGATCGCCTGTCCAGGTTGTCGCATCGGTATCGGGTCTCCTTTATTGTTCGGGCGCACCCATGAAAAGCGCATGGAGGAAATCAGCGCCTGGACATGGAAGCCGGACTATATTTCTCTCAACATACCGGAAGAGGGAAGTAATGAACTGGCTCAGCTTCTCATCGAGAAAAAAGTACCTGTCGAATACAGCTGTTTTACAATCGATGACGCTTTAGTCTTTGAAAAGCAGGGATACGCCGATTCCACCTTCCGCGTCCTGGTGGAAGTCAGTGGCGAGAAGGACGGTCAGCGCACTGTGGATAAAGCCGTTCAAATCTATCAGTATCTCCACGATCGCTATCCACAGCTGGAATACGTGATCCACGGAGAGGACATCTACACCTGGGACGTGATTCAATACGCGAAGGCCTTTCATCTCAACTGGCGCATCGGCATGGAGGACATCTCCTGCGATGAACATGGTCAGGAATTGACCAGCAACGTCGCCCTGTATCGCCACGCTTTGGAAATCTGACCGATACAAAACCACACCCGCAAGAGGCTTTGCAAAAACTCAAAAAACAGCAATACCCCACAGCGATCGCTGTGGGGTACTTTGCAGTAATCCTCGTTGTTTATTCGTCTTCTTCACTCACTGCTCTATCAAACAGATCCGTAACTTCCTTTGCAGGCTTCTTGTCCAGCAGCGTTACAACGACTGCACAGATCAGACCTGCGATAAAGCCAGGGAACAACTCATAAATACCGGTGGACCCTGACAGGAAATTGAACCACAGGATATCCACGATGATGCCGCCGAGCACACCGCCGATGGCACCTTTATATGTAAATCTTCTCCAGAACAGAGACAGCAGGATCACCGGGCCAAAGGAAGAGCCAAATCCGGCCCACGCATTTTCTACCAGGTTCATGATGGCCTGCGCGCCGGAGCCTTTGCTGGATGCGATGAAAAATGCGATCACAGCTACGATCACTACAATGATCCTCCCTACCCAAAGGATCTCCTTTTCATCGGCGTCTTTACGAATGATCGGCTTGTATATATCCGACGTAAATGAACTGGATGCCACCAGCAGCTGCGAGTCCGCCGTAGACATGGACGCCGCAATGATGGCCGCCATGAGAATACCTGCGATGAAGCTCGGGAACAGTTTTCTCGCAAAGTCAATAAATACCATCTTCTGCGCGCCGGCTGTCAGCAGTTCTTCTGCCAGGAACATTCTTCCGAAGTATGCGATCAGGCAGGCACATCCCAATGCACAGATGACCCAGATAATCGCTACCGTCGCACTTTTTTTCACCATGGACGGTTTTTCGATGGACATGAATCTTACCAGGATATGCGGCATTCCGAAGTAACCAAGTCCCCACGCAAGACCTGAAATGATATCCTGCCAGGAAGCGTCAAACAAACCGGTACCGAAAGAGCATTCCACCATTTCTCCGCTAACTGCATCTTTGTAGCTGTAAACTACAGAAAGCGCTGCAGGATCCATATCTTTCGTGATGGCGATCACGATCGGCACTGTCATCAGCGCGGCAAACATCAGTATACCCTGGAAAAAATCGGTCCAGCAGACTGCTTTGAATCCTCCAAAGAATGTGATCAGCAACATTGCCAGCGCGAAGATGATCATGGCCGCATGCGAGCTCAGTGACGGGAAGATAGCCGTAAATACAGATGCTCCCGCCACATATGCAGATGCTACGTATATTGTAAAGCACACAAAGAAAATGATTGCGCAAATCACCTGCAGCGCATTGCTTTTCGACAGGAATCTATTGCCCAGATACTGCGGTACTGTGATAGCATCTCCAGCCGCACTGGAGAATTTCCTCAATCTCTTGGCAACGAAGATCCAGTTGGCTGCAGTTCCCAGAGCCAGTCCGATACCGATCCACATCTGACCGAATCCAAACGCCAGAATACTTCCCGGAAGACCCATTAACAACCAGGCTGACATGTCCGATGCCTGCGCAGACATTGCAGCCACCCACGGACCCATCTGTCTTCCGCCCAGGAAGAAGTTGGCCTGTGTGGCGTCTCCTTTCTCTTTAAAGAAAAAGTAAATTCCTACGCCTACTATCGCAACAAAGTATACGATAAAAGCAAATATTTCTCCATTCATGTTCGTCAAATCTCCTTTATTGTTGTGTATTGATTATAATTACTCGATTCAAAATTGCCCACCTAGTATAGCACAATCAAAACTAGAACGAAACACAGAATATAGTTTGGATATACTTATGAATAAAAGTGTGATGAATTCGAATATTTTCTTGAAATTTCATGGTTTTTATACTAGAATGTATTCTGGTCATTATTGGATATCAAAAATAAAATTTAAAACTTTAGGAGAACTTTATATACTTATGAAGAAAAACGCCAGAAATACTAAGGGAAAAATCGTCTCTGCCGCATGGAAGCTGTTCTACCAGCAGGGCTATGACAACACCACCATAGAAGAGATCGTAGAGGCATCCGGCACATCACGCGGATCCTTCTATCACTATTTTGAAGGAAAGGATGCACTGCTTTCTTCCCTTTCCTATCTCTTTGATGATAAATATGTAGAACTGGAAAAGACCATGGATCCAGCGCTCTCTCCTATCGAGAAACTGAAATACATAAACCAGGAGCTGTTTCTGATGATCGAAAACACAGTTTCTGTCGAGCTTTTGAGCCGCCTGTTTGCGACCCAGTTGACCACCAACGGCGAGCGTCATCTGCTCAACACCAACCGTACCTACTATAAATTACTGCGCCAGATCACCATCGAAGGAAAGGAACAAGGCCTTTTCAAAGAAAACCTTTCCATCAACGATATCACCCGTGCTTATGCCATGTTCGAGCGGGGGCTCATGTATGAGTGGTGCATTTCCGGCGGAAACTACTCACTGTGTCAGCATGCGCAAACGATCATGCCGCTGTTTCTAGAAGGACTGTGCCGGTAAAATGTGTTTAGGTCGGCGAAGCGATGAGACAGTGCGGTAATAAAAGCAGTAAGACGGTAAATGTGCATACATGACGGTCTTATCTCCACTATGAATTCCCAGATCGAAAATTATCTGATCTAATTGGGAATTAATCTCTTGATTCAGATGTTTGCTCGCGTCATGAATTCCCAGATTTGATTTTTTCAAAGTTATATGGGAAGTTCAATACTGTAAAGGTTTCAAAATCCATGGGCAGCACTCGTTATGATTCCTTAAAAGATATAAAAACTGTTTATCTGGGAACTGTTTTTCTCTGCACTGTAAATATCTCGTGAAGTAGTTCCCGGCTTGCTGTTTTATTTTGAAAAATGGGAATTCATAAAGGAAGGCACAGCTCATAAGCAGTAAAAAATCCAAATCAAGGCCGTTTTTTTCGTGATCTGGGAATTCATGATTTCCCGGACATCTCACCATTAAAAAGGTTCTAAAAAATATGTTGGGGG
This sequence comes from Lentihominibacter faecis, assembly GCF_014306095.1. Lineage (GTDB taxonomy): Bacteria > Bacillota > Clostridia > Peptostreptococcales > Anaerovoracaceae > Lentihominibacter > Lentihominibacter faecis. The sequence goes on from NZ_JACRWC010000117.1 coordinate 4,022, forward strand.
TGGCTCGCAGATAGCGAGTCATCTTTTTTAATGAAAAGAAAGCATTAGAAGCCAGAATCCTGTAGAATAAAGCTGCGAAACAAATATCCAACAGAGAAAAGGAGGCAACTAATGC
>NZ_JACRWC010000091.1 GCF_014306095.1 Lentihominibacter faecis
CAATAGAAAGGTCATGGTAATCAAAGCTCTTTTCCTGACGAAAATCGTATTCTAACGTTTCTCTCAACTCTGATGCGCTGCCGTATAAAACCGTTGCACCATCTAACACCCATTCTTTTTTCGTGATATTATAGTCGCGAATTTTCCCCGCATGTTTATAGATCCCCTGAAAAAGTCTTCGGTGGATTCCAATGTACTCATTAGGAGAAAAGGAAAAAGCCGGTTCTGCCAGTATTTCTGCAATGCGTGAAGAGACCTTGTCTGCTTCTTCTGTGCGTTCATCTGCTGACAATTCCACAGGATTCGCCTTATAGTATCCGTCAATGAGATCCCTGGCCTCCGTTACAGTAATTTTGCCTTCGATATTCTGGATCGCCGTATCGATCAAATACCGGGAAGGATTCAGTCCATCTACCGCCTGAAGTCCGATGGCAGTCCGCCAGATATAGCCTTTGCTGACCCGATCCGGCTCGGAAGCTTTTAAATATTCTTTTAATGGATCATTCTTCATGTTCTGCGTTCTCCTTATGTCTCGTTCTTCCTGTAACGTCTCTGATAATAATCCATTGCCCTGTATTGGATCACATCTGCTATTTCTTTTGCAAACACAGGATTTTCAGCCACCTCTGACAGTTCCTCTCTAAGAGCTAGTGCGGCACCTTCTTTCTGAATAAAAAAGCCTTTTCCGGACTGCAGCAGAAAATGCACCGGCATCTTCAAGATTTTCTTTATATGTTCACTGTCGGAAATCCCGCAGAATTTTTCGTAATCGATTCCCGTCTCAAGATCCTTCCAGTTGGTACCAGTGTGGAAAAACTTCTTCCAGCTTGTCAGAAGCTGCTGTTCCGTCACTGCCATGCGGACTTTTCCGTTATCGTAAAATGCCATCAGAACAGGCATTTTGTAGACCTTCGTCATATTCGTATTTTCGATCAGGCTGATGAACTCCCGGCCAATGCTTTTGTAAATCAGTTCTTCCTCGTCCGTCAGCTCATCGAGCTGTTTGCGATATTCCAGATACCTTTTAAAGGGATTTTCCTTTGCATTACTAATAGCACTCTGATATACATCATCGTCTATATAGGTGAACAATTCCATCCGAGACGGCGTATGCCCCACCAACTCCTTCACTCTGTAAAATTCACTGCGGAGCCTGTCTCTCAGCTTCATCTGTTTTCTGTCCATTTCCTGGAACAGGTCGATCAGCTTCATGTCAAAATCGATCAGGCAGTCGTCCGGGAAATTCGATCGGTCGGCAGGATCATAATTTCCCTTTGCAGATGCACTGTTATCCGTAAGCAGAAATCGCACACGACCAGCCTTTTCATAATTCCCTATGAAATCCAGCACGTTGAGGAACTCTTTCCCTTTACTTTTACGAAGTCCCCTTCCCAGCTGCTGCAAAAATACGATCGGAGACTCGGTAGGTCTCAGGAACATAACCATATCGACCGATGGAATGTCCACACCTTCATTGAACATATCCACGGAAAAGATCACTTTTATTTCTCCATTTGTCAGCATTCGGATAGCAGATGTCCGGTCTTCTGAAAACTCGCCATTTGCATTGCTATAGACAGCAGCCGACGGGATACCTCTTGCCGAAAATTCTTTTGCCATCTCTTCCGCATGCTCCCTGGAGCAGCAGAAGCCCAATGCTTTGCGAGATCCATATTTGCAGTAATATTTGTAGATCAGATCGTACCTGTGCACATTCCCGATATAGGTTTCGTTCAGTTCTTTTTCGTCGTATCTGCCGCGAACGATGTGGATGCCCGAGTAATCGGTGTCATCATAGATGCCGTAATAGTGGAAAGGCGCCAGCATGCCTTTGTTTATGGCGTCTTTTAGCGAAATCTCATAAGGAACATTGTAGTCACAGATTTCATAGATGTTCCGCCCATCGAGCCGGTCAGGCGTTGCCGTCAGCCCCAGCAGAAACTTTGGTTTAAAATAGTCAACGATCCGTCGGTACTGGTCGTTGACCGCATGATGAAATTCATCGATCACCAGATAATCAAAATAGTCCGGTGCAAAATAGTTTTCGTTCAGGTACGACGTGCATCCCAGCGTTGCTACTGATGCAAAGATCAAGGCTTTGTTTGTTGATTTTTCTTTTCCGTTGAAAAATCCGTAGTCCTCCGAATGCCTGACGTTTTTAAAGGATATCGCTGCCTGCTCCAGGATCTCTTCCCGGTGTGCTACAAAGAGTACTCGCGCGTAGTCTTTTGAATCAAAGGCAGCCAAGTAGGTTTTGCCCACACCCGTTGCCGCTGCTACCAGCGCTCTTTCTGCGCCTTCTGCTCTAGTGTCATCGAGAGCGCAAAGAGCTTCGATCTGTGCGCCACGAGGCTCAAAGAGAGGTATGATATTGCTGTTTGCGTCTACGTCCTGATCCGGCGCATGGTCGTCTTGCTCTTCATCGTATCGCTGCAGATCCTTTGATACCGCCGGTCTGTGCCAGTTCTTTGAATATTTCCTGAGCTCCTCATCATCGATCACAATGGAATGATTCTCAAACAGATCTTCAAAACTGTGGAAAAACTTGTCGTAATTTTTCTGATCTGTACGGCTGTTGAAGCGGTAGTTCCATTCGATCCCGGAGGTCAGCGCACTCCTGGATATATTCGATGATCCTATGTAGATCTCACTGTGATCCTCGTAGTGGAAGATATATGACTTGGGATGGAATGACCTGTTTTTCTCATTGTAAAACCGCAAATCGACCTGTTTGCCGAGTTTTTTGCGAATGAGATATAAAGCGGACGGCTGCGTGATTCCCAGATAGTTTCCGGTCAAGATCCTTATCTTCGCACCCCTCTGAAGTGCATTCTCCAGTTCCTCAAGAAGCATCTTCACTCCTGATTCCATCAGAAACGAAACAATGATATCCACGCTATCCGCTTTTTTCAGGCTGCCGATCAGCTGGTAATAAAGCTGCGCATACCGATTAGAACCGCCTGTCATCACATCGGTCGAGTAGTTATTTAGTTCCCATGTAATGTTAGTTTTAGGCATGTTGGTCTCCTGTGGGGGGTGTGATGCTCATATAATGTTTCGCTTGCCAGATAGTAGCATAATTATTTAAACACTATTTTGATTTCATTTTACCGCAGAATTTATCGGTGTGAACTAAATGTATTATTCATAGGTTCATGTTTATTAAGTAAATATCCCGAAACACCACCAACTATTCCGCCAACTATATGTGTAAGATTAGATATGTTGTCATCATAAGCTATACCTTCATAAATCTGCTGTCCGAAAAAAAGAACGGATACGATTATAAAAGTAAGCGGTATTTCTTTTTCTTTTACGCCAGTAAAAGATGATAATATTATAAAGGCAAAACAAATTCCGCTAACCCCACATATAGCAATATTCAAGAATAGCAAGTAATTAATTACTCCTGTAATAAATGCTGTTATTAACATCACTTGCAGGATACGTTTCCAACCATATTTTTCTTCTAATATTGGTCCTAATAACAGGATATACACCATATTACCCAAAAAATGTGACCAGTCTGCATGTCCTAGCACATGAATAAAAAATTGTAAGTAAGTCAAAGGATTAGTAAGGGATGAATGGCATGTGACAAATATGCTTCTAGTCAAATCCTCTGTTATCATAGACAACAGCATTATGATAAAACAAATTGTCTGCTGATCGCTCCAGCCGTTGCAACCTTCGCACTTTTGGCATAAGAAACCTCTGTGGCCAGGCTCACGAGTTCTGCGCTCACACCTCCTGTAATCCGCTCATATTCAGGTATGCCGACCGCTTGGTCCAGAATGCAGACATAGTTCTCATTTCCCTTGTCATAGTAGTAATCTCTGGAGATA
>NZ_JACRWC010000043.1 GCF_014306095.1 Lentihominibacter faecis
GGAGATGTGTATAAGAGACAGGCATTCTCCGTCTTATACCTTCTAAGGTATTCTTCAAGTATGCTTTTCTCATATCGTTTCAGAAGTTTCTTAAGGCTAAGAGTCTCATCATATATATCAGAATCATCAATTTTTATGCCGGTGTAGATCTCATAGAAATCTTTTTCCTGTATTATATCGCCCTCCGCCAAAACCAGTATCCTCTCCACAGTATTCTGTAGTTCTCTAACGTTTCCCGGAAACTCAGCACGTACCATCAAGTTAATCGCCCCCGAGCTCCAGCCTTTTTTCATATCATACATTTCGTTGAATCTGTTTGTAAAATATCCGATAAGCAATGGGATATCCTCTTTACGTTCTCGCAAAGGAGGTATGAAAACAGGAATCACGTTGAGTCGGTAAAACAAATCTTTACGGAAAAGTTTTTTCTCAGACATTTCCTCCAGATCAATATTAGATGCCGCAATAATTCGTATATCGGTCTTTACAGGTTTTCTACCTCCAACGCGATAAAACTCTCCTTCCTGAAGAAACCTCAACAATTTTGCCTGCAACGGCAACGATAGCTCACTGACCTCATCCAGCAAAAGAGTGCCCTTGTCAGCATATTCAAGAAGACCTTTTTTCCCTTTGCTATCAGCACCCGAAAAAGCTCCCGGCTCATATCCAAAGAGCTCCGATTCAAGAAGGTTTTCAGGAATAGATGCACAATTGATTTTAATAAAAGCTTTGTTATTCCTATAGCTTTTCTCAAAAATATATTCCGCAAATCGTTCTTTCCCTACACCCGATTCACCCTGGAGCAAAATGTTAGAATTAAACTGTGCCGCTTTTTCACAAAGCATCAAAGCCCTTCTCATGATCTTGCTCTGATGAATTATCTTCGTATGCATCGTCATCTGGTTCTGCAGTTCCTTAAGCTGTATATTCAACTTCGTATTATCATCCTGCGTTCTTTCCAGCGACTGCTTTGTATGATCGATTTCAGTAGTATCCAGTAAATTGGAAACTATATATTTCAGATCGCCATCCTTACCAAAATACGGATTGGCATATACGAGATAACTTCTTCCGTTCGGCAGGAATTGCTTGATTTTCGCAGGCTTTTTGGTTTTGCTCACAAGAACTGTAGCAGATGGCGAGCCATCCTCCAGTTCAATCTGTCTCATATTTCTTCCCAGATTATATGCAGCATTCTGCCCCGTGATATCGATTTGAGCCTGGTTTATTTTTATCACATTACAATCACTATCTGCTATAAGATATCCAATTTCAGAACTTTCTATTGCTGCTTCCAGCATTTCAAGATATTCATCCGTAGTAGAAAATCCTTCCGATACCGTTTTACTCTCATCAAATTCTCTCATCCTGCTCTCCAATAAAGTATCGCCCTAATATCCGAGCACCTCATTTACCATCACCACATGCAGCCGGTCAGGCTCCGGAGAAAATCTCGTTACTACAGTGTAACTGCATATCGTATTTCCCACGCTCAGACAGTTGCCGCATTTTCCTGTTACAGCACACGGCGTCTTCTTCCCCAGACGGATACAGTTCGGCGGGCATGCATCAGTCAAGATCCTGCCGATGGCATCCTTTTCCTCGTTTACGATTTTATTGACGCCGGCAACAAGAATAACTTTGTCCGGACCAAAAGCGATAGCTGCAATGCGATTTCCTGTACCATCGATATTTACGATCTCCCCATCCATAGTGATCGCATTGAGGCTGGCAAGAAAAGCATCACATGTAAGAGCCTTCTTTCTGCGCATCGTCGATTCATCACGGCCAATAGACGGATCCATAGGATCATTTACATCATAATTCCCGGCTTTGAGCACATCCTTTATTCCTATTTCATTCAAAGTAGCTGAGCCTCCCCACGAAACCTGAGAGCCTTCCGCTATGAGGCTTTCTATCGTTTTTACCGCATCTGCTGCCGTTTCACAGTAATGACCTGTGATATTTCTTTTTTCAAGCCCCTTAATTACCGTTTCGATCCTAACTTTGTTTGCTTCTTTTACATTTGTGTCCATAAACCTTACCTCCTTATACTTCTTTTATAACTATTCAACAAAAACACTTCCGCCGATAAACTCCCTCATGATGGAGTTGTTTGGTATATCTTTTTCGTTCTCGATCACATCAAAGAACCTGATGAATTTCAGCATACGCACCGCTTCACTGTACACCTCTGCTTCCGGTTTGACTGCTTCCAGCAGCGGCTGCGCATATTTTTTAAGCACAGATAATTCATAGACCAGTGCCGAATTGAACAGCACATCGGCTCTGCCGTTATACGGGAAAATATTCACATCTTCCCCGCTGCGCACTTTTGGCCATAACGCGATCGTCTGTTCCGCACTGTGTCCACGGAACTTGTAATCTCGTACGATACGCCGCAGCATACGTGCATCCGTTGTCGGCACCCGGTTATGTACATCAATATTCAGCTGCGTAAGCGGACTGATGTAAATGCGGAACTTTTGATCTTCTGCGATTTTTTCCGTCAAAGTATCATTGAGCGCATGGATCCCCTCGATCACGATCGGCTGACTGCTGCGAATAGAGGTGATCCTGCGTCCGAATTTTTTCTTTCCATCCATAAAATCAAATTCAGGCAGATCCACCTTTTCACCAGCCAGCAACCGGTTCATATTATCGTTGAACAGATCGATATCCAGCGCATCCAGATTCTCATAATTCGGTTTACCGTCTTCTCCGAGAGGAGTATCACAGCGTTCTACAAAATAATCATCCGTCCCCATGTACAATGGCTGCAGCCCATTTACCCGCAGCTGCACACACAGCCTTCTGGCAAATGTCGTCTTGCCCGAAGACGATGGCCCGGCAATCAGAATGATCCTCCGTTTTTCTTTCGTGATCCGATCTGCGATCTCTGCGACCTTCTTCTCATGAAGAGCCTCAGATAACAGGATCAGATCTTTAGCCTGACCGCTCCGGATCTTCTCATTTAAATCCTCTAAATAAAGGATATCCAGCAGATGATGCCACTTATTCGCTTCTCCAAAAGCCGCATAAAGCTTTTTATCATCCTCAAATTCCGGGATCCTGTCCGGATGAGATGGATGAGGAAAGCGAAGCAGAACGCCTCGGCGATATTTACGCAGTTCAAAATGTTCTATGTATCCCGTCGACGGCGTCATCAGACCATAGAAAAAATTCCGGTATCCTTCCAATGTATAAAACTTTGCAGTCTCAACATCCGGAGCATGCTCTAAAAGCCGTGATTTTTCCGGATAATTATAAGCCCCCCAGATTTCCACAGCTTCCTCTCTGGTATACACTTCCCGCACGATAGGTAGATCCGCTTCCACCAGTTCATGCATCCTGCCTTCCACCGCCGCGATCTGTTCCGTGGTGATCGGTTCCGGCGTTTTTATCTCGGTATAAAGTCCCTTGTTGAGAGAATTCTCGATTTCTACAGCCATGTCACCCAGCACATCCATGACCGCCTTCAGATAGATCAGTGACAAGCTGTGCTGATATACCAGATTCGCACTGTAGGTCCTCATATCCAAAAGCCGCACACTACAGTCCCTGTGCAGCAGAAAAGTCAGTTCTTCATCCTTGCCATCCACATTGGCCAGCAGCACCCGGTACGGAAGCTCCGGCTGATACCGATCAGCCAGTTCCCTGACCGTTACAGGTTTGTCTATCGTAAGTTCTTCGTACGCCGCACCGATCTGCGGCTGCAATTTGATTTTCATAATCCTTCCTCGTTTGATTTTTTCACGATACGTTACTGTTATTATACTCTGTGCACTGATCAGATACAACCGCAGGATTTTCGCTATCGCTTCACCCGGCGCCAGCCCCACGAAAAAAGGAGCCTGCATGCTGGCTCCCTCCTTCGGTTATAATAAAGGGTTTTAGATCTGTCTCTTAT
>NZ_JACRWC010000018.1 GCF_014306095.1 Lentihominibacter faecis
GCATAAGACCCCTTACGAAAACGAGGCGTCCCGGTTTCCACAGGTGCCTCGTTTTCGTAAGGGGTCTTATGCTGTCCAAAACTTGACAGCGCTAGGATTAGATGTTTTCTCTTTATTCTATATCCACAATATTGTACAACAAAATCCTTATAAAAACGAGAAAACGTGCGAAATGTAGTTTTCAGGGCGCGAAATGCAAAAGAATCTGATTGCGGCTGCCCCCACCCTTGCGTATAATAAAGGTATAAGGATTCGAAGGGAGATGGATGGTTTGAAGATAGCCGTTTGTGATGACGATAATTTTTTTCTCGGGCAGGCAGAACATGCAGTGAAACGATGGGCAGAAGGGCAGGATCTGACGGTAGAACTGCAATTGTTCGATAATGGGGATTCTCTGCTGACGGTCAGTCGCACGGAACAGTTTGACGTCCTTCTTCTGGACATTATGATGCCTCTGTTCAACGGCATGGAGCTGGCCCATGTCATCCGGGAGACCAATACTGCCGTAAAGATCGTTTTCCTCACATCATCCCCGGAATTTGCCGTCGAATCCTACGACGTAAAAGCTTCCGGATACTTGCTGAAGCCTTTGCAGTACGAAAAACTTTGCAGCGTTCTGGATGATTGTAAAGCGCCGCAGGACGAAGAATCACCCCACATCATCGCCAAGATCCCCCAGGGCTATCACAAGATCTATCTCAGCGAGATCGAATGTCTGGAGGCGCAGAACAAGAAGACGATCTTTCACCTTTGCAGTGGAAAAGTCCAGGACGCGCTAGGGACCTTCTCCAATTATGCGAAGCCTCTGACCATAGAAAACGGCTTTTTTAAATGCCATCGGAGCTACATCGTTTCCATCCCGCAGGTGGACCATTTTAACACTGCGCAGATCAGGACGCGAAGCGGGATGCAGGTGCCTATCGCTCGCGGATACGGGAAAGAATTCAAAGAAGTATATTTCGCATACATGTTTCAAAAGGAGACCACAAATGACTGAGATGCTGCTGGACGGGCTGCGGCATCTGCTGACCCTGCTGTTTGGCATCGGGGTGTCCGCAGCGTTTCTGGATGTCGCGCCGACTCGAAAGAACATTGTGATTTTGAGCGTCTTTTCTGCGCTCGATTTTATCGTGCTGTGCATCTTGTTTTTACTGCAAAGCGACTCCGTCACATATGCCTTTTATCCATTGGTGACGCATATGCCGCTGGTGCTTTTGTTTACGCTTGCCTTCAAATGCCGCCTGGCACCTTCTGTTCTGGCGGTTCTCACAGCGTACCTGTGCTGTCAGATCAGCAACTGGATCTCAACCATACCTCAGACATTCCACTGCCCTGACTGGAGCGTGGACATAACGTATATCATCGTTTTGATCATTATTTCCCCATTGGTGTGGAAGTACGTAGCTTCACCGATCGCAAAGCTTCTGTCCAAGCCGGCATCCTCCCTTATTTCCTTTGCTGTCGTGCCTGTATCCTACTATATCTTCGACTACGCTTCCACCGTATACACGAAGCTGCTGTATGCCGGGAATTATATTACAGTAGAATTCCCGCCGTTTTTGCTGTGTATTTCCTATTTGATTTTCTGCACGATCTACTTTAAACAGTACGAGGAAAAACAGGAAGCGGAGAATCATCATCGCTTTATGAAACTGAAGCAGGAGCAGTCCGAGAGAGAAATGACTGCCATCCGCCGAAGCGAGCACGAGATCTCCCTTCTCCGCCACGATATGCGTCACTTTCTTGCTGCTGTATTGGATCAGATCTCAAATGGAGAGACAGAGAAAGCGCAGGAAACCATCCATCGGGTAATTGCTTCAGTCGAAAAAACTACGCGAAAAAAATACTCCTCTAACGAAACGATCAATATGATCCTGTCCTGTTGTGAAGCAGATATGGCGGAAAACAGGATCGATTTTCAGCATACAATACGTATTCCCAAAGTTTTGACCGTTTCCGATGTGGATTTGACTTCGATTCTGTCTAATGCACTGGAAAATGCTATCCACGCGGCGAGTTCCGTGCAGGATCCGAAGAAGCGGATCATTCGGCTTTCTATGATCGAATCCGGTGACAAGCTGCTGATTTCCCTGAAAAACACCTGCAGCACGCCCCCTCGCTTTGAAGGCGGGATGCCTGTGACAACGGAACCTGGTCATGGACTTGGCACTCAAAGTATCGACTACGCTGTCCGCAAGCTGAACGGAAACTGTCACTTCTCGATGGAAGGCGAGTATTTCGTATTGCAGATCGTGCTGTGATGCATGATCTGCACTTGCTGTAAATGTGTATTTGCCGGATATACGTGAAAAACTGCCACAGGCTCCTGGGGCAGTTTTTTTCACACTTTTGTTGATACGATAGTATGGATCTAATATTTCGGCAGGAAAAAACTCCAGACCGAATGGTTCATCTGACCGGCAGCAAATTCTTTCTGGCTTCCGTCGATGTCCACAGAATAAACTGGAAACTTAAAGTCATGTCCGTGGTTTGGATGTTGCACCCTGGCTGTTTTTCCCGTCAGCTTCCAGCCGCAGCTGAAGATATTGACTCCAAACAAGGTGACATTGCCCTGGGTCCCGGATGCCTCATGCTTCCAGCTCTTCGGAGACAGGGTGCGTGGGATCCGAATTTTAGGCGTGATATTTTTTAATTTTTTAATTTTCATGTTATTCACCATTCCTTTTTTGGAAGTGCTAACGGACGGATTGCAACGACATCAGCATCTATGGTGTCCTGTTGTGGTGTTTATTATACCATACAAGGTCTTTGAAAGTATTAAGAATGTTTTAATATTAAAAAAATTCACACATCCTTCATTTTGCACCGATGTAATTAGTTACAAACCACAACTTCCGGACAATATATTGTCCTCGCATCACAAAAAACTCTTCGAATCCTATTGACATCCTAGGCTTTCCCTGTTACAATAAGACCGAAATTAAACATTGCAAAGACTTTGATGGAGACAAGTACCACAGAAGTTCACTCCCAGTGAGCCGGAGACAGTGCGAACCCGGCAGTATGAATCTGTGAGAATAACACTCCGGAGTTGTGAACCGAACGCATTGCAGCATGTGCTGAAGCCGGGACGCCCCGATATGTACTGCAGCGATCAGCAAGTAAGGGATCCGGGCTCGGCCCGTCACAGCCGATACAACTGTCAGGTTGGAAAAAGAGGGGTTTCAAATACACGCGAACTCAAGATAGGTGGCACCGCGGATCAGTGGCTATTCGTCCTATGGATTTATAGGATGAGTAGCCACTTTTTTATAACACTTTACACCGCATGCCACAAGGAGGTACTATTATGTGTTCGATCATGTGTTACGTTGGAACATTAACAGAGAAAGAAAGCGAAGCTTTTCTGCCGAAGTTTACAGAAGGCTTCGAAAAGACTAAATCGAGAGGACCTGATATGTCTGAGGTCCTTCAGTTCGGATCAGGGGTCTGCGCATTTCATCGACTTGCCATCATGGATCTTGATGAAACCGGTATGCAACCGTTCTGTTTGGATGGAAGCTATTCCATCTGCAACGGAGAATTGTATGGATTTCGCAAAATGAAACGTGATCTGGAGGCAAAGGGTTATGCCTTCACTTCCGACAGCGACTGTGAGATCGTCCTCCCTTTGTATCGCGAGTATGGCACTAAAATGTTTGCTTTGTTAGATGCTGAATTCGCCATGGTGATCTATGATGCACAGGAAGATTCCTTTATCGCTGCGCGAGACCCCATTGGGATCCGTCCTCTTTATCTGTCTC
>NZ_JACRWC010000082.1 GCF_014306095.1 Lentihominibacter faecis
CGGAGATGTGTATAAGAGACAGCGCCGAGACCTTCCAGGGTAAGCACCATTGCTTCCAGGCTAACGCCTGTAAATGTCCGGCCGTTTTCTTCAAATGTCATCGTCACTATCACCGGCAGATCGCATGTTTCCTTTGCAGCAAGCACCGCAGCCTTCACCTCATACAGATCCGTCATGGTTTCGATAACGATCAGGTCTGCCAGGTCGCAGCCAGCCTGTATCACCTCGCGGAATGCATCGTATGCATCTTCAAAAGACAGCGTTCCCATAGGCTCAAGAAGTTCTCCCAGAGGGCCCAGATCGATGGCGACAGCAACTTCTCTGCCCTGCGCCGCCATGATTTCCTTCGCCTTAACAGCTGCCTTTACCTGAATCCGCACCGCTTCCTGCAAAGTGCATTCACCAATTTCCTTCTTTTTGAACCGATTGGTTCCAAAGGTGCTGGCATAAACGATATCCGCTCCTGCTTCTATATATTTTTTATGGATCTGCGTCAAGATCTCCGGATGTGCAAGTCCGAATTCAGTCGTCGTTTCTTCCGGACTCATGCCCGCACTCTGCAGCATGGTCCCCATCCCTCCATCTAATACGTATCTCTTTTTTCTGAAATCAATCTCCACAGAATTTACCCTCTTTTCTCAATGTACATTTTTCTCGTAAAACACATTCACCGCAGGTTGCCAACCTTCCCGTTACGGGATGATCCGAAATACCGATGAGAGCCGTGACCGACTTACGCGGCACCATCAGATTATTGCTGGTCACATTCAGCCCGATTTTTCTCGGCCCATCAATATACCGGATGATCAGAGGCTGATATTCCAGCGGGTAATCGCCATATCCCGGACTGAACCGGGCAGTCAGATACCCATCTGTCTGTGCATCGATCTGCGCCTGAAATGTATCACAGACCTCTTCGATCAGAAGCGATGCACCGCAATCCAGTATCACTGCCATTGACATATCCTGGATCTGCGCTCTGCGGATCAGGTCGTCTATACCCATTCCCAGCGTAGCCCCCATCACCGCGACCTTCTCGCATTCCGCCAGATGTTTCTCGATAGAAACACCTTCTCGCTTGATATCCGCTTTATTCATGATTCGATAAACCGCTTTCGGATCTGCTGCCTTTAAAAGCTGCTGTTCTGCAAGATCCATCTGCGCCTGCAGAGAATCCAGTGCTTCTTCCCCACTCTGCAAAGCGGCCAGCCAGCGTTTCCGGTCAAGCGGTGCTGTTACTGCAATATTCATGGTTATAAAAGATCCTCTATTTTTTCATATACTTTTAATGCTACTTTAGGATTGTTCATGGTGTACAAATGAATTCCATCCACACCGTTGATGATCAAATCGCGAATCTGATCCACGGCATACTGGATCCCTGCTTCAAACAGTTTTTCCGGATTGTTTTCATACAGGCTGATCATCTTTGTAAAATCATGAGGCAGACTGGCTCCGCTGAGAGCTACAGTACGCTCGATCTGCCTGGAATTAACAATAGGCATGATGCCTGCAGAAACAGGCACTTTGATACCCATCATCCTGGCCTTGCCAACAAACTCATAAAAGCACTGATTGTCAAAAAATAGCTGCGTGATCAGCACCTTGACGCCGGCTCCGATCTTATATTTTAGATTCTGGATATCTTCATCCAGCGACTTGCTTTCGTAATGCCCTTCCGGATAACATGCGCCTAAAATCTCCAGATTATCTCTGCATTTTCTCTGAACTTCGATCGCCAGTTCATTCGCGTGATGAAAATCATGTTTCATTTCACCATCTTCTGAGATGTCGCCACGCAGTGCCAGAACGTTTTCGATATCTGCTTCAGCCAGTCTTCCGATCATCTCTTCAACGTCCTCTTTGGACGAATTCACACAGGTCAGATGCGCTACGGATTCGATCCCATACTGTTTCTTGATGCGGGATGCGATCTCACATGTAGAGTTGTCTGCCAGATTTCCACCAGCTCCGTAGGTAACGCTGATAAAGTCCGGATTGCAATGTGCCAGCTGCTCTACCGTATCGTAAATGGATTCGATATTTCCCTTCTTTTTAGGTGGGAAAATTTCCAGAGAGAATACAGGTTTTTTATGCTCATATAATTCAGGTATTTTCATTTTTCTTCCTCATCTTTCCATACACTTAATCAATTCTTAATTATACCCTTTTACTAGGATAATTGCAATATTTCTGTTATAATAGATTCAGCAATTATAAACGCTTACACAGAAAGGATGTCATATACATGAAACAGCCAGTTGATTTTCAGAAATTCTTTGATCATACTCTTTTGAAACCGGATGCCACCCGGGAAGAGATCCTGAAGCTTTGCCGCGATGCCGCCCAATACGATTTTGCTTCGGTCTGCGTCAACGGATGCCACGTGCGCTTTGCAGTAGACAAGCTGAAGGACACTTCTGTAAAGGTTGCTGCCGTCACCGGATTTCCCCTCGGTGCCATGTCTACGAAAACCAAATCTTTTGAAACAAAAAACGCCCTCGAAAACGGTGCCAGCGAAATCGATACCGTCATCAATATCGGAGCATTAAAGGACGGTCGTTTCGATTATATCCAGCAGGAGCTGATCATTTTGTCTACATTGTGCCACCGCAATCGTGCGATTTTAAAAGTCATTCTGGAAACAGGGCTCCTCACCGAAAAGGAAATACGCACCGCATGCATTCTGGCAGAGCGCTCCGGTGCTGACTTCGTCAAAACATCGACAGGATTCAACGGACCCGGCGCAACAGTAGAGGCTGTAAAACTCATGAAAAGAGTCACCGGACCGTCCATGAAGATCAAAGCATCCGGCGGCATCCGTACACTGGAAGATGCACGCGCCATGATCGAAGCCGGAGCTGATCGTCTTGGCTGCAGTGCTTCCGTCGCCATCATGGAAGAATATCTGCAGGAATCACCTGTATCATAAAAAAATTCCGCACCGTCTGCTGAAAAAGCATTCGATGCGGAATTTTTTATTGATTTATACTGCTGAATTCTTATCTTACAGGAGTGTAGCTACATGTCCAAGCGTTCTTACCATCTGGGAAACGTAACTCATTTCGTTATCGTACCATGAAACTACCTGTACTTCGAATACGCCCGTTCCACTTCTTTCTACGAAAGTCTGTGTAGCATCGAACAGGGAGCCATAGCTCATACCGATAATATCGCTGGACACGATCTCTTCTTCATTGTATCCGAACGATTCACTTGCAGCTGCCTTCATAGCATTGTTAACGCCTTCCAGTGTTACTGTTTCCGTGGAGTCCTTCAGTACTGCCGTCAGGATCGTAGTGGATCCAGTCGGTACAGGCACTCTCTGTGCGGAGCCCTTCAGTTTACCATCCAGTTCCGGGATAACAAGACCGATAGCCTTAGCTGCACCTGTTGAATTTGGAACGATGTTGATCGCACCAGCTCTTGCTCTTCTGAAATTGTTTTTCTTATGTGGTCCATCCAGGATCATCTGGTCACCGGTGTATGCGTGGATAGTTGTCATGAATCCGGTTCTTACTTCTCTGTAGTCGTTCAGAGCCTTTGCCATAGGAGCCAGGCAGTTTGTCGTGCAGGAAGCTGCTGAAATGATATTGTCTTCTTTTGTCAGAGTCTTTT
>NZ_JACRWC010000005.1 GCF_014306095.1 Lentihominibacter faecis
GCACCGATTTGATTACCGAGGGCGAAGCCGTCTGCGGTCATACATTTCACCCTGCGTTCCGACAGCTGGTAGAAGGCGAACTGGCGAAAGAATCCCTGGAAAACCAATTGCTTCAGCTGCTTGAGAACACCAAAAAAAATCAAATGCCAGCAGGAGAATTTGCATTCAGAAGCAACGGTCATTCCTTCTCTAATATGATCGGGAATGCCAAAAGAAACAAGCTGTACTTTGCAGAAAAATATCCGGGCATAAAAATACGGTGGAAAACTGACCCTGCCCTTGAAGACGGGCGGTATACTGTGCTAAAATATTAAATTATTACCAAAACTACAGGAGGGGAAATATGAAAGCAGTCATTACCGTTATTGGGAAAGATATGGTAGGCATCCTGGCAAAAGTCAGCACTGCCTGTGCCGAATCAAATGTAAACGTTGTAGAAGTAACTCAGTCGATCCTGGACAAGTATTTTGCCATGATCATGCTGGTGGATATCCAGCACATGGAATGTTCTCTGGATGAACTGAAAGAAAGCATCCTGCAGGAAGTGCCGACTATGACCGTTCACGTAATGCATGAAGACATTTTCAATTCCATGCATCGAATTTAAGGACCGGGGGAGGTAACTGCAATGCTAAACATGAAAGATATCATGGAAACCATGACCATGATCCAGGAGGAACATCTGGATATACGAACCATCACCATGGGGATCTCTCTGCTGGACTGCTGCGATACAGATATCGACAAGTCCTGCGAGAAGGTCTATGAAAAGATCTGCCGTCTGGCCGGCAACCTTGTTCAGACAGGGGAAGAGATCGAAAAGAAATACGGTATTCCCATCGTAAACAAGCGAGTTTCCGTAACACCGATCGCCATGCTGACAGCAGTATCCGGCGGTGATCCGGTCAAGTACGCTCATGCCCTTGACAAGGCGGCAAAGAAGATCGGCGTCAACTTCATCGGCGGGTATACTGCTCTCGTGCAAAAAGGTTTTGCGGCCGGCGACAGGGAACTGATCGAATCCATTCCACGAGCACTGGCAGAAACGGACTTCGTCTGCTCTTCCGTCAATGTTGGTTCCACAAAAGCCGGCATCAACATGGACGCTGTCAAAATGATGGGCAACGTGGTCAAGGAAGCATCTCAGCTGACAAGCGACCGGCAGTGCATCGGCGCTGCCAAGCTGGTAGTCTTCTGCAATGCGCCGGAAGATAATCCGTTTATGGCAGGCGCGTTTCATGGCGTAGGAGAACCTGACTGTGTCATCAACGTAGGCGTATCCGGTCCTGGCGTTGTGCGGGCAGCTCTTTCGAAGCTTCCGAAAGACGCACCTCTTTCCGAAGTGGCGGATCTCATCAAGAAAACAGCATTCAAGATCACCCGTATGGGACAGCTGGTCGGAAGCGAAGCCTCTGCAAAACTGGGAGTTCCGTTCGGGATCATCGATCTGTCCCTGGCTCCGACTCCGGCAGTAGGCGATTCGGTAGCTCACATTCTGAAAGAGATCGGACTTGAGCAGTGTGGGACTCATGGTACCACAGCGGCTCTGGCCATGCTCAACGATGCAGTGAAAAAAGGAGGCGTTATGGCATCCTCCAGCGTAGGCGGACTTTCGGGAGCATTCATCCCGGTATCCGAAGATGCAGGCATGATCGATGCCGCAGAGGCTGGTACACTTACACTGGAAAAGCTGGAGGCCATGACAGCAGTGTGCTCCGTAGGACTGGATATGATCGTGCTCCCGGGTGATACCCCGGCTGATACCATCTCCGCTATCATCGCCGATGAAGCAGCTATCGGTATGGTCAACTCCAAGACAACGGCAGTCCGCGTGATCCCTGCCATCGGCCACGAAGCCGGCGAAGTCCTGGATTTTGGAGGACTTTTGGGAACTGGTCCGATCATGAAGATCAACCGCAAGTCCTCATCTGTTATGATCCAGAGAGGCGGCAGGATCCCGGCCCCTATGCAGAGTCTGAAAAACTAGATTAGATAAAATCGTGTGCTGACAGGCGCACACTAAAACAGCAGGTGTCTCGCAATGAGAAGTACCTGCTGTTTTTATTATAGTCTTAAATCCAAGGGATCACATGTGTAGACGGCTAATCGCCGCAAACCCAGACAGGATGGCAGGATGTTCCGCAGCCGCACGGCTGAGGCGGTCTGCCGCAGCCACACTCCGGATTTCCACCAGGTCTGTATGGCGGTTTTTCACAGCCATCATAATACCCGCAGCCACCATAATGCCCGCAGCCGCCAGGTCTGTACGGTGGTCTGCCTGGATCGCTGCAACCACCAGGTCTGTACGGTGGTCTGCCAGGACCGCTGCAACCGCCGTGCTCCCGCGAATCTCCGCAGACGCCTTTGCATCTCTCAGACGTCCATTGGGACGAAGTTGTGCATCTCATGAAAACACTCTCCTTTCACTCGTATGGTATATACTATGAAGGAGCAGGTATTCCGGTTCCGGTTTTTCTAAAATTCCGGAAACTTCCCGCAGACTCAGATGACTTATGTCAGCTGATCCACGCGTTTGAAAGAATATCCCTTGTCTTCCCACTTGGTCAGCAGTTCATCCAGCACCTGCGCATTGGTTGCCGATGTGCTGTGAAGGAGCACGATTGCCCCCGGATGGATCCGTGGAACCATCTTTTCCAGTGCTTCTTCCCGAGTCGGCTGATCTGACTCATACCAGTCTACATAAGCCAGACTCCAGAAAATCGTATGATATCCCATTTTCTTTGCCATCTTTAAATTCGATTCGCTGTACTTACCCTGTGGCGGTCGATAATATTTTTTCATCTTCTTGCCGGTCGTTTTTTCATAAAGATCCTCTAGTTTGGATAGTTCCTGATGAAATGCCTCTTCCGTTGCGATCTCCGACATGTCAGGATGGGTAAAGGTGTGATTTCCTACCAGATGTCCTTCCTTCACCATCCGCTTCACCAGATCAGGACTGGTCTCGATGAAATTTCCCACCACAAAAAACGTCGCCTTGACGTGATGCTTTTTTAAAGTATCCAGGATCTTCGCCGTATGACCGTTTTCATAGCCGGCGTCAAACGTCAGAAACAGCTCTTTCTTATCGGTATCCTCCGCATAATAAGCATCGAATTTTTTCAGATAATCCATGGTCGCATTCGCCACCGGCGGTTCCCCCGCCTCCTGAAAACTGAGTCCCCAGTTGCCGTCTGCCGCCGTATTGAGACTCTTTTCCTGCAGCACGCCCGCCGCTGTAAAGATCCCTGCTCCCAGCACTACCGCAGCAGCCAGCACTCCTGCCGCCCGTAAAAACCGTTTTTTTCGAATCATAATAATCATAGCCTCACCACCCAGAACAGTATATTTCCCAGAGAAAGAAAAAATTCCCCGAAATACAGAAATCTTTTTCCGCATCTCGAGGAATCTGTTTGCGATTTTATGGATTCAGCGATTTCATTATGCTTTGATCAGATCCTTAACGACTTCGCCCGCCAGGATCAGTCCCGCCACAGATGGCACGAAAGCACTGCTGCCCGGCACCTGTTTGCCATGAACGCGAGCGTCTTCACCGCACGCTTCGTAGTCCGGTGTCAGCGGGACTTCTTTGGAATAGACCACTTTTAAGTGCTTCACGCCTCTCCGCAAAGGGTTAGCG
>NZ_JACRWC010000089.1 GCF_014306095.1 Lentihominibacter faecis
ACAGGCTGGTGGCAGAAGCCAAGCCGGGTGAACGGTTCCAGTTCTTCCGCAAAGGCTACTACATCGCCGACAGCAAACTGACAAATGATACAGAAAAGGTATTCAATAAAATCGTAGGGCTGAAAAGCTCCTGGAAAAAGTAGATAGGGGTGGTAAAATGGATTATTATAAAGAGTCCCTGAAAATGCACGAAGAGCATAAAGGGAAAATGGCTGTTGCCAGCAAAGTGAAAGTAGAAACAAAGGACGACTTGTCCACGGCGTACACTCCGGGGGTAGCCGAGCCGTGCCGCAAGATCAAGGAAGATCCTGAAAATGTATATAAATACACGAACAAGTCCAATATCGTGGCTGTAGTATCCGATGGTTCCGCGGTCCTGGGTCTTGGGAACATCGGCGGTCTGGCGTCCATTCCGGTCATGGATGGCAAATCTCTGCTGTTCAAGGAATTCGCGGGCATCGACGCATTCCCGATCTGTCTGGAAACTCAGGATGTGGATGAGATCGTAAATATTGTCAAGAACATCGCGCCGACGCTGGGCGGGATCAACCTGGAAGACATCTCTGCACCACGTTGCTTCGAGATCGAAGAAAAACTGCAGGCGCAGGTGGACATCCCGGTGTTCCACGACGACCAGCACGGTACAGCGGTAGTGGTTTCGGCAGCTGTTATCAATGCTGCAAAGCTGACGGAAAGGAAGCTTTCCGACATGACGGCTGTCATCAACGGTGCAGGTGCTGCAGGCACGGCTATTGCAAAGATGCTGCTGAATCTGGGGATCCGCGACATCGTGGCCTGCGACAGCAAAGGTATCCTGACTCGTGACAGAGGCGACCTCAATGAAGCGAAGAAGCGGCTGGCTGCTGTTACGAATGAAGAGCAGATTTCCGGAAGTCTGGCGGACGCTGTTTCCGGACGGGATCTGTTTATCGGTGTTTCTGCTGCAAAGGTGTTGACGCAGGACATGGTGCGCAGCATGAATAAAGATGCCATCATTTTCGCCATGGCAAATCCGGAACCGGAGATCCTGCCGGATCTGGCAAAGGAAGCTGGTGCGGCTGTTGTGGGAACCGGACGTTCCGATTATCCGAACCAGATCAACAACGTGCTCATCTTCCCGGGACTCTTCAAGGGTGCACTGGCAGCACGCGCGAAACGCATCACAGAAGAAATGAAAACTGCTGCTGCATATGCATTGGCAGAGATCATCCCGGAAGAAGAACTGAAGCCGGACTATATCATCCCGAGTGCATTTTATCCGAATGCTGCCGACATCGTAGCAGACGCTGTGGAAAAAGCCTGGGAAGAATAGAGCGGCGGGCGAAAAGTACCGACTTAATAAATACATAGAAATGCAAGAAAAAACTCCAGAGAGTTGAAATCCGCTCTCTGGAGCTTTTTTATTCCATGATTGTCAGTCCATAATAGGAGGTATCTTGCCTTTTCCGCTGCGTCTTTTCTGGATCAGCTTCGCTTCTCTGCGGCGGACCCACTTCAATACAAAGATCTGGATGATCCCTGCCAGCGGCACTGCCAGCAGCATGCCGACGATCCCGCCGAAATAACCAAACACGCTGACGGCCAGAAGTACGACAAGAGGTTTTAATCCGGTAGAGGAACCCACGACTTTCGGGTATATGAAGTTGGAGTCGATCTGCTGAACTGCCAGCAGGATCACGACAGCCAGCACACCGTGCCAGAAGCCGCCTGTGCAAAGCCCCATCAGGAAAGCCGGAATCATACCCAGTACCGGGCCGAAATATGGGATAACGTTGGCGAGACCTGCGAAGACACCGATGAATACGGCGGCCTCAAGCCCCATGATAGAAAGGCCTATCGATGAGAGGATCGCCACGAACAGGGAGTCTAAAAGCGCGCCGCGGATGAAGCGGGACAGCACGACGTTGATATCGTGTAGTGTTTCTGTAAATACTGCATTGGCTTTCTGCGGCAGGAGCAGATGCAGAAACTTTCGCCACAGCCCCAGGAAAAACTTCTTGTCCTTCATCAGGTAAATACTGATGATGATTCCGATGACAAAATCGACGATATTCCCGCCCAGGCTGGTCACAAAGGAAATGGCTGTTGTAGCGCTCATGTTTTCGCTGATCCAGCTCATTAAATAGTTGGTAAATTCCGTGACCTTATCCGAAAGGATATCGTGTGGGATATTGTGCTGGATCCAGGTCTGAAGTGTCGCTTCGTATTTAATAGCTGTTCCCATCAGATCCTGAAGCATGTTGGGCACGTTGGTAAAGGAAATGCGTCCGATCAGCATCACGGCAAATCCGTACAGGATCGCCAGAATCGCAGCTATCACAAATAAGTATGATATAAGCACGCTGATCAGGTACCGGGTGTTTTTCTTTTTCTCCAGCTTGATCGGATCGTCGGGCAGGCGAACCAGAAGCTTTAGGAGCTTGCCGTCGACGAACGATACCAGCGGGTTAAGCAGATATGCCAGTACAAGTCCGATCAGAAGCGGTTTAAATGCATCCATAAGCACGAGGAACCCGTGATGAAGCCCGCCGGTGATGGAACCGATGTTTTTTATCAGGAAATAGAGAATATATAGCAGGATCGCGTTGAATACGATGAAAAAGGTGTGCCGTATAAACGTATTATCCTTTAATAGAATTTTTAATTTGTCCATACTTTTTCCTCCCATTTCTAACTATTATATACCATAGAGCCGTTGGACAAGTGTGCGGAATGTGAAAAAAGCCGGATTTCTGCAAAGATTCTGATCCGGATCCAAGGTTTTCATACATTATAATGGATAGCCGGCCGTCTGTATTTTCGCTGCTCCGCGGTTCTTGAGGAGCTTTCTGCAAAGGCGACGAAGCAAGTGTTTGCAAAGGGTAAGGCCCTGCCGGGCCGCTCTCCTGCGAAAGGCCGCAAAATCCACGTAAAAAAGAAATCGAAAAAAGGCAAAAAAAGATGCAAAAATCCGTTGACAAGAGGTAATATCTTTGGTAAGATAATCAAGCTGTCAGAGAGACGCAGACAACAAAAAAACAACGTAAAATGAGGCGATGGCTCGCATGGAAATGGACAGAAAAACGCTTCGAAAAAAGTTGAAAAAAGTTGTTGACAAGCTCGAAGGCATGCGATATAATAAAGAAGTTCGTGAGAGCGAACAAGCCTTGAAAAAGGCGAGAACATTGAAAACTTCATAGTGTAGAAATTTGAGTCAAAATAAATTTGATTTAAAGGATACTAACAGCACAACCTGAAAAGGAAATGC
>NZ_JACRWC010000017.1 GCF_014306095.1 Lentihominibacter faecis
ATTATTCCAAACTGGATTTCCAGAGGATATATGAGTTTTGCCAAAAAGAAGATGCTGTTTTCTTGATAAAAATGCATCCATTTGTGAAGACACTGCCGGAAATCCCTGAACTTTTGCAGGATCGCATCCGGGAATTCAGCAGCTTTCCGGATATCAACAAGTTGTATTATGTGACAGATCTTCTGATCACGGATTATTCTTCTAACTACTTTGAATATGCATTGTTGCAGAGGCCTGTTGTATTCTATACTTACGACAGGGAGTTTTATGAACTGACACGAGGTGTGCACCGGAGCATTTTAGAGAGCGCCCCGGGAAAGGTCTGCGATACCTTTGATCAGTTGATGGAATGTCTGGAACAGAAAGATTTTGAAACCGAGAAGATCATCCAGTTTGCAAAGGACAATTTTGGCGGATATCGCGGCGATGCATCGGACCGGGTAATCGATGAGATCCTGCTGCAGGAGGAATAGAACATGAAAAACATTGCGATCATATTTGCAGGAGGAAGCGGAGCTCGTATGGGATCCGGACTTCCGAAGCAGTTTATCGAAGTAAATGGAAAACCTATCATTATTCACACGCTGGAAATTTTTGAAGAGCATCCGGCAGTGGATGCTATTTATGTAGCATGCAAGGAAGACTGCATCTCGCGTTTGCAAAAGTTAGTCAAACGTTTTCTGATCAGCAAGGTGAAGGATATCGTGCCGGGCGGAGCAACAGGGCAGGATTCGATCCTGAATGGATTGCGAGCAGCCTGTGAGGGCGAAGGACGGGATAATATCGTTATGATCCATGACGGCGTGCGCCCATGCATTACAGCGGAAGTGATCGATGCTAATCTGAGAAGTGTCCGAGAATATGGATCGGCAGTGACCTGCACAAAGTTTTTTGAAACTCCTATCATCAGCCATAGTGGAAACGTGGTGGAAGAGTCCCCGGATCGCAGTTCATTCTATACTGCACAGGCACCACAGAGCTTTTGGCTTGGAGATGTACTGCAGGCACACGACCAGGTGCGGAAAAACAATCCGAATTATGAGGGAATTATCGATACTTGTACCTTGATGCGTTCTGTCGGGAAAGAAGTTCATCTGGTGGAAGGAAACCGGGGCAATATCAAGGTGACGACGCCGGAGGATCTGTATGTATTCCGTGCAATGCTGGAGTATAAAGAGACGCAGCAGGCACTAGGCCTGGCTCCGGGAGAGATCGCACAGAATTTAAAGAAATAGAGGACAGCTATGAACCATATTTTACAGGAAGATGCACGAGACATATTAAAACAAGACATCAGCTGGGAAAATTTTGACGGTAAGCGTATATTGATAACGGGAGCCGGTGGTATGCTGGGAAGCTACATCAGCAGGACGATCCTTCAGTGGAAAGAGATTTCTGGAAATGATCTGGAACTGTACGCATTAGTACGCCATCCGGAAAAGCTGCCGGAGGATGTTCGAGATCAGGTCAAGGTGCTCCGTCAAAGTGTAGCAGAGCCGATCCAAACGGATGTGGATTTCCATTATATCATTCACGCAGCCAGCCCGGCCAGTCCACTGATCATGCGAGAAGATCCGGTGGGGACGATTGCTGCAAATACTTTGGGTGCTTATTACACCCTGGATCTGGCACGCAGAAGTCATGCAGAGGGGTATCTGTTTATTTCTTCTCGTGAAATCTATGGACAGCCCTACGATGATCAGAAAGAATTTACGGAAGATAGCTATGGGTTTGTAGACCCCCTTTCCCCACGCTCCTGCTATCCGGAGGGCAAGAAAGCTGCTGAAACCATGTGTGCATCCTTCGCACAGCAGTATGGACTCAATGTTAAGGTGGCACGCCTGGCACATACTTATGGTCCGGGAATGTCCGTAGATGACGGCCGGGTTCAGGCGGATTTTCTGCGAGATGTGATAAACGATAGAAATATCGTAATGAAGAGCGAAGGAAAACCGATTCGCACATATACCTATGTCAGCGATGCCGTAGCTGCTATATTTCGGATTTTGCTGGATTCCGATGAAATGGTTTACAATATATCCAGTCCGGAATCCACCGTATCTATTCGTCAACTGGCAGAAACACTGGCAGATGCTTATGCGGATCGTGATATTCAAGTAGTGATGGATCTGCCAAAAGAAACGAAAGATACTGGAGCAGCGCCCTTTACCCTGGGGATCCTTAACAGTGATCGCCTGCATAATATTGGCTGGCAGCCTCAGTATTCTCTAAAAGAAGGCTTGATGCGGACGGTGCAGTATCTGGAGAATAAATAAAACCAATAGAAAGCGAGTTGTTATGATCGTAGAAAAATTATATATTCCAATATTGAATTTTATATATAAGCATACCTCAGGTTTGTCCCAGAGAACACGGTCGATATTGATGTATAGTTGTTTGACCATTATTATTGTATCGACCTATTTTTATCAGGCTAAGCGGTTTTTCCTATACGATTATCCGGCCATGCTGAACAGCTTCATAGGCACATGCGCATTTATAGGATTTCTTATTGCCAGTATTGATCGAAAAATAGAAATGGTAAAAATACGATCCTGGCTCATGTATGTCCTGATGCTTTGCGGTATTGTGATCGTGATTTCAGGGATCCATCATTACATAGGATACAGTTATATTTTAATGGGACTTTTTATGACGTTTCTTATGCCACCCTTTATTATCGTATGGTGCTATCGTCGAGACTTTGATACCTTGTTTCGGTGTATTGCAATCATAGGAGTGCTTTGCTTTATTTGCTATTATTTTGTAAATATGATTTGTGCACCAGCGGGGATGGATGATACCTTTTGGGGAAGATATGGGGGAATTGCCGCGGATCCTAACGGAGTGGCAAAATCTGCTGTGGCATCATGCGTTTGCGGGATTTATTTACTGATCACTTGGACTGGGCGCAAGAAAATCTGGATGATTCCAATCATTTCCGCATCAATTGGAATGACACTAATGACTGTTTCCAGGGCAAATCTGATCGCTTTAGGGTGTATTTTGATTTGGGGAATGATTTGTGGAATCAAGTATTGTTATCATCATAGAGACAGGATCCTGCTCAAACGGATCATTTTGTATGCATTTTTTTTAGTTGTATTGATTCCTGTTTTTATAAACGGTCTTCCTGTCTCTTATACACATCTCCGA
>NZ_JACRWC010000016.1 GCF_014306095.1 Lentihominibacter faecis
CAATGCGACTATCCCGGTTTCCAGACGCGACAGTTTCACTAGAGAAGTGATAAGGAAACTAAGCTTTTCCGTCTGTGTATGAAGCTGAAAAGTGTACTCTTTCGCAGACTGAGGCAGTTCCATCTCATCGAGCAGTTCCGAATACAGCTGTATATTTGCGATCGGGGTCTTCGTCTGGTGAGAGATATCGGATATCAAAGTCTTGATCTTTTCTTTTTCGTTCTTTACACGCTCTGCTGAGATCTCCGATGTCAAAAGATAATCCGCGAACCTGTTTTCCAGTGCAGAAAATCTCGACTCATCGAAATCCTGTTCTTTAAAACTTCCCTTCCGCGCAGTCTCCAGCATTTCTTCAATACTGTCCATGATCCTGCGCTGTTTCCTGTGCATTACCGCCACTGCGATCACCGATACCAGCACGACGATCACAGCTGCCGCAACTGCAACTATTGTGATATTACTCATCTTCTTTCACCCACATATAGCCTTTGCCATAAACGGTCTTTATATCATCCTTTGCACCCAGCTTATCCCTTAGTCTCTTGACCGTCACGGAAAGCGCATTTTCATCCACATACTCCGCACCATCCGTCCATACGCGATCCACAAGACTTCCCCGGCTAAGTGTAATGCCACGATTTTCAATAAAGATCCTCAACAGCTTCTGCTCCGTCTTGCTGAGCTCCACCGGCCTTCCCTCTGCATAAAACTCCATGCACTGAAAATCGAAGCGGTATTTCCCCAGGCATACTGCGGTTTCCTGTATCGCTTTTCTGCGAAGCTGCGTGTTCACCCGCGCACGGAGCACTGCAAGGCTGAAGGGTTTGGTGATATAGTCGTCTGCGCCCATTTCCAGCCCGCTGACGATATCGGTCTCAATATCGTTCGCAGTCAGCAGTATCACAGGCACATCGCTTTGCTGCCGCAGCTCCTTGAGAAACTCGAACCCGCTTCCATCCGGAAGATTCACATCCAGTATAATGAGAGCAGGCGTTGATCCCGCCATCAGCTTTCGGGCATCTGCCAGTTTGCCGCATATCCTGATATCACGCTGCTGTGATGCCAGTGCCCGGCCAAGCCCGGCAGCCAGCGCCGCATCATCTTCTATTATAATGATTTTGTCTCTCATATCCACCTGCCGATCATCCTACCAACTTCATCCTATTACGCTATAACTGGTCTCGCCTTTCCACCATCCGTCCCCGCATGCCATCCCGGCATACTTCTAACAGCTCCACCGAAACGAACTGGTTCAGCATCCCCTGTGCAGCCTCCGGATCCTCATAGGGCACGTACACCTTGATGTAGTTGCCCGTATAGCCGGTGATCATCTGCTGATCCTCCAGCAATTCTTCCAGCAGCACCCGTTCCATCCGTCCTTTATTTTCAGCAAAGAACGTTTCTGCCGACTTCTTTCCCACGTCGTGGAGCTTGTCGCTCCTGCGGTTTTTCACCTGCGGAGCCACATGCCCTTTCATAGAGGCCGCCTTGGTAAACGGCCGCTTGGAATACTTGAAGATGTGAGTTTTGCAGAAAGTGCATTCTTCCACCAAGCTGCAGCTATCCTCAAAATCCGCTTCCTTTTCTCCTGGAAAACCCACGATGATATCCGTCGATAATCCGTAATACGGATCTGCTTTCCGCAGCGTCGAAACAATATCCATGTAAGCCTCTCTGTCATACGGCCGGTTCATGGCCGCAAGCACCTGACTGCTGCCGCTCTGAGCAGAAAGGTGAAGATGATGGCACAGCTTGTCGTACTTCAAAAGTCTCTTTACATAATCCGCATCAACCACCGCCGGTTCCAAAGAGCTCAAACGGATACGAAAATCCCCCGGGATATCGCTCAGGGCAGCGATGACCTTCTCCACACCGTAAGGCTCCTCCGGCAGTCTGCCCGCCTCATCAGGCCGGATCTGCTCCATCTCATAAAGAGCCGTATTGATGCCCGTCAGCACGATCTCACGATACCCGCCGGTGATCAGCTTTTCTGCTTCCGCCACGATTTCCGAAAGCCCCCGGCTCCGCACTTTGCCCCGTGCATACGGGATGACGCAGTAGGAGCAAAAACGATTACATCCCTCCTGGATCTTGATATACGCCCTCGTCCGGTTTTCCGTGTTGACCACCAGGCCTGTCTCGTCGAAAA
Source organism: Lentihominibacter faecis (assembly GCF_014306095.1). GTDB lineage: Bacteria > Bacillota > Clostridia > Peptostreptococcales > Anaerovoracaceae > Lentihominibacter > Lentihominibacter faecis. The sequence goes on from NZ_JACRWC010000016.1 coordinate 2,150, forward strand.
CATCCAGTTCCTCGTAGCCCTTGACGTGAAGCTGGCGCATGCCGTGTTCCTGAAATTCCGCGACGTAATCCGTCAGATGGCTCTTTTCATTGGTGCCCGCCACGATATCCACACCGTCTACCGCCGACACTTCCTCCGGGCTGATCTGAGCGTAGCAGCCCGTCACCACCACCACGCTGTCGGGATTCACCTTCTTCATCCTGCGAATATACTGCCGGGACTTTTTATCCGCTACAGCCGTGACCGTGCAGGTATTGATCACGTAAACATCGGCAAACTCCCGCTCGTCCACCACAGTGTATCCCTGCTGTTCGAACGCCGCCGCGATTGCCTCCGATTCATACTGATTTACTTTGCATCCAAGCGTATGGAATGCGATCTTCATAGGGTCCCTCCTCGTATTTGACACTTCTAATCTCGTATTATACCACGAATCACCGCTGATCTCCAAGACATAAAACAAGGAAAACCCGCATACGGTTTACTATCTGCGCGTCTTCTGCATTTCTGCAAAGACCGCTCCGCGGGAGGTTTCGTATGAAAAAGAAAAAAGCAAGATTCGTGTTCGCCTCTCTTCTTATCGTCAGCATCCTCTGTTCCATGTGTCTGACCGCCCTTTCCGAGCAGCCGCTCCTGCCTCTGAGCCGCAAAGTTTCCGACCCCGAAAAACCGCTGAAATGGGTGGAATTCAACGTGCCCTACGAACCGCTGAAACAAGCCATGGACATCGATGTGGACAGTTATCAGGACAGGATCCACGTCAGCTGGATCGATCTTCTGGCCTATCTGGGAGCCTGTCTCTTATACACATCTCCGAGCCCA
>NZ_JACRWC010000015.1 GCF_014306095.1 Lentihominibacter faecis
GATGTGTATAAGAGACAGATGTATAATGATTATAAAGCCGGTAAAGCCAATGAACATAACCAGACTGTTATGGAATTCTCACTGATCGGTGATAGAGAAATCAAGACAGTACCGATGAGTCTGCTGGTACAGCTGGGATCCATCGTGGACTTCAATGTGCCGATGATGGAAACCGTATTTGAAAAGATCGGAACACCGTACAAGTACGAAGATTTTGATACGCGTCTGGAGCGTGCAAAGTATTGGCTCTATCAGTGTGCACCGGAATCTGCCAACAAGCTGCGGGGATGGAGAGATTTCGATCTGTATGAAACATTTACAGAGGAAGAAAAGAAGGAAATCGAGATCCTTTACAACTATATCAAGGCAGGTGAATATGACCTGGACTCTCTCAACACGAAACTGTATGATATCCCGAAGGAAGTATACGGTATGGATAGAGAGGATCTGAAGAAGCTGCAGGGTACATTCTTCAAGAATGTGTACAAGCTGCTGATCAGCAAGGAAAGAGGCCCGAGACTTTACCTCTTCCTCTATGCGATCGACCGAGAACGCTTCATGCACCTTCTGGATTTCAGCCATCCGGAAACGGAAGAAGAAATCGCTGCAAAGAAGGCTGCAGAGGAAGCTGAGAAAGAGCCGGAAATCGTCAAAGTTTACGGCGAACCTGATGAAGTAAAGCCGATCACAGAACCGGAGATCTCCATTGACCAGTTCTTTGAGATAGACCTGCGTGTCTGCAAAGTCCTTAAATGTCAGGAGATACGCAAGGCACACAGCAACTACAAGTTGACGCTGTTCGATGGCATCAAGGAGCGCGTGATCGTATCCAGTATCAAGAATGATTATAAGCCGGAAGAGCTTGTAGGAAAGAAGATCATTGTGGTAGCAAATCTGGCACCGGCCAGAATGACCGGCGTTATGAGTGAAGGAATGTTGCTGGCAGGAACGAATAATGCCTGCGGATGCCAGATCATTTTCGTAGATGATATCGTTCCGGAAGGAACCAGAATCTGTTAAGCAGAATCAAAACTATTGACAGGAGATAAAATACAGATGAAAGATGTAGTAGAAATCAAAAGTCTTTTTCGGGAAAGCGAAAAGTATGCAGATCAGGAAATCGTAGTAGAGGGTTGGGTCAGAACAAATCGCGGATCCAATAAATTTGGATTTATAGAGCTGAATGACGGTACGTTTTTTAAATCCGTACAGGTCGTGTATGAAGCAGAATTTCTGGATAACTTCGAAGAAATTTCTAAAGCACCGGTGGCAGCAGCTCTGTGCGTGACGGGAACGTTTGTCCTGACGCCGGACGCGAAGCAGCCGTTTGAAATCAAAGCGAAGAACATCGTGATCGAAGCTGGATCTGAAGCAGATTATCCGCTTCAGAAGAAACGTCACAGCATGGAATTCCTGCGTGAGATCGCACACCTGCGTCCGCGGAGCAATACATTTTCTGCAGTATTCCGGGTGCGTTCTATCGTAGCCTATGCGATCCACAAGTTCTTCCAGGAGAATAACTTCGTATATGCTCATACGCCGATCATTACAGCAAGTGACTGTGAAGGAGCAGGTGAAATGTTCCAGATCACTACGCTGGATTTGGATAACCCGCCTCGTACAGAAGACGGGGAAATCGATTACAGTCAGGACTTTTTCGGCAAGAAAGCCAGTCTTACTGTAAGCGGACAGCTTGAAGCAGAGATCTTCGCGCTGGCCTTTAAAAACGTTTACACGTTTGGCCCGACCTTCCGTGCAGAGAACTCCAATACGGCGAGACACGCCTCTGAATTCTGGATGATCGAACCGGAGATGGCCTTCGCAGATCTGACAGACGATATGGATGTAGCAGAAGCTATGATCAAATACATCATCAACTATGTGCTGGAAAATGCGCCGGAAGAAATGGAGTTTTTCAACAAGTTTATGGACAAGGGGCTCATCGAGCGTCTGCAGAATATCGTAAATTCAGATTTTGAGCGTGTGACTTATACTGAGGCAGTTGAGATTCTGCAGAAGTCAGGTGAAGACTTCCAGTATCCGGTAGAGTGGGGTATCGACCTGCAGACGGAGCACGAACGTTATCTGACAGAAAAAGTGTATAAGAAACCAATTTTCGTAATAGATTATCCGAAGGAAATCAAGGCGTTCTATATGCGTCTCAACGATGACGGCAAGACGGTCGCAGCCTGCGACCTGCTGGTACCGGGCGTTGGAGAGATCATCGGCGGAAGCCAGAGAGAAGAACGCTATGACGTCCTCAAAGCTCGTATCGAAGAAACCGGTATGACAGAGGAAGATTACTGGTGGTACATGGATCTGAGAAAGTATGGCGGTGTAAAACACTCCGGTTACGGCCTTGGATTCGAACGGATCATCATGTACATCACCGGCATGAGTAACATCCGCGACGTGCTGCCGTTCCCGAGAACGCCGAAGACAGCAGAATTCTAGCGTGTAGCACTCTACGACCGAAGAAACCTAAAGATTAAAAAAGCCGAAACTGCATAGAATTGTAGCTTCGGCTTTTTGGTTGCTTTTATTCCAGCGGTTTTCTGATATAAGCATCGGAGTCAAAGATGCTTATTTGTAGTGATTCCCGTCAGTTTGGGGAAAACAGATCGAAAAACTGATGGAAATCGCTAAATAATGATGCAATAATCCATATAAAAAATCCTGAAAAAATCCCGAAAATCCTAAAATGTCCTGGAATATTCCGCATTGCGAATGAATTCAGAATATTGTAATTTAATTGTGTTGTAATACGTTTCTTACGATGGTATAATATCTGTCTCT